>CAKUHP010000008.1 GCA_934658705.1 uncultured Collinsella sp. | reverse complement strand
CATTTTTTGTACCGCTCGGGTAAGATAGTCCGCATGAATACTTCAATTGACATTTCCCACATCCGCAACTTCTCGATCGTTGCGCACATCGATCATGGCAAGTCCACGATCAGTGACCGCATCCTCGAGCTCACCCATACCGTTGACGAGCGCGACATGGAGTCGCAGCTGCTCGACACGATGGACATCGAGCGCGAGCGCGGCATCACGATCAAGTCCAATGCCGTCCGCGTCTCTTATGACGCCGACGACGGCGAGACGTATCAGTTCAACCTGATCGATACGCCGGGCCACGTGGATTTTACCTACGAGGTCTCGCGTTCGCTGGCCGCCTGCGAGGGCGCGGTACTGGTCGTCGACGCCACGCAGGGCGTCGAGGCGCAGACCGTCTCCAACGCGACGCTCGCCATGAACGCCAACTTGGACATCGTGCCCGCCATCAACAAAATCGACCTGCCCTCGGCACATCCCGACGAGGTCAAGACCGAGATCGAGGACGACCTGGCCATTCCCGCCGATGATGCCGTGTGCGTATCGGGCAAGACCGGCGAGGGTATCCACGACCTGCTGGAGTCCATCGTCTTTTTGATCTCGCCTCCCAAGGGCGATGCCTCGGCGCCGCTCAAGGCACTCATTCTTGACTCGTATTTTGACGAGTACCGCGGCGTCGTGGCCACGGTGCGCGTCTTTGACGGTTCCATTAAAAAGGGCGATACCCTGCGCATGATGCAGGCCGAGGGCGACTTCTTGGTCGACGGCGTGGGCGTCAAGCGTCCTGCCGAGACGCCTGTCGACGCGCTGACCGTCGGCGAGGTGGGCTATGTGGTCACGGGCCTGAAGGACCCCGAGGCCGTGCGCGTGGGAGATACCCTTACCTGGGCGTCGAATCCCTGCCCCGAGCCGCTGCCGGGCTACCGCGAGGCCAAACCCATGGTCTATACGGGCCTGTTCCCGATTGACAACAAGGATTACGAGAACCTGCGTGACGCCCTCGACAAGCTGCACGTCAACGACCCGTCGTTGGTGTGGGAGCCCGAGACGTCGGTGGCGCTGGGCTTTGGCTTCCGCGTGGGCTTCCTGGGCCTGCTGCACATGGAGGTCGTCAAGGAGCGCCTGGAGCGCGAGTTTAACCTGGACCTCATCGCCACGAGCCCCTCGGTGGACTATCACGTCTACAAGACCGACGGCGAGATGATCGACGTTCGCAGCCCGCAGGACCTGCCCGAGGCCACGCGCATCGAGCGTATCGAGGAGCCCTACCTCAAGGCCAAGATCATCTGCCCGCCCGAGTACACGGGCGCTGTCATGCAGCTTGCCATCGAGCACCGCGGCGTCACGACCGATATGATTCATCTGACGAGCAAGTCGGTCGAGATGCGCTTTGACATGCCGCTTGCCGAGCTCATCTTGGATTTCTTCGATCAGCTCAAGAGCCGCACCAAGGGCTATGCCTCGCTCGACTACGAGTTCAACGAGTACCGTCCCTCCGAGCTCGTCAAGCTCGACATCCTGCTTTCGGGTGACGAGGTGGACGCGCTGTCGTTTATCGTGCACAAGGACAAGGCCTATGGCCTGGCCCGCGGCCTGTGCGACAAACTTAAGGAAATCATCCCGCGCCAGCTGTTCGAGGTGCCTATCCAGGGTGCCATCGGCAACAAGATCATCGCTCGCTCCACCGTTAAGGCCCGTCGCAAGGACGTTTTGGCCAAGTGCTACGGCGGCGATATCTCGCGTAAGCGCAAGCTGCTCGAGAAGCAGAAAGAGGGCAAGAAGCGCATGAAGGCCATCGGCTCGGTCGAGGTCCCCCAGGAGGCCTTTATGGCGATCCTCAAGGTGGACGAGTAGGTCCATGGCGCTTTCCGAATACAGCAAGCGGCTGCTGGGCGCCTATGCCGAGCAGCCGTTCCTCATGGCTCCCATGGCGGGTGTGACCGACCCTGCCTATCGCATCATGTGCCGCCGGCGCGGTGCGCAGCTTGCCTACAGCGAGATGGTCAGCGTGGCCGGCCTTGCCTATGCCAGCAATAAGACCTGGCGCCTGGTGCTGCCTGCCGACGAGGAGCAGCAGATTTGCGTGCAGCTCTTTGGCTCCAAACCTGATCAGTTTGCGAGCGCCGTCGCTGCCGTCGAGGAGCGCGTGGGCGATCGCCTGTCGCTGATCGATATCAATATGGCCTGCCCGGCCCGCAAGGTCGTTACCAAGGGCGAGGGTTCGGCGCTTATGCGTACGCCCGACCTGGCCGAGAAGATCGTCGAGGCTGCGGTGGGTGCGGCGCATGTGCCCGTGACCGTAAAGATCCGCAAGGGCTTTTATGCCGAGGACCGCAATGCCGCGACGTTTGCCCAGATGCTCGAGGGCGCCGGTGCCGCCGCAGTTGCCGTTCACGGTCGTTGCGCCACGCAGCTCTATACCGGTCAGGCCGATTGGTCTGTGGTCGATGAGGTGGCTGACGCCGTTGAGATTCCCGTGATCGGTTCGGGCGATGTGTTTTCGGCTGAGGATGCTGCCGAGCATCTGCGCGGCTCGGGTGCCAGCGCGGTGTTTATCGCGCGCGGCATCTACGGCAACCCGTGGGTGTTCGGCGATGCACGTGCGCTTGCGCTCGATGGCACGCCGGTGCCGGCACGCAGCTCGGTCGAGCGCTTGGACGCCCTGCGCGAGCACCTGACGTTGACGCACAAGCTGTTGCCGCTCATGTCGCGCGCCCGCACGTATGCGAGCTGGTATCTCAAGGGCATGCCCCATGCCGCCGCCTGGCGCGCCCAGGTGGTTCGCTGCTCCACGTACGAGGAGTTCATGGCGCTGGTCGATGATATCGAGCGCGATGTCGTGGCCTGCGAGGCCGCCCTTGCCGCCGGCGAGTCGGTGCCCGCGCATCCGCTGGAGGCTTAAGGGTGGCCGTTACCGCGCTATATGTGCACGTACCGTTTTGTGCTCAAAAGTGCCGCTACTGCGATTTCGACTCGCGCAGCTTTTCCCCGTGCGACCTGGACACTGCGCTCAATGCCTATTTTGAGCAGCTGCATGTGCGCCTTGATGCCTTTGGCAATGCCGGGGCCCTCGAGCACGTCCGTACCGTCTACGTAGGCGGCGGTACGCCGTCGCTGGCGGGGGAGCGCCTGGTGGAGCTCGCTCGTCGCATCGTTGCGTGGTGTAAGCCCGTTGAGTTTACCTGCGAGGCCAACCCCGAGTCGCTGACCACCGAT
Organism: uncultured Collinsella sp.; assembly: GCA_934658705.1. Lineage (GTDB taxonomy): Bacteria > Actinomycetota > Coriobacteriia > Coriobacteriales > Coriobacteriaceae > Collinsella. Next base: position 53,389 of record CAKUHP010000008.1, on the reverse strand, counting down.
CTTGCCGAAGCGCTTGCCGCGGCGGGTGTTACGCGCATTTCGCTGGGCGTGCAATCCCTCGATAACGATGAGCTTGCCGCTATCGGCCGCATTCACGATGCCGATCGGGCCCTCGCTGCCGTTGCGACGGTCAAAGACGCTGGTCTTGACGTGTCGTGCGACCTTATGTGCGGGCTTCCCGGGCAGACGGCGGCAAGCTGGGGACGCACGCTCGATGGCGTGCTCGCGGTGGCTCCGCACCATGTTTCGGTCTACCCGCTCACGCTCGAGGAGGGAACGCCCCTCTACCGCATGGCATGCCGAGACGAGTCTCTGGAACCCGATGAGGATTTTCAGGCCGCCTGCATGGATGTGGCGCGCGATCGCCTGAGTGCGGCCGGCTATCACCCCTACGAGGTGGCGAGCTATGCCCTCGATGGGCATGAGTGCGCCCACAATATCGCTTACTGGACCGGTCAGGGCTATTTGGGCCTAGGTCGCTCTGCCGCCGGCATGCTCGATACCGATGATTTCGTTCGCTTGGCCGGGCTCTTCCCCGGCGTTTCTTCTCGTGGAGATGCGTATCGCGTACGTCTGGTGCAGCGCGACGATGCCGCCACGGCGTTTGAGGCTGAATTCCTGTCTCGTCTCGAGGCGGCAGCCGAGGATCTGATGCTTGCCTGCCGCATGACGCGCGGCGTGGGGTCCGATCTGCTGGTGCGTGCCGTGCGGGTTATTCCCGTGGATGAACTGGTGTCCGCTTGCGACCGCGCCCTTGAGCTTGGACTTGCCGCTTGGGTGCCCGAGGCTGGCGATGCCCGCGAGGGGTCCATCGCCTCTGTCGACGTCATTGCGGGTCACATCCGCGCTCGTTTGGTGCCGACCCATTTGGGCTGGCTCGATGGAAATGTTCTGTTCGAGCTGTTTTGGGATCTAGCTTAGGCCGCTCGGGTAGAATTACCGCAATATATACGCTGCTGTGAGCAGGAGGTTGCCGCGCATGGCGACGATGAACGAAAAAGACTACTACGAGATTCTGGGCGTCTCCAAGGACGCCACCTCGCGTGATATTCAGAAGGCCTTCCAGCAAAAGGCCCGCAAACTGCATCCGGACGTCAATAAAGAGCCCGATGCCGAGGAAAAGTTTAAAGAGGTTTCCGAGGCCTACGCCGTGCTCTCGGACGAGCAGAAGCGTGCGCGTTACGATGCTATGCGCTCGGGTAATCCCTTTGCTGGAGCTCCTACGGCTTCGCCCTATGGCGGCGGCTATGCCGGCAGCGCTGGTTACGGCAATCCCTTTGAGGGCGGCTTCCCCTTCGGCGGCGCCTGGGGTCAGCCACGTCGCGGTCAGGCTGCGTACAACCCCGAGAACGGCGCCAACGTGGTGGTCGACATTAAGCTCGACGCCAAGGAGGCAAAGGAAGGCGCCCGTAAGACCGTGCGCTATGCGCATTACGATACTTGCGGTCATTGCGGCGGTTCGGGCTCTGTTTCGTCCGAGCACGCCCATGCCTGCCCGAGCTGCGGCGGTCGCGGCCATATCGATGTCGACCTGTCCTTCCTGTTTGGCGCGGGCACGTTCCAGTCGGTTTGCCCCGAGTGCGGCGGTTCCGGCAAGGTCGTGGCCGACCCGTGTCCCGATTGCGGGGGCAGCGGTCGTACCCGCGTGACGACCGAGCAGACGATTGAGTTTCCCGCCGGTACGCACGACGGTGACGAGGTCCGCATCCCCAACATGGGTCATGCCGGCACCAATGGTGCCTCGGGCGGCGATCTGGTCGGTCGTGCCCATGTGGAGGCCGAGCGCCTGGAGGGAAAGGCGCGCACAGGCTTCTACCTTATGGGTATCATCGCGCCGTTTTTGGTGCTGTCGGCCATCTCGGGCGTGTTCTCGGCCTTTGCCGTGATGTGCTTTATCCCGTTTGCCATGGGCCTATTCATGGTGCTCTCGGATGGCGTGCTCCATCGCAGCCTGCTGTGGTGGAAGCGCGGCGCGATGCAGTTTGCCAACGGTTTTGCCAACGGCTTCATGTTCGCGCTCGTGTCGGTTTGGTTTGCCAGCTGCTCGCAGCGTGCCATGCTTTCGCCGTACCAAATGCAATAACATCAAACCCTCTGTTTGCGGCCGGCCCAGCTTGGGTATAGGACGCACTGTGACAATAATGAAAGTCGGAAGGATTCGGTCGTGTCGGAAAATAGGGATTACTACGAGGTACTTGGCGTCGATAGGGATGCCGACGCGCGGACCATTAAGCGCGCGTTTCTAAAGAAAGCCCGTACGGTACACCCGGATGTTTCGGACGACCCCGAGGCCGAGGCCAAGTTCAAAGAGCTTAACGAGGCCTATTCCGTTCTTTCCGATGAGCAAAAGCGTGCCAATTACGACCGTTACGGCACGGCTGATGGCCCTGGTGGCTCGGGTTACGTTGATATCAACGATATCTTTGGCGGCATGGGCATGGACGACCTGTTCTCGTCGTTCTTTGGCGGCGGCGCCGGCGGTGGTGCCCGCAGCCGTCGCGAGCGCCGTCGCGGTCGCGATATGGCCATCTCCCTTTCGGTGACCCTCGAGGAGGCGGCACTCGGCTGCAAAAAGACGATCAGCTATGACCGCCTGGCTCCCTGTGACGACTGCAACGGCACCGGCAAGGCCGAGGGCGCGTCCGAAAAGCAGTGCAGCCGCTGCCGCGGCACGGGCTATGTGACGACGGTCCAGCGTTCTTTCCTGGGCCAGGTCCAGTCCTCCTCGCCCTGTCCCGACTGCCACGGCGAGGGCACGGTCATCGACCATCCCTGCGAGACCTGCGACGGCCAGGGCCGCACCCCTTCGCACGAAAAGCTCGATATCGATATTCCCGCCGGCGTGTCCACGGGTCGTCAGCTGCGCGTGAGCGGCTATGGCGAGGCCGGCCTTCGCGGTGAGCCCTCGGGCGACCTGATCGTCAACGTGCGTGTTGCCGACCACGATCGCTTTAAGCGCAACGGCGATGATTTGTACCTCGTGAGCGATATCTCGATTGCGCAGGCCGCGCTCGGTTGCGAGATTGAGGTCGAGGGCATTATGCCCGACGAGGTCGTCAAGGTGACGGTTCCCGCCGGCGCGCAGTACGGTGACACCGTGAGTGTCAACAATTTTGGCATGCCGCGTATCGGCGGTGGCGGTTCGCGCGGCCGACTGATCGTGCAGCTGCGCGTGGTCGTCCCTACCAATCTCTCCAACAAACAGCGCGAGCTGCTTCGCGCCTTTGCCGACGAGATGGGCGACGACGTCGCATCCGGCAAGAAGTCGGTGACCGATCGTATCAAGAGTGCCCTCGACGATATCCTCGATTAAGGAGCCCGCGTGCTCGCACCCCATATTTCCGTCGTCAACCTCGGTTGCCGTGTCAACCGGGTTGAGTCCGACCGTATCACTGCCGATCTTATGCGCCTGGGCTTTGCGATGGTGGAGCCCCAGGACGCCGACCTGATCGTTATCAATACCTGCGCCGTTACAGGCGAGGCCGAGGCCAAGACCCGCAAGGCCGTCCGCCATGCGCTTGCCTATCCGGGCGAGCCCTACGTGGTCGTGACCGGCTGCGTCGTTAACTTGCATCCTGAGGAGCTGCTTGATCTCTCGGATCGCGTGATTGCCGAGCCGTCCAAGATCGATGTCGCCGAGCGTGTCTGCGAAGTGCTGGGCGTGGAGTCCGATAGTGTTGCCGCCTGCAGCGATGAGGATGTCGTCGATGCGCTGGGTCGTTCGCGTCTGGGCGTGAAGATCCAGGATGGCTGCAACCACCGCTGCACCTACTGCATCGTGTGGAAGGCCCGCGGCCCAGAGCGCTCTGTACCCGTGGAGACCGTGCTCGAGCAGGTTCGCGAGGCCCAGGAAGCCGGCGTGCCCGAGGTGGTGCTGACCGGTGTGAACCTGGGCGCCTACGACGGCAAGAGCGCGACCGACGAACACGTTGAGATTGACGAGCTGCTCGAGGCCATCATGGAACGCACCGCGATTCCGCATGTGCGTATTTCCTCGGTGGAGCCCATGGACATCTCTGAGCGCCTGCTCAAGGTGATGGCACGCTATCCGCAGCGTATCGCCCCGTTCTTGCATCTTCCCGTGCAGTCCGGCTGCACGGCAACCCTGCATCGCATGGGTCGCCCCTATAGTGCCGAGGCTTTTGAGGACACGGTGCGCATGATTCGCGCCAACCTGCCGCAGGCATCGCTTTCGTGCGACGTTATCGTCGGTTTTCCCGGTGAGACGGACGAGGAGTTTGAGCAGTCGCTGGCGCTGTGCCGTCGCGTGGGTTTCTCGCGCATGCACGTGTTCCGCTACAGCAAGCGTCCCGGTACTCTGGCGGCCGATATGCCCGATCAGGTACCGCCCGAGGTTATGGCCGAGCGCAGCCGTCGCATGCGTGCGACTGCTCAAGAACTCGCCATTGCCGATGCCCGTCGTCGTGTGGGCACTGTCGAGCGTGCCGTCCTTGAGTACGGTGACAACTTGACGCTCGGCTCGTTCCATCATGCCCGTTTGGACGATACCTGTGGACTTACGGCCCCGTGTCTGCTCGATGTTGCTATCATCGGAGTCGATGATTCCGGCTTGATCCATGCTCGCAGGGAGGTCCATGGAAGCCTCGAAGATTAGACTTACCGTTCCCGAGGGGATTGACCCATCTCGCGTGCTGGGTGCCAGCGACGGCGTCCTTCGTGCGCTCGAGGGCCTCGTTCGCGCCCATGTGGTTGCTCGTGGCGATAGCATTGCCGTGAGCGGTGACCCGGACGAGGTCGAGCTGGTCGCGCGTTTTTTCGAGCATGCTTTTCGCGAGGCGGCTGTCGGTCGCACGCTGTCTGCCGACGACGTTTCCCGCTGTCTGGCCGTCCTGCGCGACGGCGAGCACGATGCCTCGTCGCTGCGCGATGATGTGTTGCTATCGTATCGCGGCCGTGTCATTCGTCCCAAGACACTCGGTCAAAAGCACTATGTGGATGCCATCCGCTCGCATACCATCACGTTTGGTCTGGGTCCTGCCGGCACCGGTAAGACCTATCTTGCTATGGCGCTCGCCGTGGCGGCGCTCAAGCGCCACGAGGTGGGCCGCCTGATCCTGACGCGCCCCGTCGTTGAGGCGGGGGAGAACCTGGGCTTTTTGCCCGGCACCCTCGAGGAAAAAATCGACCCCTATATGCGTCCGCTCTACGATGCCCTTTTTGACATGATGGATCGCGAGCGCACCGATGAGCTTATGGAGCGCGGCGTGATCGAGATCGCCCCGCTTGCCTACATGCGCGGTCGCACGCTGAGCGATGCCTTCGTGGTGCTCGACGAGGCGCAAAATACCACGCCCGAGCAGATGAAGATGTTCCTCACCCGCTTGGGCTTTAATTCCAAGTTTGTGATTACCGGTGACCTGAGCCAGCGTGACTTGATAGGCCGTCGTGGCGGACTGTCCGATGTCGAACAGATTTTGGGCCATGTGGACGATGTGGCGTTTGCACGCCTGGAGCGCGCCGACGTGGTGCGCCATGCCCTGGTGGGCCGCATCGTCGAGGCCTATGATGCATACGACGATGCGCGCGAGCAGCGCGCACGCGATCGAAAGGAGCCCCGTTGAGTGTATTGATTAGCAACGATGCCGAGCTCGATACGCTGCTCGAAGCCCCCGAGGTGGAGCATATCTGCGCGGTTGTGCTTGCCGCCGAGGGCGTTGAGCGCGAGGTCGAGATTTCGCTTTCGTATGTCGACGAGGACGAGATGCATGAGCTCAATCATGAGTGGCGCGGTATCGACCGCACGACCGACGTGCTCTCGTTTGAGTGCGACTCGGCGTTTGACGAAGACATTCCCGCCGATGAGACGCTCGAGCTCGGTGATATTATCTTGGCCCCGCAGGTTATTGCCCGACAGGCCCCCGGCTTTGGCAACAGCCCCGCCGATGAGTGCCGCTTGATGCTTGTGCACGGCATGTTGCATCTGCTGGGCTACGATCACATCGAGGACGACGAGGCCGAGGTCATGGAGGCTTGCGAGGACGCCATCCTGCGCGAACTGGCGCTTGAGCGCGGCGAAGACCCCAAGCAGGTGCATGTCGGTCCCATCACCAACCATGCCCACGACTAGGAGCCGTCTATGATTCCCGGATCGAACAAGGACCATCCGTCCTTCTTAAAGTCGTTCTCCTACGCCATGGAGGGCTTCGTCACCGCCGTCAAGACCGAGCGCAATATCAAGGTCATGCTGGTGGCGGGCGTGTGCACTGTCATTGCCGGCTGCATTGTGGGGCTCGACATTGCTGAGTGGGGTACCGTCATTATTTGCTGCGGCCTGGTGATTCACGGCGAGCTGTGTAACACCGCCATGGAGGCAATCGTTGACTTGGCGACTCAGGAGCTCCATCCGCTGGCCAAGCGTGCGAAGGATATCGCCGCCGCCTCCGTATACGTTCTTTCCATTACCGCCGCGATTGTGGGCCTGTTGGTCTTTGCCCACGCGCTTGGCTTTATTTAGAAAGGGATTCCCATGTCCGACAATATGCAGCCTACCGATGAGGTTCTGGACGACGAGGTTCTGGAAGAGGTCGAGGAATTCGACCCGTTTGAGGGTATGAGCGACGAGGAGCTCGACGCCCTATGTGACGAGGACGAGACGTCTCTGGGCTTTGGCGATGTAGAGCCAGGTTTCCGCAGCGGCTTTGTGGCCCTGGTCGGTCGTCCCAACGCCGGTAAGTCCACGCTGCTCAACGCCTGCTATGGCAAAAAGGTCGCCATTACCTCGCCGGTGGCCCAGACGACTCGCCGCCGCATGCGCGCCGTGGTTAACCGTCCCGGCTACCAGCTGGTCTTTGTCGATACCCCGGGTATTCATAAGCCCAAGGACGGTCTGGGCTCCGAGCTCAACAAAAGCGCCCTGTTCGAGCTCAACGACGTTGACGTCGTCGCGTTTTTGATTGATGCCACCAAGCCCATCGGCAGGGGAGACGCCTGGGTTGCCGAGCGCGTCAGAGGCGCCCGCTGCAAGAAGGTCTTGGTGCTCACCAAGGCCGACGAGGCAGACCCCGCGCAGGTCATGGAGCAGCTCAAGGCAGCGCATGAGCTTATGGAATACGACGACGAGATCGTGACCTCGTCGGTGAAGAACTTCAACGTCGACGCCTTCATTGAGACCGTTGCGCACTTTTTGCCCGAGGGCCCGCGCTGGTTCCCCGAAGACATGGGTACCGATGCTTCCGACGAGACGCTTGTTGCCGAGTTTGTGCGCGAGAAGGTCTTGCGTCGCACCCGTGACGAGATCCCGCACTCCGTGGGCGTGATCTGCGATGCGCTCGAACAGACCAAGAAGGTGCTGCGCGTGCACGCCACCATTTACGTCGAGCGCGAGGGCCAAAAGGGCATCATCATCGGCAAGGGCGGCGAGATGATCAAGCATATCGGTATCGACGCCCGTCGCGATCTTGAGCGTATCTTTGGCACGCAGGTCTTTTTGGAGCTGGACGTGAAGGTCAAGGCCGGCTGGCGCGACGACGAGGCCCAGATTCGCCGCTTTGGGTATAGTGCCGAAGACTAGCCTTCCGAACGCATATGGCAGGTTCTCGCACATACCGCACGAAAGTGCTCGTCCTCGACAAGACCAAGCTCAAGGAAACCGATCTGATCTTGACGATGCTTGACGAGCGAGGCCGCCAGGTGCGTGCCGTGGCAAAGGGCGCGCGTAAGCCTGGCGGTCGCTTGGCGGCGCGCTGCGAGCTGTTCTGCACGGTTGATATGCTGCTCGCGCACGGACGCTCGCTCGACATCGTGTCGCAGGCCGAGTTGTTGGAGGCTCCCCTTGGCGCCGCCCCCGATTACGAGGCGACCTGTGCGGCGAGTGCGATCGCCGAGGTCGCGCGCGTATGTTCGTTTGAGGATGCCGAGGATCCATTTACCTTTGCCATTTCCTCGCGCGCCTTGGAACTTGTGGGCGGCGGCCTCGATACGGCGCACATGGACCTCCTGGTAGCCGCCTTTGTCTTTAAGCTGCTGTCGCATATCGGGTATCGTCCCGATTTTTCTGCCTGTGTGTCGTGCGGCGACCCCATGTTGTCGTATTTTTCGCCTCAGGCGGGCGGCTTGCTATGCGGGTCGTGCGCTTCGACCGTTCCCGGTGCCGAGCTCGTGTCGACTGGTGAGGTCGCCTGGCTGCGCGCCCTTATGGGCATGACCTTCGACGAGCTTATGGATCAAAAGATTGATTCGCATACCGCGGCGTTTTTGCTCGGGCTTTCGCATATCTGGGCGGCTACACATACCGATCAGAGGCTCCGTGCGATGGAATTCATGTTGGGTCGGTGATGATGCGCAGGCGCAGGCTACTTGTGGTAACATACCGACCTGTTGGTACCTCGACCTTGGTTGCTCGCTCCACCGGCGGCTTCCCAGTCCGAGGCGAATCGAGTCGCCCGCGGGCGACGTAAAACGAAAGGTGAAACAATGACTGTTTCCAAAGAGCGCAAGGCGGAGCTGACTGCCCAGTTCGGTAACACCCCGGTCGACACCGGTAACCCTAAGGTTCAGGTTGCCATCCTGTCCGAGCGCATCAAGGAGCTGACCGAGCACATGAAGTCCCACCAGAAGGACTTCCACACCCGTCGTGGCCTGCTCATGCTCGTCGGCCGTCGTCGTCGTCTTCTCTCCTACATCAAGAAGAACGACATCGTCGAGTACCGTGAGCTCATCAAGGCTCTGGGCATCCGCGACAACATCCAGTAGGATTTGTACATGCTAAGAGCGTCCTGCGCAGCGGGGCGCTCTTTTTGTGTAAGGGCGTGAACAATCACACTCTGAAGCGTGGCGGGGGCAGGGGGCCCGCGTCACATGAGAAGCCCGCAGGCAAGGGGCCTGTGGGGTAAAGGAGAACAATGACACTCGTATCCAAGACCTTTGAGCTGTACGGCAAGACCTACACCTTTGAGTCCGGCGAGCTTGCCAAGCAGGCCACCGGCGCCTGTCTGGTCAAGCAGGGCGACACCACGATGCTCGACACCGTGGTCGTCTCCAAGGAGCGTAAGAACTATGACTTCTTCCCGCTGACCGTTGACTTCAACGAGAAGATGTACGCAGCCGGCCGCATCCCGGGTGGTTACCTCAAGCGCGAGGGCCGTCCCAGCGAAAAGGCCACGCTCACGGCCCGTATGATCGACCGCCCGATCCGCCCGAGCTTCCCGGACGGCTTCCGCAACGAGGTGCACATCGTCGCCACCTCGCTCGTCGCCGACCAGGTCAACCCCTTCGACGTCATCAACGTCATGGGTGCTTCCCTGGCCATGACGCTCGGCGGCGTGCCCTTCGAGGGCCCGCTTGCCTGCGTGCGCATCGGCCGCAACGTGGAGACCGGCGAGTTTATCGTCAACCCCACCTACGAGGAGCGCGAGAACTCCGATCTGGACCTGGAGCTCGGCGGCTCTGCCGACTTCATCTCGATGGTCGAGGCCGGCGCCGAGGAGATCTCCGAGGACGACATGCTCGCCGCCATGAAGTTTGGCCAGGAGGCCCTTGCTGCCTTCTGCCAGGCCCAGGACGAGTTCGTCGCCGAGTGGGAGCAGGTCAACGGCCCCATCGTTAAGAAGGAGTACCCGCTTGACCAGCCCGTCGAGGAGGTCCAGGAGCGCATCTTCGCCCACTACGACGAGATGGCTTCTGCCCTTCGCGACGCCGACAAGCTTTCCCGCATCGGTAAGGTCGAGGCTCTGAAGGAGTCCATCCGCGCTGAGTTCACTGACGAGGAGCAGGCCGCTTGGGAGCGCGAGATTCCCGTGGCGCTCAAGAAGCTCGAGAAGAAGGCCATGCGTACCATGGTCGTCGAGACCGGCGAGCGCGTCGACGGCCGTGCCGCCGATGAGATCCGTCCTATCATGGTGAAGGACAACTACCTGCCGCTCGTTCACGGCTCCGGCCTGTTCCAGCGCGGCCAGACCCAGGTGCTTTCCGTCCTGTCGCTCGGCATGCTCAACGAGGGCCAGCGTCTGGATACCATCGAGCCCACCGAGGGCAAGCGCTACATGCACCACTACAACTTCCCGCCGTTCTGCACCGGCGAGACCGGCCGTATGGGCAGCCCCAAGCGCCGCGAGATCGGTCACGGCAACCTGGCCGAGCGCGCCCTGCTCCCGGTGCTCCCCGACGAGAACGAGTTCCCCTACGCCATCCGCGTGGTCTCCGAGGTCATGGAGTCCAACGGCTCTTCTTCGATGGCTTCGACCTGCGGTTCCACGCTCGCCCTCATGGACGGCGGCGTGCCCATTAAGCGCCCGGTCTCCGGTATCGCCATGGGCCTGATCCAGGAGGAGGGCAAGACCGTGGTCCTGTCCGACATCCAGGGTCTCGAGGACTTCCTGGGCGACATGGACTTTAAGGTCACCGGCACCACCGAGGGCATTACCGCCCTGCAGATGGACAACAAGGCCACCGGTCTTACCTTTGACATCTTGGCCCGCGCCCTGCAGCAGGCCAAGGAGGGTCGCGCCTTCATCCTGCAGAAGATGCTCGATGTGATCCCCGAGCCGCGCCACACCACGCGCAGCACCGCTCCGCGCATCGTCTCCATCCAGGTTCCGACCGATAAGATTCGCGACGTCATCGGCTCCGGCGGCAAGGTCATCCGCGGTATCCAGGACGAGACCGGCGCTTCGGTCGACATCCAGGAGGATGGCACCGTCTTTGTCGGCGGCACCGGCGAGTCCGTCGACCAGGCTGTCGAGCGCATCAAGCTCATCATCAAGGTTCCCGAGCCGGGCGAGGAGTACACCGGTCGCGTGGTCTCCATCCAGCCCTTCGGCGCCTTCGTGAACCTGCTGCCCGGTAAGGACGGCCTGCTGCACATCTCCCGCGTCGCCAAGGGCCGCGTGGAGAAGGTCGAGGATGTCCTCAACGTGGGCGATGAGGTCAAGGTCGTCGTCATCGAGGTCGACGATCGCGGCAAGATCTCGCTCGATCGTCTGGATAAGCCCGAGGCCCCGGCTCGCGCCGAGGGTGCCTCCGAGGGCGACGGCGAGCACTTCCAGCGCCGTGAGCGTCCGCGTCGCGAGCGCTCCGAGCGCAGCGACCGTCCGCGCCGTCCCGGCGACAACGGAGGCCGCAAGCCCCGCCGTCACCACGACGCCGAGTAACAGCCGCACATAAGCTGCATTTCAAGGGCGACCTCTAACGGGGTCGCCCTTTTGCTGTTCCCAGCGGGTGCCGCGGGTAAAGTTTCCTGCTCTACAGTCCTGCGCAAGAAGGAAAGCACATTAAGTGCTTTCCTTTGCGTGCGGAACTCGCGATAAACTTCATATGCGGCCCTCCCGGGCGCAAGCAAAAGGTCTGGTTAGTGCCGCTCGCTATTTAGTTAGACAGTCTAATCAGTAGTCAGATTTCGGATCTGCAGATAGCCACAGCAGCATTTTCCCAGATAAAACCAACCAAAATAAACCTGTCCCTTTTTGGCAGGTTCCCCGCGAGGGCGGGCACGGATGAAGTTTATCGCGAGTTCCGCACGAACAGGAGGCCACTTAATGTGGCCTCCGTCGTGAGCAGGACTGTAGAGCAGGAAACTTCATCAGTGCCCGCCCCACGGGAAACCGGCGGGATTGACGGGTCCAGATGGGGCTTTAATGCATGGGTGGTCTGTGGCTGTGCAAATGGGTATCATACTGTGGTTAATGCGTCGACTCCGTGATGCATGTTTGTACGTTCCCGACGGTCGGTTTGCCAGAAGCGCCCCGTCGGTTGTTCCAGACCCGTTTCGAAGAAAGGAAACAACACTCACTTATGGCAGCTAAAAAATCATCTCCCTTGAAGATCATCCCGCTCGGCGGCCTTGATGGCATCGGCAAGAACATGACGGTCTTCGAGTGCGGCGACGACATGGTGCTCGTCGACGCTGGTCTCATGTTCCCCGACGACTCCCAGCCCGGTATCGACCTGGTGCTTCCCGACTATACCTATGTTCTGGAGAACGAGGAAAAGCTCCGCGGCATTATCGTTACCCACGGCCACGAGGACCACACCGGTTCGCTTCCGTACCTGCTGCAGGACCTCAACAACAAGGTGCCCATTTTCTCGAGCAAGCTGACGCTCGGCTTTATCGAGGGCAAGCTCTCCGAGTTCCGCATCCGTGCGCCTAAGTTCCGCGAGGTCAAGGGCGGTAGCCACGTTAACCTCGGTGGCATCTCGCTCGACTTCTTCTCGATGACGCACTCCATCCCCGGCGCTCTGGGCGTGTTCATCCGCACTAACCAGGGTACCGTCATGCACACCGGCGACTTTAAGCTCGACCAGACGCCCATCGACGGCGTCACGCCCGACTATGCCGCCATCAGCCGCTTTGCCAAGCAGGGCATTGACCTGCTGCTTTCCGACTCCACCAACGCCACGGTTCCCGGCTTTACCAAGTCCGAGGCCGAGGTTGGTCCCAACCTGCTGCACGCCATCAAGAACGCCCCGGGCCGCGTGTTCGTCGCGTCGTTCTCGAGCCACATCCATCGCCTGCAGCAGATCTGCGACGCCGCCCGCAAGTGCGGTCGCAAGGTCGTCGTGACCGGTCGCTCCATGCTCACCAACACCCGCGTGGCGCGCGAGCTCGGTTACCTCAACATCGACGATGCGGATATCATCGATGCCTTCGATATCGATAATCTGCCCGACGACAAAATTGTCGTCATGTGCACCGGTTCTCAGGGCGAGCCGCTGTCGGCGCTGTCGCGCATGGCCAACGGCGAGCACAAGACGCTTTCCATCCACGAGGGCGATACCGTCATCCTTTCGGCCACGCCGGTTCCCGGTAACGAGAAGGCCGTCCAGCAGGTCGTCAACAGCCTGGCTAAGCTTGGCTGTGACGTGTGGGATAAGAACCGCGCCCTCGTCCATGTCTCGGGTCACGGCAGCCAGGAGGAGCTCAAGCTCCTGATGGCAATGGCCAAGCCCACGTACTTTATGCCGGTCCACGGCGAGGCGGTGCATCTGCGCGCCCATGCTCAGCTTGCTCGCAAGATGGGCATCAAGGACGACCATATCTTTATCCTCGACAACGGCGACACGCTCGAGATGCGTGGCGGTATCGTCAAGCGCGGTACGCCCGTCGAGTCCGGCATCGTCTACGTCGACGGTCTTCGTATCGGCGACACCGACCCCATCGTCCTGCGCGATCGCCAAAAGCTCGCCAACGACGGTATGGTCACGGCTGTTGCCATCGTCTCGCTCAAGCACAAGAAGATCGAGGCCATCGAGTTCTCGGGCCGTGGCGTCTCGTTTGCCATCGACGATCAGTTCTCCGAGGATGCCTCCGCGTCCATCATGAAGACTATCGAGAAGGGCAAGTTCAGCTTTACGAGCAGTGGCTCCGACGCCATTCGCAAGGCCGTGCGTGACTCGCTTTCCAACTTTATCTGGAGCCGTACGCGCACTCGTCCGATGATCATCCCGGTCGTCATGGAGGTTTAATTTGGCGCGCGGATCTGCACAAAACGCCAAAGGCAATAAAGCCAATAACCAACCGGCATCTGCTAAGGGTGCCGGTTCCCATCTGCGTGCCAATAAAGGCCACGAGGTCGAGTTCGACGATTTTGAGCCCTTGGTCGAGCCTTCGGCCAATCGCGATATCGCCGGCGTCGTGATCGCCGTTTTGGCCATCGCGTCCTTTATTGCCGTGATTTCGCCGGCGACTGCGCCCGTGACGGCTGCGGTTGCCGGTTTCTACCACCTAGGTTTTGGCCTGGGCGCCTATGTGCTGCCGATTGTCATTTTGCTGTTTGCGGCCACGCTCTTTTTGGGCGAGGACTCGCCGCTTAACGTGCGTTCGGTTGCTGGCGGGGCCGTGGTCTTCGTGGCTGTGGTTTCCATTCTGTCTTTGATGGTTCCGGGCACGAGCGATTCGAGCGAGCTTATGTTCACGCCGCAGAATCTTTCCAGCTCGGGAGGCTACATCGGTGCCTTTATCGCAAGCGCGCTGCAAAATGCCCTGGGTAAACCCATTGCGATGGTGGTCCTGCTCGGCCTTGTCGTCGTCGGCCTGGTTATCATCGGCTTTTCGGTGGGTGGCGTCTTGCGCTCCGCACGTGACCGTGCTGCCGATTTTGCCGAGCGCCGTCGTGCCGACCTCAATGCAAGCCCGTGGGGTGACGACGAGGCCCTCTCGGTGCCCGGCGTCGCTCGCCCGCACCTGAGCATTCTGCGCCAAAAGGGCTCCGACGCTGCCGTGACCACGGTTATGGGCAGTGAGGTCGATCCTATTTTGAATGATGGCGAGGAGGACGAGGACCCGTTCGTCGACGTGTCCGACGCCGTGGAGGCCGAGCGCGCCAAGACGACGCTTCTGCCGCGCCGACACGCCAAGAAGGGCAAGGCTGCGCCCAAGCTCAACACAAGCGAACCCGATCCGTCGTGGTCCGAGAGCGAGATTGAACTCACCGAGGGCGATGACGAGGACGATGAGGCCCCGGCACAGGCCGCCAAGACGCTGCTGCTGCCGCGTCGTCATTCCAAACGCGGTCAAGTGACCGGCCAGCTCTCAATGGAAGATGAGCAGGATACGGTCGACGAGTCCGAGCCGCCGTTTGCCGTGAACCCGGTTTCGGCCGCTCCGCAGATTCCCGATTTCCTCAAGCACCCCAAGGTCGCCGAGGCGCCCGCTGCAACGGTGCCCGATGCGCCCGCGACCGACGATGGGGGAGCGGACCGTGCCTCCTCGGATACCGAGGACACCGAAGAAGACGGCCTCAAGCTTCCGCCGCTCGAGATTCTGCATGCCAACCCGCAATCCGCCTCTGCCGCGTCTTCGGACAAGGAGCTGGAGCAGACCGCCGAGTCGCTGCAGTCGACCCTGCTCGAGTTTGGTCGCAGCGCCCGCGTGGTCGGCTGGATTGCCGGCCCCACGGTGACGACCTTTAAGCTGCAGCCCGGCGAGGGCGAGCGCGTGAGCAAGATCTCGAGCCTCGAGGACGACATCGCGCTTTCGCTTGCCGCCCAGTCGGTGCGTATCTTTGCGCCGATTCCCGGCACGTCCCTGGTGGGTATCGAGATTCCCAACCGCAAGCGCCAGAACGTCAACCTGGGCGATGTGCTGCCCTATGTGAAGGGCGGTCCGCTCGAGCTTGCCATCGGCCGCGATGCCGAGGGCACGCCGGTCGTCGCCGATCTTGCCAAGATGCCCCATCTGCTGATCGCCGGTACCACCGGCTCCGGTAAGTCGGTCATGATCAACTCCATCATTACGACTCTGCTCATGCGTGCGCTTCCCGAGGATGTTCGCCTGATCATGGTCGACCCCAAGCGCGTCGAGCTCGCGGGCTACAACGGCCTGCCGCACCTCTACGTGCCCGTGGTGACCGAGCCCAAGCAGGCCGCGAGTGCCCTGCAGTGGGCCGTGTCCGAGATGGAGCGTCGTCTGAAGGTCTTCGAGCGTCTTAACGTCCGTAAGATCTCGACCTACAACGAAAAGCAGGCCGCCGGCGAGTTTGAGCATTACGACAACCCGCCGCAAAAGATGCCCTACCTGGTCATCATCATCGACGAGCTCTCGGACCTGATGATGGTCGCCGGCAAGGACGTCGAGGCCTCGATCGTGCGTATCGCCCAGCTGGGCCGCGCCGCCGGTATCCACCTCATCGTGGCTACGCAGCGCCCGAGTTCCAACGTCGTGACGGGCCTCATCAAGGCCAACATCACCAACCGTATCGCCTTTAACGTCGCTACGGGTATCGACTCGCGCGTCATCATCGACCAGATGGGCGCCGAAAAGCTCACCGGTCTGGGCGATATGCTGTTCTCCAAGGTCGACTGGGGCAAGCCGCGTCGTATCCAGGGCTGCTTTGTCTCGGACGATGAGATCAACGAGATCGTCGAGTTTGTCAAATCGCAGAGTGAGCCGGACTACCACGAGGAGATTCTTTCGGCTGTGGCCCCCGCTTCCATGTCTATGGTGGGCGGCGGCGGTATTGTCCGTACGGGCGTCGCCGAGCCGCAAGACGACGATCCGCTCATTTGGGAAGCTGCCCATATTGTGGTGGAATCGCAGCTTGGCTCCACATCTGGCCTGCAACGCCGCCTGAAGGTTGGCTATGCGCGCGCCGGGCGTATTATGGACATGCTGGAAGAAAAGGGTGTCGTCGGACCGCCCGATGGTTCCAAGCCGCGCGAGGTCCTGCTGGACGAAGAAGGCCTCGCCGCGCTTGAGTCCGTTGACGCCGAGATGGCACGTGAAGATCGTGAGTTTGGAGGATTCTGATGGCTGCACGCTTTGGTGACATGCTGCTCGAGCAGCGTCGCCGAATGGGCCTTTCCATTCAGCAGGTCGCCAACACCATCAAAATCAGGCCGCAGATCATCGAGTTTTTCGAGACTGGTAACTTTGCATCGATGCCCCCGCGCGGCTATGCGCAGGGCATGATTTCGAGCTATGCACGCTTCTTGGGCCTCAATCCGCGCGAGGTCGTCAATGCTTACTTTGACGACCTGATGGCATACGAGCGCGAGACGTCGCAGCAGGGTGGTCGTTTTCAGGACGCCGCTGGATACGTCAATTCGCGCTCCTCGGTCGACAACGGTCGCTTCCTGATGGTTCAGGGCGGCCGCTCGACGCGCTACGGTCAACGTCCACAGCAGGCCGGCTACATTACCGAGACGGGGTCCAGCGAGGAGATCCGCTCGCAGCGTGATCGCTTTCGCAGCACGCCTATGCCCGATGACCGTGCGCTTCCCGCGGCGCGTGGTGTGGCGCGCGATCCTCGTGCCGGCTACGGCGATGGCGGCTATTCCGAGCGCGGCTACCGCGGTGTTTCGACCGGCCGTCCTCGCGGCGGCTATGCGGATGCCGATACCACACAGGTGACGCCGCGCCTCCGCTCGCAGCCGCAGCCGTATGGTCAGCGCTCCTCGGCGCCGCGATCGGGCCAGCGCAGCTATCAGGGTCACGGCGAGCTCGCGCCCCGCTCGGGTCAGCGTAATATGCAGCGCCAGGGTGGCTATCGCGGCCGTCCCGATTCCGGTCGAGGTCGCACGCCTCAGGCCGGTGGCCGCAGTGGCTCCAACCGTGGACGCGGCGGCTCACGTGCTCCTCAGAACAACGGGCTCGATCCGCGTATCGTTTACGCCGGCATCGGTGCCGTTGTACTGTTGCTGATCGTGCTCATTGTGGTTCTGCTGCGTGGCTGCGGCTCTTCGACGCCCGAGTCGACACCCGAGACCACCGTCGCTACCAAGACGACGACCAAGAAGTCTTCCAAGAAGACCGAGTCTGTCGACGAGGATGAGGATACCGACGAGGCGACGGACGAATCAACCGATTCGGATACCTCCAAGAAGACGGCCAAGAAGGACGAAAACGAGGTCACGAAGGTCAAGGTCTCCGTCGCCAAGGGCAAGACCGCGTGGATTGAGGTCAAGGTCGACGGCAAGTCGGTCTATGGCGCCCAGGCGACCGGTCCCTTTGAGCAGGAGTACACGCCCGAGTCCTCGATTGAGATCACCACGTCCAAGCCCTCCGACGTCACCGTTACCAAGAACGGCGAAAAGGTCCGCTACGATACCAAGACATCGGGTGTGGCGCGCGTGACCATTACCGTTCCCAAGAAGGAGACCACTGACGCCGAGAATAGCGAGAACGCCGACGGCACCGACGGCGCTGACAATGCCGACGGAACCGACGGCACCGATGCCCAGTCTGCGGACGGCACCGATACCGCCACCGATGGTCAAACGACGACCGATTCTACTGACTATTCGTACGACAGCTACTAAGCCGCTCGTAAGCGAAAGGATAAACCATGGCTAAAGATTCCAGCTTCGACGTCGTGTCCGAAGTCAATATGCAGGAGGTCGACAACGCCTTCCAGCAGACTACACGTGAGATTTCCCAGCGTTATGACCTGAGGGATTCCGGCGCCACCATCGAGCTTTCGAAGGGCGACAAGCTCTTTACGATCAACGCTCCGGCCGACTTTGTCTCCAAGCAGATTATCGACGTGCTGAGCTCCAAGCTCATTAAGCGCGGTATCGATCTCAAGGCCGTCTCCTGGGATGCGCCGCAGGCCGCCTCGGGTGGTACCGTGCGCGTGCTCGGCCACATTGTCGAGGGCATCGACCAGGCGACCGCCAAGAAGATCAACAAGGACATCAAGGATCAAAAGCTCAAGGTCAAGGTGACCATCGAGGCCGACAAGCTGCGCGTTTCCTCGGCCTCCAAGGATGCGCTGCAGACGGTGATCCAGTTCCTGTGCGACCAGGACTACGGTCAGCCGCTGCAGTTTACCAACTACCGCTAAATTATTCGAAAGGACCGCTCTCCAACATGGATACACCGTTGGGTTCCGTACTCTATATCACCCTCGGGTGCGCCAAGAACGAGGTCGACACCGACCGCATGCGTTCTCTTTTGACCGCCGCGGGCTACGAGGAGGCATTCGATCCGCAGGATGCCGATATCGCCATCGTCAATACCTGCTCATTTTTGGCCTCGGCGACGTCCGAGAGCATCGAGACCACGCTCGAGCTTGCCAACGAGGTGCAGGACGGCGTTCGTTCCTGCCCGATCGTCATGTGCGGTTGCGTGCCGTCGCGCTATGGCGACGATCTGCCCGACGAGCTACCCGAGGTCGCGGCCTTTGTGAAGGCCGACGAGGAGGATGGCATCGTCGCGGTCGTTGACGGCGTACTGGACGTCGAGCGCGAGATTGCCGCCTATATTCCGCAGGTCAAGCGTACCGTCGAGGGCGCTGTCGCCTACGTCAAGATCTCCGATGGCTGCAACCGCTTCTGCAGCTTCTGCATGATCCCCTATATCCGCGGTCGCTATCACTCGCGCAACGCCGAGAGCATCATTTCCGAGGTACGCGACCTGGTCGCCGGCGGCGTGCGCGAGATCGTGCTGATCGGTCAGGATACGGGCATCTGGGGTACTGACTTTGCCGACGAGGACCTCGCTGAGGGTTCGCCGCGCAACCTGGCGCAGCTGCTGCAGGCTGTTGCCGAGGCCGTGCGTCCGCATAACGTTTGGGTCCGCGTGCTCTACCTGCAGCCCGAGGGCATGACCGACGAGCTTATCGAGACCATTCGAGACACGCCCGAGGTGCTGCCCTACATCGATATCCCCGTGCAGCACTGCGACGCGCGCATCCTCAAGGCCATGCGCCGCTCGGGTTCGCGCCAGGAGCTCGAGGACCTGTTCCGCGACCTGCGCGAGCGCATCCCCGGTATCGTGATTCGCTCTACGGCCATGGTTGGTTTCCCGACCGAGACCGAGGACGAGTTCCGCGACCTCATCGACTTTATGGACACCGTGGGCTTCGACTACACGAGCGTTTTCGCCTACTCGCAGGAGGAGGGCAGCCTGGCAGCCAAGATGGAGGGCCAGGTCGACGAAGAGGTCAAGCTCGAGCGCGCCCAGGAGGCCATGGACTTGGCCGAGTCGCTCGGCTTTGCCGCTACGGCCGCGCACATAGGTGAGCGCGCCCAGGTGATTGTCGACGGTATCGAGGAGACCGAAGACGGCGCCGAGCTCATCGGACATGCTTGGTTCCAGGCGCCTGATTCCGATGGTGCGGTGCACTTGGATGCCAACGAGGCGTCCGTGGGCGATATTTTGACCGTCGAGTTTACCGATAGCTTCTGCTACGAGCTTATCGGTCATGTTGTGGAGTAGGAGAGCGTCGTGGCTAACGAGAGCAATAAGGAACTGACGAGTGTCTGGACGCCCGCCAATATCGTGACGTGCGTGCGCATCGTCTTTATTCCGGTCTTCATGATCGTGTCTGCGCTGTCGCATACGAGCGTTGCCGGTACCGACTGGAGCACCTTTGACGGCCCGCTTGCTGCCGCCGCCTTTATCCTGTACGTCATCCTGTCGTGCACCGATAAGGTTGATGGCTACCTGGCTCGTTCGCGCAACGAGATCACCGATTTCGGCAAGTTTCTGGACCCCATCGCCGACAAGCTCCTGGTGTTCTCGGCTCTGCTGCTGTTCTTGGACTTTGGCGCGGTTTCCGTGTGGTCCGTTTTCATCATCCTGTTCCGCGAGTTGCTGGTAAGCGCCCTGCGCATGGTCGCGAGTGCTGCCGGCGTGGTTGTCGCGGCCGATAAGCTCGGTAAGTACAAGACGGCTACCACGATGGTCTCCATCTGCGGCTACCTGTGCGTTTTTGCTATGTCTGGCCTTAACCTGGGACCGGTGGCGCTGACGCTCGGTATCTATGGCGTCTCGCGCTTCCTGTATGCCGTTGCCGTTGTCCTGACCGTTATCTCGGGCGCTCAGTACTTCTGGAACTGCCGCAAGATCGTCTTTTCGGTCTAGGTTCTGGTAGGTATGACGGAATCTTTTGAGCAGGTTGCTTTGAGAAACGAGGCGCTGGCGCGCGATATTGTCGAGCGTGCGAGTGCGCTTGGCGTGACGGTTTCGACCGCCGAGTCGCTGACGGCTGGCATGATCGCCTCGACGATTGCCGATATTCCCGGCGCCTCGGCGGTGCTGCGCGGCGGTGCGGTTACCTACTGCGATGAGATTAAACATCGCGTGCTGGGTGTTAAGAAGGATACGCTCGATCGCTATACCGCGGTGTCGTATCAGACGGCGCGCGAGATGGCTGCCGGTTCGCTGGAGCTGTACCAGAGCGATGTTGCCGTGAGCGCGACGGGCTATGCCGGCCCCGGTGGAGGCACCGAGGACGATCCCGCGGGAACCTTCTATATCGGTTGGGCGTATCGTGCGGCCGATGGGGGAGCGCCGACCGTGGACTCCATGCGCTGCCACTACGAGGGCGACCGTTCGCGCGTTCGTGCCCATGCGGTCGCGGAGGCATTGGGACGCATTGTCTACGTTCTCGACTCTATGGAATAGACGTGTTTTAAGGGGCCTCCGGGCCCCTTAATTGTGGAGACAGGGACCACTGGCGATATGGGTCTTTTCGCTGGTAGCCGGCTCGTATTTGTCAATGCGGCCATTTTTGGGCCGCGCGCGGTCAAGTCTTTGGTCAGTGTTTGGTCGGCGTTTGGTTGGGTTTTGGAAAGGTCGGCTGCATATGATGTATCTGAACGGTTGACCACGAACAGCCGTTCGTTTATTATCGATACAGATTGTTAAGAGGAGGGCTTTCCATGGCCAAGAATTCAGGTCCCGTACGTACCGTTCATGCGCCCACGACGGGTAAAGAGCGCGATGATATGATCGCCACCACCAAGGCCGAGATCGAGAAGAAGTTCGGTCAGGGCTCCATTATGAGGTATGGTGACGGCGGTCCCGAGCTTGAGGTCGAGGCCATTCCCACAGGCGCCTTGGCACTCGATGCCGCCTTGGGTATCGGCGGCGTGCCGCGTGGCCGTATCGTCGAGATC
This sequence comes from uncultured Collinsella sp., assembly GCA_934658705.1. Classification (GTDB taxonomy): domain Bacteria; phylum Actinomycetota; class Coriobacteriia; order Coriobacteriales; family Coriobacteriaceae; genus Collinsella. Next base: position 32,092 of record CAKUHP010000008.1, on the reverse strand, counting down.
TACGGTCCCGAGTCCTCTGGTAAGACTACGCTGTCGCTCGAGATCTTGGCCGAGGCCCAGGCCATGGGCGGCGTCGTGGCATTTATCGATGCCGAGCACGCACTCGACCCCACCTATGCCGCCCGCATCGGCGTTGACATCGATGAGGTCCTGATTTCCCAGCCCGATACGGGTGAGCAGGCGCTCGAGATCGTCGACATGCTTGTGCGCTCCGGCGCGATCGACGCCATCGTCGTCGACTCTGTTGCCGCACTGACCCCGCGTGCCGAGATTGAGGGCGAAATCGGCGATACGACTGTTGGCCTTCAGGCTCGCCTTATGAGTCAGGCGCTCCGCAAGCTCGCCGGCTCACTGAGCAAATCCAATACGACCTGCATCTTCATCAACCAGCTGCGCGAGAAGATCGGCGTGATGTTCGGTAACCCCGAGACCACGACGGGCGGCCGCGCCCTCAAGTTCTTCTCGTCGGTCCGCATCGATATCCGTCGCATCGACAGCATTAAGCTCAAGGACGAGGTCATCGGTAACCGCGTGCGCGCCAAGGTCGTTAAGAACAAGGTCGCCGCACCGTTCCGCTCTGCAGAGTTCGACATTATGTACGGAACGGGCATCTCCAAAGAGGGATCGATCCTGGATATGGCCGTCGAGTACGATATCTGCAAAAAGACGGGTTCGTGGTTTGCGTACGGCGAGGACAAGCTGGGTAACGGTCGCGAGGCGGCCAAGGCCTTTTTGCGCGAGCATCCCGATTGCGCCGACGAGATCGAGCATAAGGTTCGTCTGGCCTGCGGTCTTGAGTATGACGACGACGCTCCCTCCGAGGTCGAGCTTACCGACCAGCCGCTGGCTGACCATCCTGCCGATGATGGGTTTGACGAACTTTACGCCATCGACGGCTCGGCGATGCTCGACGATGACGACGAATAGCGGTTGTTACCATGTCGTATACCGTGACCGAGGCTACGGTCGTCTTTCCCGATAAGAAGGCGGCCTCCTCGTTCTCGACCGGCTACGCTTCCAAAAAGCCCTGCGCGCATATCGATTGCGATCTTGAGGGCGGTTTTGAGCGCACTATTTGGATCCCTACGCGCGTGGCGCGCCTGTACGTTAAAAACCGCCCCGATGTGCCCTGTGACTGGGATGCCTTTCGCGAGGCAGTTGAGCTTATCGAGCGCAAGTGCGCCCTCACGATGGTGACCGAGATGCTTTCGCGTCGCGATCACGCGACGGGTGAAGTACGTGACAAGCTTGCTTGCTATGGTTTTCGTCAGCCGGCGATCGATTTTGCCGTTTCCCGTGCCACTGAGTACCGTTTTTTGGATGAGAATCGCTTTTGCGCCTATTTTATTGAGGAGCGAAAGCGTCGTGGATGGGGGCAGCGCAAGATCGAGACCGAGCTCAAGCGCCGCCATGTGTCGCTCGAGGACATTCCCGGATATCCCGAGCAGTACTTTGCTATCGAGGATGACTTGGAACGCGCTTCCGCCTTACTTTCGAAGCGCCGTGTGCCCGAGGTTCGAGGGTTCGAAAAACTCGTTCGTTTTTTGATGGGTAAAGGGTTTTCTTATCACATCGCTGCCGATGCCGCTAAGGCCCGTATCGATGCCGAAAACGAGGAATGCGCCTTTTAGGAACCGGATGTCGCCTACCTTGACCGTTCGCCGTTTACTTGCCGCCGTGTCGGGTTGGTTTATTTGACAGTTGTTGCCCTTCAACGTAGGATAATTACTGTCATTTGCTTTGTGATATGTGCTCATCTGTGATGAGTTTGTTTATATGTTTATCTGTATCCGACCGCATAAGCTGCGCCCATATTACTCAAATGTCGCGAGCCGTTCGTAAGGACGGTTCGCTTTGTTATGTAACGAATCCATAAAAAGGAGTGAGCATGCTTTATATTGCAGCAGCGCTCGTTGGCATCCTTGCGGGCGCCATCGCCGCCATTGCCTACATGCGCACCGCCAAGCAGGGTAGTCTTCACGAGGCCGACGAAAAGATTCAGTCGGCACACGCACAGGCAGAGTCCCTGATCGGCGATGCAAAGCGTCAGGCCGAGACCCTCAAAAAAGAGGCTCTGCTTGAGGCCAAGGAAGAGATCATTAAGAATAAGCAGGCCGCTGAGGCCGAGGACAAGCAGCGTAAGAGTGAAATTCGTACGCTCGAGAATCGCGTGATGCAGCGCGAGGAGTCCCTCGATCGCCGTAATGACGCCCTCGATAAGCGCGAGCATCAGCTGTCCAGCCAGGCCGGTCAGGTCGAGAAGCGCTCCCGTGAGCTCGAGGAGATCTGTGCCAAGCAGACCTCCGAGCTCGAGCGTATTGCCGACCTTACCCGCGAGGACGCCCACAAGGAGCTGCTCGACAAGGTCCGCGGCGAGGTCACCCATGAGGCCGCCACGATCATCCGCGAGTCCGAGCAGCAGGTGCGTGCCGAGTGCCACAAGACCGCTCAGGAGATCCTGTCCTTGGCGATTCAGCGCTGTGCAGCCGATCACACCGCCGAGGTCACCGTTACCTCCGTGCACATCCCCTCTGACGACCTGAAGGGCCGCATCATCGGCCGCGAGGGCCGCAACATCCGCACCTTTGAGCAGGTGTCCGGCGTCAACCTCGTCATCGACGACACTCCCGAGACCGTTGTGCTTTCGAGCTTTGACCCGGTCCGCCGCGAGACTGCCCGCGTGGCCCTCGAGAACCTCATCGCCGACGGCCGCATTCATCCCGCCCGCATCGAGGAGATGTATCACAAGGCCGCCGACCTGGTCCAGCAGCGCGTGCGCGAGGCTGGCGAGCAGGCCGCCTTCGATACCGGTATCCACGACCTGCATCCCGAGATCGTCAAGACCCTGGGTGCCCTGCGCTACCGCACCTCGTTTGGCCAGAACGTGCTCCAGCACTCCCTCGAGGTTTCCGACCTCTGCGGTGTTATGGCATCCGAGCTTGGCCTGGACGTCGTGACCGCCAAGCGCGCCGGTCTTCTGCACGACCTCGGCAAGGCTATCGACCATGACGTTGAGGGTCCGCACGCCGTGATCGGTGCAGAGCTTGCCCGTCGCTATGGCGAAAAGCCCGTTATCGTCCACGCTATCGAGGCCCATCACGCCGACGTCGACCCCAATACGGTGCTCGATGTGTTGGTCCAGGCCGCCGATGCCGTCTCCGCCTCTCGCCCTGGTGCCCGTCGCGAGTCGGCCGAGAACTACATCAAGCGTCTCGAGAAGCTCGAGGAGATCGCCAACTCCCATGAGGGCGTCGAGCGCACGTACGCCATGCAGGCCGGTCGCGAGGTTCATGTCATGGTGCAGCCGGACAAGATTTCCGACGCCCAGTCTACGGTGCTTGCGCACGATATCGCCCATCAGATCGAGGAAGAGATGGAGTATCCCGGTCAGGTGCGCGTTGTCGTGATTCGCGAGAGCCGCGCTGTCGATATCGCTAAATAACATGAGCGACGCGAACGAGCTCATCTCATTTATCGCGTCGATGTCGGGGGAGGGCAACCTTCGCGTCGAGGAGAACCTTGGCGAGGGGTATGTCCGCCTCCGCGTTTCGGAGGCCGAGCGGCGCCAGGCAAAGCACGACATCCAACATGTTGAGGACATCGTCATCGAGATGCTGCGCAATGCGCGCGATGCCGGCGCCGACAAGGTCTTTCTTGCCACGACCAAGGAAGAGGGCGTTCGCACGCTCGTCTTTTTGGATAACGGTTCGGGTGTTCCGCAGGATATGCAAGAGCGGATCTTCGACGCTCGCGTAACTTCTAAGCTCGAGAGCATGAAGATGGACCGGTGGGGTGTTCACGGCCGCGGCATGGCCCTGTTCTCGATCAAGCAGAATACCGATGATGCGCGCGTGGTTACCTCCGGCGTTGACCTTGGTTCCGCCTTTAAGGTGAGCGTGTCAACCGATCGTTTGAGCGAGCGTGCCGACCAGTCGAGCTGGCCCCAGGCCGTCAAGGACGAGGACGGCCATTACGTATGTGCTCGCGGTCCGCATAATATCATCCGTGCTGCCTGCGAGTTTGCCCTTGAGGAGCTGCGCGCATGCGATGTGTACCTGGGCTCCCCGTCCGAGATTGCCGCGACGTTGTATGCGCAGGCATCAAGCCGACTCGATACGTCTCGCTTGCTGTTCATCGATGACGAAGGTGAGCTTCCGGTCATCGACCGTCTGGGCCTTGCCTCGGATGCCGAGGACTTTATCCGCATCTGCTCTGGCCTTGGTCTGGAGATGTCCGAGCGAACGGCACATCGCGTTTTGGCCGGTCAGATCAAGCCGGTCCGGGGTGTCACAGCGCGCCTGCTGCGCGAGCGCGATCCCTCGTCACATGTGCCCGCACCGGTCGACCTTGCCAAGGATCGTCGCGGTCTGCGTATTGCCAAGGACGACATGGCGCAGTTCTCGCGAGCCGTCGAGCGTGACTTTAACGACCTCGCGGCCCGGTATTACCTCAATCTCTGCGGCGACCCTAAAATCCGCGTTTCGCGTGATCGTATCACCGTGACGTTCGATCTTGCCAAAGAGGAATAGCATCTTTACCGAGTCCGCTCGGTACGATACAGTTATTGCAGTTAAAACGTACTTTTAAACGCAGGAGTTTCTTCATGGATTGCCTGAAGGTGTCAAGCAAATCATCGCCCGCGTCCGTAGCCGGCGCTATTGCCGGCATGGTCAAGGATGGCGTTCCCGTCAACATTCAGTGTGTCGGCGCCGGCGCCGTCAACCAGGCCATTAAGGCCGTGGCTATCGCGCGCGGGTTTTTGATTCCGACCGGTTTTGATATCTCCTGCGCGCCGGTGTTCTCCGACATCCTCATTAACGGGGAGTCGCGCACGGCGATCCGTCTTTCTATTTACGTTCACCAGATCAATCGTGCTGCTATGGATAACGTCGTTGTGGACGACGTTAAGCCCGTGGCGTAGCGTTTGCTTAGCTCGATTCGCCTTCATCGTTAGGACACATGCATATGGATCAGCGTTCCGCACGCGATATTCTTGCCGGTAAAACCTACTTTATCCGCACTTTTGGCTGCCAGATGAATCAGCACGATTCCGAGCGCGTGAGCGGCTTGCTCGATTCCTATGGCTGCCTTATGGCGCTCGATCCCGAGCATGCCGATATCGTCGTCTTTATGACGTGCTGCGTGCGCGAGGCGGCAGACACCCGCCTGTATGGTCAGTGCAACTCCTGCAAGAGCCTGCCGCCTTCGCCCTCGGGCAAGCGCGTGGTCGCCGTGGGCGGATGCATCGCGCAGCGCGACGGCGAGGGTCTGCTCACCAACGTCGATAACGTCAATGTCATCTTTGGCACGCATTCTATCGCCCATGTTGCCGAGCTTATCGCTGAGGCGTTCTTGGACGGCAAGCGTCATATCCGCACCAACGAGCATGAGGATACGGATGCCATGAGTATGCCGTGGCACCGTGAGACTCAGTATCACGCCTGGGTGCCCATCATGACGGGCTGCAATAACTTCTGCACCTATTGCATCGTGCCGTACGTGCGCGGCCGCGAGAAGAGCCGTCCCTTTGAGGAGATTGTCGACGAGGTGACGGGTCTGGTGCGCCAGGGAGTGCGCGAGATCACGCTGCTGGGTCAAAATGTCAACTCTTACGGTCGCGACCTGTTTGGCAAGCCGCGCTTTGCCGACTTGCTGCGCGCCGTGGGCGATACGGGTGTGGAGCGTATCTTCTTTACCTCCTCGCATCCCAAGGATCTGCTGCCCGAGACCATCGACGCCATGGCCGAGACGCCTGCCGTCATGCCGCAGTTGCATCTGGCCGTTCAGTCGGGCTCGACGCGCATTCTCAAAGAGATGAATCGTCGCTATACGCGCGAGGACTATCTGGGACTCGTCGATCGCATTCGCAATCGCATGCCCGATATCGCGCTTTCCACCGACATCATCGTGGGCTTCCCCGGTGAGACCGAGGAAGACTTTGAGCAGACGCTCTCGCTTGCCGAGACGGTTCGTTATGCGCAGGCCTACACCTTCATCTACTCCAAGCGCGCCGGCACCCCGGCCGCCGAGATCGATGACCCCACGCCGCACGAGGTGATTCTTGAGCGTTTTAACCGCCTGGTGAAGGTTATCGAGACCACGGCGCACGAGTACAACCAGGGTGAGCTTCACACGGTTGTACCGGCGCTTATCGAGGGCACGAGCAAAAAGAACGACGCGGTGCTGCTGGGCAAGAGTCCCAAGAACCAGACCGTCCATGCGCCCATTCCCGAGGGCTACAGCATCGATCAGTTGATCGGCAAGATCGTCGACGTCGACGTCGACGTTGCCAAGACATGGTATCTGTCTGGCTCCGTTGTGGGTGAGCCGCGCTAATGACCTGTCCTTGCGTCAACTTGCAAGCCGTTGCCATCGTGGGTCCCACGGCCGTCGGCAAGAGCGATGTCGCCGATCATCTGGCGGCGCGCCTGTCGTCGGAGGTGCTGTCGTGTGACGCGATGCAAATCTATCGAGGTATGGATATCGGCACGGCCAAGATGGCGCCCGAGGAATGTAGCGCTCCGTTGCGCCTGGTTGACATCGTAGAGCCGGGTGTTGCTTATTCGGCGGCGTTGTATCAGGCAGACGCTCGCGCACATGTTGAGCGGTTGCTGGGCGAGGATCGTCTGCCGGTGTTTTGCGGGGGTACGGGCCTGTATCTGAAGGCTGCCCTGGATGAGATGGATTTTCCCTCGGGCGAGCTTGAGGATGACCGCCGTGCGGGGTATCAGCAGCTCGCCGAGCGTATTGGCGAGGACGCACTGCATGCGCTTCTCGCCGAGCGTGATCCTGAGTCCGCTGCGGTCATTCATCCCCATAATGTGCGTCGCGTGATCCGTGCGCTCGAGATGCACGATGACGGGGTGTCGTATGCACGGCAAAAGTCCCAGTTTGCCGTTCCACGCGAGCATTATCACGCGCTCTGGTTTGGCCTGACTCGTAATCGAGAGGTGCTCTATGAGCGCATTAACCTGCGTGTCGACCTTATGTTTGAGCAAGGCCTTGTCGATGAGGTCCGTGGACTTTTGGACCAGGGGCTCGGCGATGCGCTGACATCGATGCAGGCAATTGGCTACAAAGAGATTATCGATGCCTTTAACGGCGCCATTACCATGGATGAGGCTCGCGAACTCATTAAGATACGTTCGCGCCGCTATGCCAAGCGTCAGCTTTCGTGGTTTAAGCGCGATGATCGTATTGTGTGGTTCGATATGGACGAGTATACGGTCGATGAGGCCGTTGAGGACATTCTGCATCGTTTCGAGGCGGCTTAATGGCTCGGTTTCCCCTTGTTCCCACAGCGCCTGAGCCCGAACGTGCCATTCTAGTCGGAGTTGAGTGGCGCGATAACGCCTGGCCGCTCGACCGTTCGCTTGATGAGCTCGAACGCCTGGCCCATACGGCCGGCGCCCAGTGTGTGGCCCGTTTGTCGCAGCGACTGGTCAAGCCCTATCCTAAATCGTTTATCGGTTCCGGCAAGGTCGAGGAGCTGTGCGGTCTGGTGCATCGCATGGATGCGGAAGTCGTTATCTTCGATGATGACTTGACGCCGTCACAGCAGTCCTATCTCGAGAAGGCCGTGGGCGAGCCGGTGAAGATTATCGATCGTACGGCGTTGATTCTCGATATTTTTGGCCTGCATGCTCAGACTCGTGAGGGCCGTTTGCAGGTGCAATTGGCGCAGCTGCAGTACCTGTTGCCCCGTCTGCGCGGCATGTGGAGCCATCTTGCCAAAGAGCAGACGCGCGGCGGTATCGGTTCGCGTTTTGGACAGGGCGAAAGCCAGCTCGAGGTCGATCGTCGTTTGATTCGCAACAAGATCGCCGCACTTCGACGTGAGCTTAAGCAGGTCGAACAGAGGCGTGACGTTCAGTCTAAGAGCCGTATCGAGTCGCCGGCCTTTCGCGTTGCCTTGGCTGGATACACCAATGCCGGCAAGTCGACGCTCCTCAATCGCCTTACGGGCTCTACGGTCCTTTCGCAAGATAAACTCTTTGCCACGCTCGATCCCACGACGCGTTCGTATCGCCTGCCCGGTGGTCGTGGCATGACGATTACCGATACGGTGGGCTTTATTCAAAAGCTGCCTCACGGCCTGGTCGATGCGTTCAAGTCGACACTCTCGGAGGTACTTGGCGCCGACTTGATTCTCAAGGTCGTGGATGCGTCCGACGAGGACTATGAACGTCAGCTCGAGGCGGTTGATCGCGTGCTCGACGAGATTGGGGCCGGCGAACGTCTGACGTTGACAGTGTTCAATAAAATCGATCTGCTCGATAGCGTTGATCGCTTGAGCTTCCGCCGTCGGTATCCGGAGGCCGTGCTGTTCTCGGCACAGACTGGTGAAGGTCTCGACGATTTGGTCGAGCGCATTGCCCGCGAGGCTGCAGCGACCGATGTGCTTCTTTCCGCCGATATTCCGTATCGCGAGGGTGCACTGATCACGCTCGTACATGAACAGGGCACGCTTCTGCATGAGGAATATCTCGAGGACGGCGTTCGCATTGTGGCAAAGCTTCCGGCTCGCATTGCGCCGCGTCTCGAGCGCTATCGCACGGAGTAAATGAGTTCCAGTGCTCCCAAGATGACGGGCTGATGGAACAGGTAAAATGGCAATGCATGGCGTCCCAGGCTTGCGAGTGCGGGGACGGGGTTGGCGTATGCCCAGGCTGGGGCTTTGCGCTTTGAGGCCGCGGTTGTTTGGGCGGCAAAGAAGCCGGCGAGATACATAAAAATAAAGGGCACGAGCGGATAGTAATCTCCCGAGACAAAGCCGGAGCTTGGAAATCCCAACCAGGCCAGGTAGGGGAGTGGATAGACCGCTTTTGGGATGCCCCAGGTTAGCGCAAAGAGGACAAGGCAGACTGCAATGCCCCATGCGCCCGGCACCTTTTGCAGTACCGGGCGCGCAAGCGCTACGACGGCGGTACATGCCGCCATGCAATAAATGATGCCAAAGTTCACCGAATCGTCTACCGATACGAGTGTCGTCGCAATCCATACAACTAAGGCAGCCGCTGCATATTTGAGTGCGCGTTTAACGTTGCTGCGCGAAAGCGTGCACATCCAGCCAGCGATGAACAAAAAGACCCAGCTGATACTGGCGCGCCAGATATCCTGAAAAATAGTTTGGGTAAACCACGGCATGTCCCAGCCATAGAGGTAGGCCAGATCATAGCAGGCATGAAAGCCTGCCATCGACAGCATCGTAAACCCGCGAACGGTATCAAAGATGGTGATGCGCTGCTGCATTACGAGAACCGGCGCATCAAGGCCACGACCTTGCCCAGAATGACCGGATTGGTGGCGTAGATGGGCTCCATGGTGTCGTTCTCGGGCTGCAGGCGAACGCGGCCCTGCTCCTTGTAGAAGGTCTTGACGGTTGCGGCGCCATCGATCATGGCAACGACGATCTCGCCGTTCATGGCGCTCTTCTGCTCGCGCACGATGATGTAGTCGCCGTTGTAGATGCCAACGTTGATCATCGAGTTCCCATGCACCTCAAGAATGAATGAACCCTGATCCGTGGCGATCTCGGTCGGTACGGTGAACGTGTCCTCGATGTTTTGCTCGGCCAAGATGGGTATCCCGGCAGCGACGCGCCCGACAAGCGGGAGCGATACGGCACCGCGAGGAGCAGCGGGCTCCTCTGGCTTGCTTGAGATGGAGACGGAGGAGCCGTCCTCGTCAAAAAGTTCTAGGGCACGTGGTTTGGTGGCGTCGCGCTTGAGCAGACCACGCGCCTCGAGGGCGGAAAGATGAGCGTGGACGGTGCTAGGGGAGGACAGGCCCACAGCTGATGCCATTTCGCGCACGCTCGGTGGATAGCCCTTCTCCTGCTGGTATTCCTTGATGAAGTCGTAAATCTGCTGCTGACGCTTGGTAATTTTGCGAGCCATCAGGGGATCCTCTCTTCCTTTGCCAAACAAATGTTCGGTTTTTGCTTGACAGGAACAACTGTTCGAAGATAATAATAACCGAACACTCGTTCCCGCGCCAGACTTTTTTGTCCGTGCGGCTTGATAAAACAGTTCTCGTCAAAACACGCGAGAGGAGAACAAAGATGAATGCAGCCGATATGGTCCAGGGAAACCTCGCCCTTAAGCTCGAGGCGCCCGCCGCACCCGCCTTCACGGTCGTCAAAGGTGGTCGCTCCGGTTTTCAGCCCGTTGCGCCCAAGCCCAATCGCACTCAGCATGCGGCTGTGACTTCGTCTCCTGCTGCCCTGAAGGCCTCGACGGTCGTTGCGATCGCCGTCGCGTTCACGTTGTTCTTTGTGCTTGCAACGACGGTATTTACTGCACGTCATGCCGCCTATGCGGATTCCGTAGCCAATGTCACGTACGAGACGGTGCGCGTGCATGCGGGCGATTCCCTGTGGTCCCTTGCCGAGGAGCATCCGGTCGATGGTCTTTCCACGCAGGAGACCTCCGATATGATCCGCAGCGTCAATCACCTGGAGCATGGTTCGCTCGATGTCGGTGCGCATCTTAAAGTTCCTGTCCGTTCGTAATCATTACCGCGCGGCGCATGGTACCCTTGTTATCGTTTAAAAGGAGGTACCATGCGCTGTCCTAAATGCGGCAAGGCGCACACCCGCGTTGTCGATTCCCGTATGCAGGAATCAAACAATACGATTAAGCGCCGTCGCGAATGCTGTTCGTGCAACTATCGATTCACGACCTTCGAGCGTTGCGAAGACCCGATTGAGGTTATTAAGTCCGATGGTTCCAAGCAGCGCTTCGATCGCAATAAGTTGCTGGTTGGTCTGATGCGCGCCACCATCAAGCGCGATATCGACACTAAAAAGCTCAATGAGATCATTGACGATATCGAGGTCGAGCTTCGCTCGCGTACCCTGACGGCGGTGACCTCGCATGAGCTGGGCGATATGGTGCTAAAGCGCCTCGCAAAGGTGGACAAGGTGGCCTATATTCGCTTTGCCTCGGTCTACCGTGACTTTAAAGATGTCGATGAGTTTCTGCAAGAGCTCGACAAGCTAAGGTGATTTCATGTCCAACATTACCGTGACCATTAAGCGTCTCGATCCCACAGTCGAGATCCCGCATTACGCACATTCCACGGATGCCGGCCTTGACCTGCGTGCCAATGAAGACTGCGTGCTTAAGCCCTTTGAGCGCCGCTTGGTTTCCACGGGCCTGGCGATTGCTCTGCCCGATGGCTATGCCGGCTTTGTCCAGCCCCGTAGCGGCCTGGCTATCAAGCAGGGCTTATCTATAGTCAACACGCCGGGTCTCATCGACGCCCACTACCGCGGAGAGCTCAAGGTCATTCTTATCAATCTCGACCCTACGAATATCATTGTCATCAATAAGGGCGATCGCATTGCCCAGCTGGTCATCCAAGAAGTTCCTACCGTTCAGCTTGTCGAAGTGGATGAGCTCGACGAAACCGATCGTGGAGCCGGCGGTTTTGGTTCCAGCGGTGTAGCTTAGCGCGATTCAGCTGTCTGGCCACGGCATCGTTCGTTGGAGGCGTTTATAGAACATAATCGCTCCGTAATAGGGTAGGGCGCGGTGTCATGTTTGCTCAAATTTGGGTATGAGGGCAAAGAACGTTTTCGCTTCGACGAGAGGATGCGTAATGGCTCTTGAACATCCTATCGATATTGCCATTATCGGCGGCGGTCCTGCAGGATATTCGGCCGCTATTTATGCCGCCCGCGCCTACCTTACGACTACGGTCTTTGAGCAGGGCATGTCTGGTGGACAAATCGCCACGACCAACGAGATCGAGAATTACCCGGGTATTCCGCTGCTGAGCGGTGCCGAGCTTGGTGAGCGTTTTCAGCAGCATGCAGAAGGTCTTGGCGCCCAGGTTGCATGGAGCATGGTAACGGGCATCGATTACGACGTCGACGATGCTTTGTTTACCGTTCACCACGACATGGGTGATACGACCGCTCGAAGCGTCATTGCCTGCATGGGTGCCACACCGCGTCCGGCTGGCTTTGTCGGCGAGGACACGTATCGAGGTCGTGGCGTTTCGTATTGCGCAACGTGCGACGGCATGTTCTTCCGCGGCAAGCAGGTATTTGTGATCGGTGGCGGCAATTCGGCTTGCGAGGAGGCGCTGTTTCTGTCCGATATTGCCAGCAGCGTGACTATCGTTTTGCGCCGCGATCGGTTTCGCGCACCTGAGGGCGTCGTTCAAAAGGTTCTTGCAAAGGACAATATTTCAGTTAGGTACCAAACTAGTATTGTCGAGCTTTCTGGCGGGACCATGCCCACGACAATCACCTTTAAGGACAATGCGACTGACAAAACGTATGCTGAGTCCTTTGATCCCGGCTCGTTTGGCATCTTTGTCTTTACCGGTACGCAGCCTCATGCCGAGCTTGTCGAGCATCTGGTCGATCTGGCACCCGATGGCGGCATCGTGACTGATGAGTCGATGGCCACCCGTACACCCGGCTTGTTTGCAGCTGGCGACATCCGCTCCAAGCGTTTACGTCAAGTTGTGACAGCTGTTTCCGACGGAGCCATAGCGGCAACCGCTGCTTACGCCTTTCTGCGCGGATAAGTACGATAATATATCTTATGTAAGGTTGTTATCTTTTTAACTATATGGGACGGGCCAGTGGATTTACACGCTGGCTCGTCCCATTGCTTTTAGCATGCAGGCTGAAGTGGTATGCAAAACTAGATAATCTAGAATACAATATAGAATATGAACGGAGGCCCAAATGAACCACGTTAAACATGTCATCCCGATGTCCGATACATCGGTCAGCATTAAGCCGGAAGATATTCAGCCTACGGTGCTGCCTGATGCATTTATCCAATCCGATATCGTTCGCAAGCTCAATGCGCTCAGTCTTGCGCGCTATGATCAGCTGCCGAACGTGACGCTCTATCGCGATCAGGTTATTGAATATGTCTCGCTATGGATGGAGCCGCTTTCCATTTGTGTTGAGCAGCCTGTTATTACGCCTTCGATGATCAATAACTATGTTAAGGTCGGCCTGGTTCCGGCTCCCGTTAAAAAGCAATATGGTCGCGAGCAGATTGCACGCTTGATTGCCATCTGCATTTTTAAGCAGGTGTTGCCCATTGCCGCCGTCCAGGCGCTCTTTAATATCCAGCGTCTGAGCTACGACGCCCCGACCGCTTTCGATTATGTCGTCGATCAGCTCGAGGCATCGATTCGTGCGGCGTTTTCCGTCGAGCAGACTCCCGTGGCCGATACCGCACATCTGGTCACGCGCGAGTCGCTGCTTGTCCGCAGTGCGGTTTCATCCTTTGTCTCAAAGGCCTATCTGATGAGCTACCTCAAGTTCAACGGGTTTAGTAGCTAACCGAGGTATAAGATGGGCGGGATAAAGAGCCACTGGCCCCATATCCCGCCCGTGCGTTTGTCTAGTTGGACATTATCGGCCCGATGCCACGTCCATGCCGTAGCCGATGATGAGACCGTGCATCTCGGCATAGTACGAGTCTAGGCCGTTACAAGGCATGATGACGGTCTTAGAGCCGGGCCAGCGCTCGACAATGTGATCGGCCAGCGCCTGGGCGCCTGCTTCGTTTTCAACGTGATCGATGATGACCTCGCCACCAGTAAAGCCCTCGGCTTCCATGGTGTCCATAATCTTGTTGAGCATTTTCTTTTCGCCGCGCGTGTGCCCAACGAGTTCGATCTCGCCCGCCTCGCTTGCCGTTCCCAAAATGCGAATATTGAGCTTGTTGGCAATGACGCCGGCAGCCTTGGGGATTCGTCCGGCCTTCGCGAGGTTCTGGTAGTTGCACAGGCTAAAGAGGATCTTGCTGTTTTGCTCAAGGGTATCAAAATAGGCGCAGGCGTCCTCAAAGGAGACATCCGGGTTACTCGCAAGATAACGATCGAACAGCAAGAAAATCAAGTCCATCTTACCGCCCGCAGCGCGCGAGTTGACCAGATGAATCTGACGATTGGACTCCTCGGCAAGCACCATGTCACGTGCGGTGGCCGCGGCATTGTAGCTTCCCGAGACGCCCTCGGAGATGGGCATGCAGATCGTCTTATCGGCCAGCTTAAAAAGCTCTGCCCACTCCCCCACACTCGGGCAAGCGCTCGATGAGGCGCTCGTCTCTGCCTGGACAGCACAGTTGAGCTCGTGGACATCGAGTGACAAATCATCGACAAACTCACGCTCCCCAACTCGGATCTTGAGGGGTGCAAATGCAAAGGTGGTATGAGGTGCGGTTGGTTGCCAATCGCGGAGGTTACAGCTCGAATCAGAAATAAGCGCCCAGCTCATAGAGGGTCCTTTCTAGTTGTTCCTCAATAATTATAGCCATCTTGCCGTCTGATGCGACGTCTATCTAGTATTCAAAACTAGATAGGTTGCCTTACAAAAAATGATTCTGCATCCAAAGCAATGGACCCCGCAGCCCGAAAGCTGCGAGGTCCACATCCGTTCGCTGTTATAAAAGCTTAGTAGCGAACGAAAATGTAGTTGTTGTTCATGCCGGCGGCGACGGAGCTGATGATAACGCCCGTGCTGTAGTCGGAAGCATGGATCATCTGGCCGTTACCGATGTAGATACCGGTGTGGTAGGAGTTGACCACAACGTCACCGGGCTGCGGGTCGGAAACGCGGGTCCAACCCATAAAGGTACCGGTGGTGCCCAGACGGCAATAACGGCCGGTGAGGCAGTAGCTTACAAAGCCGGAGCAGTCAAAGCTGTTCGGTCCAATGCCGCCCCAGGAGTAAGCGTAACCGAGCTTGCTATAGGCGCGCGAAACAACGGAGCCACCATCAACGGACTGGCTCGGTGCGGAAGGCGCAGGAGCCGGAGCGGGCGTCGAGGGCTGCTGGGTCGGCGTGGCCTGGGTAGATCCGCCGCCCTGGTTGTTATTGGTCTGACCGCCGTTGTTGGTCGCGCCGCCACCCTGATTGGTGTTCTCGGTCGTACCGGCGGTGTCGTTGCTCACCGTGGCCTTCTCGGCGGTGCTGGCATTGATGCCGGCCTGCAGCGCGGCGTTTGCCTCGGCCTCGGCGGCAAGCTCTGCCTGCAGCTGCGAATCCAGGGAGTTCACGACGCTCTGTGCCTCAGCCTGCTGGGCGTTAAGCTCGTCGACCTTCTTCTGTGTAGCGGCGACGTTCTTCTCCTGCTCGGCCTGCTTATCGGTGAGCTGCTGCTTGAGGTCCTTGACCTCCTGAATGGTCTGGGCCTGCTTGTCGGAGACCTTGCCGTAGTAGAACAGGCGGTTGAGCATGTCGCCCAGGTCGTCGACGCCGGTCAGAACCTGCAGCAGACTCATGCCACCGGTCTTATACTCGCCAGCGACGTAGGTCGAAAGCTTGGCCTGACCCTCGGCGATCTCCTGCTGCTTTTGCGTAATCTCGCCGGCAGTCTGGTCGAGCGCCTGCGTCTGCGTAGCAAGCTCTTCGTGGATCTGCTGGGTTTGGGTGCCGATCTGCTCGAGTTTGGTACGGGCAGCGGCAAGATCGGATGCGGTATCGGCGTAGGCCGGAGCCGTGAGGCCCAGGCCCAAAACACAAGCGAGGGTTGCCGTAGCAGCGCAGCGTGCCATGTTTCTGTGCGTGTTTGCTGTGCGCATGAAGCTTCCTTTCCAGTACTAGGGTAACGGCTAGTCCACCGTCACCAGGCTAAAGAGCTCAACATCGTCGTCAGACGGCGTGAGCTTCTCGCGCGGGTTGAGAAACGCAAGCTCAAGGATACAACCGTAGCCAACAAGCTTTGCGCCCATATCTCGCACCAGTTTACCTGTTGCCTCGACGGTTCCGCCCGTCGCGACCAAGTCGTCCAGAATCAACACGGTATCTTTAGAGCTGATGGCGTCGGCATGGATCTCGATGGAATCGGTTCCATACTCGAGCTCGTAGCTCGCGCTCACCGTCTTGCGCGGCAGTTTACCCGGTTTACGTGCGGGAACAAAGCCGGCACCCAGGGCAACGGCCACGGGCACGCCCACCATAAAGCCACGGGCCTCGGGGCCGACGACCTTGGTGATGCCCATGCCGGCAAAATGCTCGGCCAGCGCATCGGTCATGGCCTTGAGGGCCTCGGGGTTGCCAAAAAGCGGGGTAATGTCCTTAAAGACGACTCCGGGCTCGGGATAGTCGGGGATGTCGACGATTTGAGATTCGAAGTCGTACATTGCGTGACCTTTCATGGTTTGCCGGGTTGGTGGCGGTTATTTGCCCACGGTAGCGGTGCCGGAATGCGAAGGCGCGACAACCTTAAGCGGCTGCACGAGCGATTCCTCGCGCGCGGCAACCGAAGAGGTGCTTGCCTCTTCGGTTTTGGCCTTGGTGGATTCGGAACGCGCGATCTCCTCGTCGAGCGCATCGATATCGGCATCCTCGACCACGGCGTTGAGCGACTCAAAGACGCGGTTCTTGAGCAGCGCGGTGTGCACGCCCTCCGTAAGGTCGTGCAGCTTCTTAAACGCGCGCTCGAGCTTGGCGTCGCGCTCGTCATCGGAAGTATCCATGCCGAGCATGCTCACCAGCACCTGCTCAAACATCGAGGACTCGCGGTTGGCCGACGATACGTACTGACGCAGGTTGCGCGGCTCGATGTGAAAGCGCGATAGCTCCGAGCAGTAACGGATAATCGGGAAATCGCGGCCATCGACAAGCTCGCGGTTCTGCGGGCTCTTGATGATGCGGATAAGGTCGTTTTCGGCCAAAGAGCGGATAAACGAGATGTCGACACCCAGCATGTCGGGAATCGTCTCGATAGGATGCAGCTTTTGCTTAGTCTCCTTGGGTTCCGTCTTGAGCGGAACATCGGACAGCAGGCCAACCTCGTAGGCGAGCGTAGACAGGTCCGTTGCGTTTTCCAAGCGCTGCTTAATCACGTTGAGCGGCATATAGCGGGTCTTCTGCAGATGCAGAATGACCTCCAGGCGATCAACGTCCTCCTTGGAATACTGACGATATCCCTTAGGCGTGCGATGAGGGGTGATGAGCCCCTCATCTTCTAGAAATCTGATTTTTGAGTTCGAAAGATCGGGGTATGCGCCTCGAAGTAGGTTGACGACTTGGCCGATACTCAGATAGTTGCGTTCGGCCATGCCCTACTCACCGGTTTCGATGCGCTCCGGCGTGCTCTCGTGGTAGATGAGCGTGAACGTTCCGATCTGAACGGAAGAACCGTCGTGCAGCGGCGCAGCGTTGACGATAGCACCGTCGACCCAGGTGCCATTGAGCGAGCCCAGGTCCTCGATGCGAGCGCAGAGCCCCTCACGAATAATGCGCGCGTGGCTGCGCGACACCGTCATATCGTTGAGGAAGATGCCGTTTGCCGGATCGCGGCCGATCGTGGTCATGTCGTCCTCAAGCTCAAAGGCGGCGCCGGTCTGCGGGCCCTTGACGATGGATAGAACGGGAGCGGTGATGCGCACGTTGGCCATAAGGTCGGGAACGGTGACATCGCTCGAGGGAACACGGAAAACGCAGGTGGCGTCCGCAGTCTTATCGTTCTGAGGCATATTGTTAACCTTGTTGTCCATGACAACCCCTAACATAACGCGGGCATGCCGCAAAGAATGAACCGTACGTAATCATACCCCAATGAATCAGTCTTCGATTTCGGGGTTGAGAAAGTCGACGTCCTCGTCCTCTGGATGGGCGACGGCATTTTTAATGGCCATCCCACCCTTGATGGTGTAGATGATGGCGGTGAGCATGGAGAAGATCACGCCGCCGTAGACAAAGAAGATGCCGAGCGGCACTGCGCTTCCGTTAAGGCCCGGGAACGCCGCAAACGTGGAGGGCAGCAGGTTCCAGCCATCGACGACGGGAACGCCCAGCAGCATGAGCGAAAAGCCGGTCATGAGCAGCGCCGTGGCGATCTTGCCGGGAAAGACGACGTCGATGGGGCGACGGTGGTAATGGCGCACGATGAGCGTGCCGATGCCCAGATAGATATCGCGGCCGATGATGAGCACGCACACCCAGATGGGCAGCTCGCCGCGAACCACCAGGCCCAGGACGCCCGTAAACAGCAACGCGCGGTCGCAGATGGGGTCCATGACCTTGCCGAGCCACGAGACGGTCTTGGTCATGCGGGCGATCTGGCCGTCCATCCAGTCGGTGGAAGCGGCGATGGCATAGATCACGATGGCGATGACGCGGTTGTTGTCCGTTACAAACAGGTACAGAAAGACAAGCGTGAGGACCAGGCGCGTAAAGGTGATGAAATTGGAGATCGTAAAGATCTTATTCGACGGGTAGTCGGAGGTGCCGATAAGCTCCTTTTTGATCTTCTTCTTGATGCCCACAGGACTCCCCCGCTGGTAAACGACAAAGCTTTCGATACTATACCCGTTCCGGCGATGTCTATCCAGCGCGCCCATAGAGAGTCCAGACATGTGGAGGGCGATTTGGGCGGCGCTTGACTCCGGATTCGTGTACGTCAGCCTCCAAACATGTCAAAAATTGACGGTTTTGGAGGCTGACGTACACGTTTTGTTGCGCGGTGGATATCAATCGGGAATGCCGTTGATTATTTGTTGCTTACCCTGTTGATTCAAAAACAAAAAAGGTCAGGCACTAGGTGCCTGACCTGCAAACTTCTGGTCGGGACGACTGGATTCGAACCAGCGACCCCTTGACCCCCAGTCAAGTGCGCTACCAAGCTGCGCCACGTCCCGAAGCTTTTGTTTGTTGCTCTGCTCTCGCTCGCAACAGGAAGTATATTAACCCGAAACTTTGGCCTTGTGCAAGAACTTTTTTACAAATTTTGAAGCAAGTCCAAAATTGTATCTGCGAGCTGGGGTTTTGTGAGCACGGGTAGCTCTTGCGTACCCATTGTGCTCACAATCCAGGCCTTGTTAGTGTCGGTTCCAAAGCCAGAATCCGCGCGCGAGACATCGTTGGCGATGATCGCGTCGCAGCCCTTGCGGGCCAGTTTGCGCTCAGCGTACTCCACGACGTTATCGGTCTCGGCCGCAAAGCCGATCACGCGGCGCTCGCCCTTTTGGCGCGAGAGCTCGGCCAGAATATCTACTGTCTCCACGAGTTCGATTCGATCCAAGCGTTCGTTGGCCTTTTTGAGCTTGTGGTCCGCAGGCGCGGCTGGGGTGTAGTCGGCAACGGCAGCCGCACAAATGGCCGCATCGGCCGTCTGGAAGGCGCTGAGCGCCGCCTGGAGCATCTCTGCAGCGGTCTGCACACGTACGCACTCAACACCGCGACCCACGTCGAGGGACGTCGGTCCCAGCACGAGCGTGACCGTGGCGCCACGCCGTACGGCCTCCCCCGCCAGGGCGATGCCCATCTTGCCCGACGAGCGGTTACCGATAAAGCGCACCGGATCGATCGGCTCATGCGTGGGACCGGCCGTGATGACGATTCGCTTACCCGCCAGGTCTTGCGGGGCGGGATCGAGTACTTCGCAGATGGCCTCGACAATGTCCTCGGGCTCGCTCATGCGCCCCGTGTCCACGTCGCCGCAGGCAAGATAGCCGCTGCCCGGGCCCACCACGTGGACGCCGCGGTCGCGCAGCGTGGCCATATTTGCCTGCGTCGCCGCCGCCTTCCACATGTCGTTGTTCATAGCCGGCGCGATCACGATGGGTCGCGGCGTGGCGAGCAGCGTCGTGGAAATGAGGTCATCGGCAATGCCGTTGGCCATCTTGGCGATGATATTGGCCGTCGCGGGCGCTACGACCACCAAGTCGGGCTCCTGCGCGAGCGAGATGTGGTGAATGGGGTCGGAGGGATCGTCGAACAGGCCCACCGCTACCGGCTCATTGGTAAGCGCCCGGAAGGTGAGCGGCCCCACGAATTCCGTGGCATGTTCGCTCATGACGACCTTTACGCGGGCGCCGCGCTTTTGCAGCAGGCGCACGATATTGCAGGACTTATAGGCGGCGATCCCGCCGGTAATACCCAGCAGGATCGTTTTTCCCTCAAGTTGCATTGGATTGTCGGGTGCCGCCATCGTGTTACGCTTCCTTGCTCGGGAGCACCAGCAGGCGGTGGCAGTACGGGCAGTGCGTGATCTCGCTACCGTCGTGGTTGAGGTCGCTCATGGACGACGCCTGCAGCGCGGTGTGGCAGACCGTGGGGATGTTGCCCTGGATGGTCTCGACGGCCAGGCCGTGGAACTGCTTGAGCAGGCGCTCGTAGTCGGTGAGAACGTCGGTCGGCAGCGTGGCGGCAAGCGCGGTGCGCTCCTTGGTTGCGGCATCAATCTGAGCCTGCAGGTCGGCGGCCTTGGCGCGGGCGGCCTTGGTGTCTGCCTTCACGCCCTCCTCAAACTTGGCAATGATGGCCTGCGCGCGAGCCTCGCGGTCGAGCGCCTCCTTATGGGCGACGACGACGTCCTTGCGGGTGTGCTCGATCTTATCCAGACGCTTGGCCAGGGTGGCAAGCTCGTTCTCCAGGTCCTGCACCTCGCGGTAGTCGGAGCCGTCGACGTGGCGCTTCTTGGCGGCCTCGATGGCGTTGTTGGTCTGGATCTCGGTGGTGTTGAGATCGTCGAGCTCAATGTCCAGGTCCTTGCGCTGGGCGTAGAGCTTGGTCATCTCGGACTTGAGCTTTACGTAGGTCTTGCGCTTGGAAGCGAGCTCCTTGAGCTCCGGCATATTGGCAAGTTCGCTCTTGTTGCGGGCGAGCTCCAAATCGATCTGTTGCAGCTTGAGTAGCGTAGCGCCGGCGCTCATAAGTTCTCTCCTTTTGTCACAGTCCACCATTGGCAAGGGTTCAGTATTTTAATCGTATGACGGGGGTCGACCCCGGCGTCAACTGCAGAGTTCATCAAGATATCCACGAACGGCTCTTCGGAACGATCGTGGCCGAGCAAGATCACGGGCAGCCCGCGCAGGGCGAGGTCCTGCGCCACGTGGTAGCCCGCCTCTCCGGTCACGATAACATCCGCGCCCGCGGCGATAGCAAGCTCGCCAAAGTCGCCCAGGGAGCCGCCGAGGATTGCGACAGTACGGCACACGTGGTCGGCTTCGCCCCACACGCGCGGGTCGCTGCCAAAGGCAGTGGCGACACGGGCAGCAAGGTCGCGCAGGCTGCAGGGGTCGTTGAGGTTCGCGAGTGCGCCCAGGCCGCAGGCCTCGGGGTCGTCCACATGCTCAAGCGAGCTCATGGGCTCAGCACCTAGCAGCTCACTCAGGCAGACGCGTGCGTCGTGTGAGCGGTCCAGGTTGGTGTGGAGCGAGATGATGCTCACGCCGCAACGGGCTGCCTCGAACAATGCCGCGCTGCACTGGGGACGCGCGGAATCGGCCGGACAAAAGGCCTCGGGTGCCTTGATGTAGATGGGATGATGCGTCAGCAGTACGTTGGCGCCGGCCTCAAGAGCGCGGTGCACGTTAGCTTCGGTCGCATCGAGCGCGCAGGCAACGCCGGTGATCTCGGCAGCGGGATCTCCAACGGACAGGCCTACGTGGTCCCATCCCTCGGCATCCGTCTTGGGATAGCGCGCCAGCAGCGCGCGTTCAAGCTCGGAAACGATCATGCGGCACCCACGATCGAGAGCAGCGCCTGGGCGAACTCATCCAGGTCAGCAGGGTTTACGCGGTCATCGAACGAGATGCGCAGCGCGCCCAGTGCCTGCTCGCGGCCGATGCCCATGGCGCTGAGCACGTGGCTCGGGTCCATGCTGCCGCTCGAGCAGGCCGAGCCAGCCGAGACCTCAAAACCTGCGGCGTCGAGCTTAATGATGAGCTCCTCGGAGTCCATGCCGTCGACGTAGATCGAAACCATACCCGGCAGGCGATTGGCCTGCGCATAGTCGCCCATCGTGGCGTGGATACGCGGATGGGCCGTGAGCGTGGCGTAGAGTTTGTCAGACAGGGCCTGTAGCGTCGCGCACTCCTGGGCCACGTTGGGCGCCAACACAGATACGGCGGCGGCAAAGGCCAGCTGCGTGCGCAGGTCTTGCGTACCGGCGCGACGTCCGGCTTCCTGTCCGCCGCCAAAGATGCGCGGACGCAGGGGCGTGCGGCTCTTAAGGTAGAGCGCACCAGAGGCCACGGGGCCGCCGATCTTATGGGCCGCAACGGTCATGGCATCGACGCCCAGCTCGGTGACATCGAGCGGAATATGCAGATAGCCCTGGATGGCATCGGTATGGAACAGGGCGCCGGCAGCGTGTGCGGCTGTGGCAAGCTCAAGGATGGGCTGCACCACGCCGGTCTCGTTGTTGGCGACCATAATGCTCACGAGCGCCACGTCGTCGCCCAGCAGCTCGGTAAGTGCCGCGGGCTCAATGTAGCCCGCGCGGCAGGGCTGCACCAGGTCGACGGTAAAGCCAGCGGCGCGCAGCAGCGGCAGGTTGTCCAGGATCGAATCGTGCTCAATGGCGGACACGATCACGCGGTCGCGCTTACGATCGCGCTGGCGAGCGCCCTCGGCAAGTCCGAGCAGCGCTAGCTGGTTGGCCTCGGTGCCGCCGTTGGTCAGGACAATCTCGGACGGACGTACGCGCGCGCCAAAGCTGCGGGCAATCTCGCGACGGGCGACTTCCAGGCGCGCGGCGGCCTTGCGACCGAGCGAGTGCAGCGAATTGGGGTTGACGCCGGCAAGCTCACTTTCGTCGTATTCGCGCTGCGCAAGGAGCGCCTCGGCGCGCATGGGCGTCGAGGCGGCGTAGTCAAGATTCACGGGTATGCGGTTTTGACCTGCGGTCATAAGGGTTTATGCCTCCTGTGCGGCCTCGTTGCCCAGCTTCTGCAGCAGCGCAACCTCGGCAGCGGGATCTTCGGACTTAAATACGGCGGAGCCGGCCACGAGCACGTTGGCGCCGGCCTTGACGACCTCGGCGATGTTCTTGGAAGAGATGCCGCCGTCGACCTCGATCAGGGGCGACACGCCGTGGCGTTCACACATGGCCGTAAGTTCATGCAGCTTTGCGATGGTGCCCGGGATAAAGCTCTGGCCGCCAAAGCCAGGGTTCACGCTCATCAGCAGCACCATGTCGACGACCTCGATAATGCTCTCGAGCACGCAGACGGGCGTAGCCGGGTTGAGGACCACTCCGGCCTTGACGCCGCGCTGTTGCAGATGCGTAAGCGTGCGGTGCAGGTGCGTGGAGGCCTCGTAATGCACGGTGATCATGTCGGCACCGGCGTCGGCATACCAATCGACCGTCTCGTCGGGGTTCGACACCATCAGGTGCGCGTCAACCGGCACATCGGTGGAGCGCTTGACAGCCTTGAGGATGTCGACGCCAAAAGTGAGGTTACCGGTAAAGTGGCCGTCCATAACGTCGAAGTGCACGTAGTCGGCACCGGCGATCTTGTCGAGCTCGCCCTTGAGGTTGGCCATATCGGCCGAAAGGACAGACGGAGCGATTTTGATGGAACCCATGGTAGAAGCCTTTCTGCGCTAGTCGGTGAGTCCGTAGAACTCTTGGGAGGGGACGCGGTCGGTAAGAATCTCGAGCGCCCTATCCAAAGTAACACCGTTGTAGAGCGTTTGCTCCACGGCAAAGGTGAGCGGAATGTCTACGCCCAGTGAACGGGCAAGTTCGCTGACGCTGCGAGCCGCGACGGCGCCCTCGACCACCATATGCGTGCGCGCCTGGTACTCGTCGAGCGAAACGCCGTGGGCAAACTCGTAGCCAAAGGTGCGGTTGCGCGAATGCTCCGAGGTGCAGGTGGCGATAAGGTCGCCCATGCCGGCAAGCCCCATGCACGTCATGGCCTGACCGCCGCGGGCGTGCACCAGGCGGCTGATCTCGGCTAGGCCGCGCGTCATGATGAGGGCGAGCGTGTTGTCGCCCGCACCCGAGCCGGCGGAGATGCCGCACACGATAGCGATGACGTTTTTCATGGCACCGCAGACCTCGACGCCGGTCATGTCCTGCGACAGGTAGATGCGGAAAGCCGTGGAAAGGAGCAGGTCCTTAAAGGTCTCCCCCACCTGCTGGTCTTCGCTGGCGATGACAGCGGCCGAAAGCCCGCCGCGGCAGATTTCCTCGGCATGGTTGGGACCCGAAAGCGCCGCCACGCGCGACTCGTTGCCGATCTCGCTGGCGATGACCTCGCTCATGAGCAGGCCGGACTCAGGCTCGATGCCCTTGGTGAGGCACAGGACCGGCGCCTCGTCCGCGATAAACGGCGAGGCCTGATGGCAGACGCCGCGCAGGTGCGTTGAAGGCACGGCAAAGATGATGGCCTCGGCACCGTCGAGCGCTTGGGCGAGCTCTGTCGTGGCGACGACGTTATCCGGAAGCTCGTAGTCCACCAGATAGCGCGGGTTACGGTGTTCGGCGTTAATACCGGCGGCCGTCTGCTCGCTATGGGCCCACATGGTCACGCGCTCGGCTCGCGCGGCGGCAAGGCCGGCGACGGCGGTTCCCCAGGAGCCGGAGCCAATCAGCGCAACATTCATGACTCTCTCCTACTTATCGTCGGGCTCGGTGACGCGCTTGGTAAACGAGAGCTTGGACTCCTTACCGGCCATGAGCTTTTGGATATTCGAGCGATGGGCCCACACCACGGTGATGCCGATCATCGCCATGCAAAACTTGAGGCCCAGGCTGCTATACGGAAAGACCGCGCAGGCAGCGATGGGAAGACCGATGGCGGCGGCAAGCGAGCCCACCGACACGTACTTGGTGATGGCGACGGCCACGATAAACATGCCAAGCAGCGACAGGCCAATGGGCCAGTACCAAGCAAGGATGACGCCCAAACCAACTGCGATGCCCTTGCCGCCGTGGAAGTTGAGGTAGGGCGAAAAGATATGACCCCACACGGCCGTCAAGCAGATGACACCGAGCATCCAGTCGCCGTCGGCACCGGGGGCCATGATGCTCACGGGGAAGCCAAAGCCCACGCTCGCGATGAGCGGGCGCGCGATGATCACGCAGATAGCGCCCTTAAGGCAGTCGCACAGCAGCGTGAGCGCGGCCACCTTGGGGCCGGCCACGCGCAGTGCGTTGGTGGTGCCGATGTTGCCGGAACCCGCCTTGCGAATGTCCGTGTGATTGAACACGCGGCCCAGGATCAGGCCAAACGGAATCGCTCCGATAAAGAACGAGACCACGGCGCAGATGGCGGTCAGCAGGATCGGATTAAGCATCCTTTTGCTCCTTCTTCCTAAAGAAGAGTCGAATGGGCGTGCCGGCGAAGTCGAAGGTCGAGCGCATACGGTTTTCCACGTAGCGCTGGTAGGTATCGTTGACCAGGTCGCTGTGGTTGACGAAGAACGTGAACGTCGGCGGGTTGACGCCCGTCTGGGTCACGTAGTGCATGCGCAGGCGGCGTTTGCCGTCCACGACGGTGTGACCGAACTCACGCAGGTCGGTGAGGAAGGTGTTGAGGCGCGAGGTGGAGATTTTTTGCGAACGCGTCTTCTCGGCGGCGTCGACCATGGCCCAGATCTTCTCGATGCTGCGGCCGGTCAGGGCCGAGATGCGCAGGTACTGGGCCCAGGGAGCCATGACGCCCAGACGGCGGTCGACGGTCTCCATGCAGGCCTCGCGTTTGCGGTCGTCGTCGAGCAGGTCCCACTTGTTGAGCAGCACCACGATGGCGCAGCCGCGCTCGATGGCAAGACCCATGACCTTCTGGTCCTGTTCGGTAACGCCCACGGAGGCGTCGACGACGAGCAGTGCCACATCGGCGCGATCGATGGCGCGCAGGCCGCGGACCATCGAGTAGTACTC
Source organism: uncultured Collinsella sp. (assembly GCA_934658705.1). Classification (GTDB taxonomy): domain Bacteria; phylum Actinomycetota; class Coriobacteriia; order Coriobacteriales; family Coriobacteriaceae; genus Collinsella. Next base: position 6,485 of record CAKUHP010000008.1, on the reverse strand, counting down.
GATATTCTCGTATACGGTGCTCTTTTTGCGAATACCCGCGGTGTCAACCATGCGGTAATGCTTGCCGTTGCGCTCCACGACGGTGTCGATGGCGTCGCGCGTCGTGCCGGCAATGTTAGACACGATAGAGCGGTCGGCGCCCAGGATGCGGTTGAACAGCGACGACTTGCCGGCGTTGGGGCGGCCGATGATGGCGACGTTCAGCGCGTCGGGGAACTCATCGGCGACCTCGTCCTCTTCCTCCGGAAGCAGGGCAACGATATCGTCGAGCAGGTCGCCCGTGCCGTGGCCATGCAGGGCCGAGAGCGGCGTGGGCTCACCGATGCCGAGCGAATAGAACTCCCAGATGCTGTCGTTCTCACGATCGGGGTTATCGAGCTTGTTCACCAACAGAAAGACCGGCTTGTCGCAGCGCTTGAGCATGCGAGCGACCGACTCGTCTTCCTCGGTGACGCCGGTGCGGCCGTCGACCACAAACAGGATGACGGCGGCTTCCTCGGCGGCGGCGAGGGCTTGGTCGCGGATGGACGTAGCGAAGACGTCATCGCTCTTGAGCGGCTCGATGCCGCCTGTGTCGACGATGGTGAACTCGCGGCCGTTCCAGTCGGCCGTGTGATACGAGCGGTCGCGCGTGACGCCGCGGGACTCGTGGACGATGGCGTCCGAGGTCTGGGCCAGGCGGTTAACGAGCGTGGACTTGCCCACGTTGGGGCGTCCGACGACGGCGACGATAGGTTTCATCTGCTCTCCTTTAATGGGTAGGGTCAGCGGAATTAGTAGAGTCGGCAGGCGCAATGCCAAGGATGTGCTCCAGGGTATCGAGCAGCTCATGCGGCATGGTCGACACCACATGAACCTCGGCGCCGCGACTGCTAAGGCTTGCGAGTAAATCGTCACGATGATACTCGTCAAGCGTCATGCCGTCAGCGTTGAACATGAGCTTAGGCACAAAGAGCATAACCCCCGACAGGTCTTGCGGCAGCTGCTCCAGGATATCGCTCGCGACAATGAGGCCGGTCACGTCCACGTTGCCGCCAAAGTAGCGGTTCTTGATGGCCGCGACAGTGCCGGCAAGGCCCTGCGGCGACTCCACGAAGCGCGCCACGGTGTCGCGCGCGCTGGCGCCCGAGAGGCACAGCAGGTGCTGGCCGCGGGCGGCGATGGCCTCACGAACGCGGGCCAGGCGCTCGGCGTCTGCGGCAAGCACATCGTCCGTCTCGTCCAGATACGAGCGAATCATGCCGATGCCATCGTAGTACTGCGGGTAGCCGTCGTAAAAGTCAGCCTCGGGCGGCTCGATGCCGGCGTCCAGGTAGAACTCGTCGCTCATCTGGAAGGTGTGGCGGCCAAAGCGCTCGTAGGCGCGATCCTGATAGGGCCGGATCATGGCAATGGTCTCGCGCGCGAGCTCGGGTTTATCGCTGTATGACCAGCTAAAGCGGTTCTGGTGCTTGGTAAAACCGAGCGGCACAATGCCCAGGCTCGTGATCTGCTCGTGCTCCTCGCAATAGCGCAGGGTCTTTTCCAACTCCTCGCCGTCGTTCATGCCGGGGCACAATACGATCTGCGCGTGGATCTCGATGCCGGCGGCCATGATGGCCTCGAGTACGTCCATGCCGCGCTGGGCGTTGCGGCCCATCATGCGGCGGCGAACGTCGGGACTCACGGCGTGGACCGACACGTTCATGGGGCTCATGTTGCGGTCGATGACGTTTTGCACGTCTTCGTCGGTGAGGTTTGTGAGCGTGACGAAGTTGCCCTGCAAAAAGCTTAGGCGGTAGTCGTCGTCACGGATATAGAGTGTGGAGCGGCCGCCCTTGGGCAGCATCGTCATAAAGCAAAACACGCAGGCGTTTACGCAGGTACGCATGCCATCGAAGATGGGGCCGTCGAACTCCAGGCCCCAGTCCTCGCCGGGAAAGCGGTCGAGCTCCACCGGGGTGACGGTGTTGTCGCTCGGGTCGAAAATCTCAAGCTCGACGGTGTCGTCGTCGGCTTCCCAGAGCCACACAATCATGTCGGTGAGCCGCTCGCCGTTGACCGTAAGCACGCGCATGCCCGGCTCAATACCCACATCCCATGCGGGCGATTCGGGACGCACGTTCTTGACGAGCGCGCCCTCACCCGGCTCGGGGTCGCGGCTGCGCCCGTAATCGGCCACCTCGGCGGCGTATGCGGGTACGGTCTGGTCCATGATTAGCGGCAAAGCTCCTTGATGCGCGCGACGGCGCGTTCGATGTGTTCTTGCGGAGTGGAAGCGCCGGCGGTGATGCCGATGTGGCGCGCATTGGCAAACCAAGTGGCCTCAAGCTCGGCGGCCTCCTCGATATGGTGCGTGCGCTCGCAGGCGTCGGCGCAAATCTGCGCCAGACGGCGGGTGTTGCCCGAGTTCTTACCGCCCACGACGACCATGCAGTCACAGCGGTCGGCGAGTGACGCGGCCGCCTGCTGGCGCTCACTCGTGGCAGCGCAGATGGTGTTGATCACGCGCAGCTCCTGCACACGCGGTGTGATGGCGGCCACGACCTCGGCCAGGTTCTGCGCGGTCTGGGTGGTCTGTACGACCAAGCCCACCTTACCCTTGAGCGGCAGTGCGTCGGCGTCGGCGGCGCAGCTCACGACCTGCGCGTCATCGCCGGCGTGGCCCAGAATGCCCTCGACCTCGGGGTGCCCCGGCTCGCCCACGACGATCACGCGGTAGCCCTCGCGTACCAGGCGCTCGGCCGCCACGTGGACCTTCTTCACGTAGGGGCAAGTGGCGTCGACCACGGTAAGGTCGCGCTCGCGGGCGGCATCGATCACCTGCGGTACCACGCCGTGGGCGCGGATGATCACGGTGCCCGATGCTACGTCGTCCAGGGTCTCGGCCAAGCCCACGCCCGCTTCGGCAAGCTCGCGCACCACGATGGGGTTATGGATGAGCGGGCCCAGGGTGTGGACCTGCGCGCTCTCCCCTGCCTGCGGTGCGGCGGCCAGCGCCATGTCGAGTGCGCGCTGCACGCCGTAGCAGGTGCCGGCGTGGGCGGCGATCTCGATGGTGGGGACAGTGTCCTCGGCGGCGGTCGCGGCGGTGTTCTTCACGTTCTCACCCATGGCTAGAACCTGCCCGGATGCTCGTCGCATAGCTCGTCGCGCATGGTGTAGACGCGGCCCATGGCTTCGGACTCAAACCAGGCCAGGCGCTCCGTGCGCTTGAGCCCAGCCGGCGCGTCGGAAAGCGAGACGGCCTTGCCGGCACGGATCCAGCACTTTTTAGGGCGCATGAGCTTTTTGCCCTTGGGCGTGATGTCGGACCAGCCGCAGATGGCGAGCGGGTTGACGGGCGCCTTGCCCATCTGGGCGATGAGCGCAAAGCCGCCGTGGACCTCGGGTTTGATCTCGCGCGAGCGGATGCGCGTGCCCTCGGGGAAGATCAGGACGTCCTCGCCGCGCTGCAGCGCGTGCTGGGCGGCGCGCAGGCATTTCATGTCGGCGGTGCCGCGCTCGACGGGAATGCCGCCCACGCGGCTAAAGGCCCAGCGCACGATCTTGGTCTTGGCGAACTCGGACTTAAAGATGGGGCGGATGCGGCGGCCGCCAAAGAACAGTGCCGTCTCAACGGCCAAGAGCTCGGCCATCGAGGTGTGGTTGCAGATGACTACGCTACCACGGCCTTCCTGGCGCTCAAACAGCAGGTCGGCGTCCTCGACCTTCCAGCGCCACATGAGCTTGGAGAAGGCCCAAAGAATCGCCATGACCACGACGACGGTGCCGCGGATGAGCGCCGGGAACTCGGCGTAGGGGGCGTTGTAATAGTCCTCGGGCGTCTGCTTAAACAGGCGCATGGGCTACCTCCTTTGGTTGATGAGGTCCTCGATTATCGAGACGACCTCGTCGATGGTGTGGGCGGTGGAGTCGACGTGCACGGCGTCCTCGGCGGGCACGAGCGGTGCGACCTCGCGGCTGCTGTCGAGCTTGTCGCGCTGCTTGAGGGCGTCGAGGGTCTCGTCGACCTCGGCCTCGAGCTGCTCGTCGGTCAGCGGCTGGGCGTCGTTTTGGTGGCGCTGCAGCACGCGGCGACGGGCGCGTTCACGCGGGTCGGCGGTCAGGAAGACCTTGACCTGTGCGTTGGGGAACACGACGGTGCCGATATCGCGACCCTCGGCGACGATATCGCGGTCCTCGGCGGCGCGGCGCTGGTGGATGAGCATGGCGGCGCGCACGCCTGGGTAGGCCGAGACCTTGGAAACGTTGGCATCGACCTGCGGGGTACGGATGGCGGCCGAGGCGTCCTGGCCGTCAATGGTCAGACGCGTGTCCTCACCGGTGCCATTGGTAAAGCGGATCTCGATCTGCTCGGCGAGGGCGTCGATGGCCGCCTCGTCGTCCAGGTCGATGCCGCGGTCGAGGGCGGCAAAGGTGACGGCGCGATACATGGCGCCCGTGTCGAGCTTGTTAAAGCCCAGCTGGCGGGCGATCTCCTTGGCGATAGTGGACTTGCCGGAACCGGCGGGGCCGTCGATGGCGACGATCATGCAATGCTTCCTTTCGGTGGTTGACGTGCTGGTATGGGACGCGGGCGTTGGGGCGCGGTGGGTTGCCTAGCCTGTGTAGCGCTCGCGGTAGGTGTTGCGCTTGGGCGCGGAGCCGTGGCTGCCGTGATGGCGCGTGCGGCTCGCGGGGTTGTCCTGGGCCTTGCCGCCGCGCTTGGCGCTGGCCTGCATGGGCGGGATGCCGCCGTCCTTGAGGATCTGCACCTCGCGGTCGGTGAGCTCGCGCCACGAACCCTTGGCTACGCCTTCGAGCTCCAGGCCGGCAAAGTTGCAGCGATGCAGGCGGATCACCGGATGGTGGATTTTGCTCAGCATGCGCTTGACCTGGTTCTTGCGGCCCTCGCGGATGATGACCTCCACGGCGGTGGTGCCGGGCTTGACGCCCTGCGGCGCCACGGCCTCGGCCTCGTGCGCGGTGATGACGCGGCAGATGGCCGGCTGACACAGGCCATCGTCGAGCTCAATGCCGCGGCGGAGTGGCTCCAAGTCGCGGTCGGTCAGGTGGCCGTCCACAAGCGCCTGGTAGGTCTTATAGACGTGCTTACTGGGATGCAGCAGGTCCTGCGACAGGTCGCCGTCGGTGGTAAAGAGCAACAGGCCCGTGGTATCGCGGTCCAGGCGGCCCACCGGGAACAAGCCCGGAAAACGGTCGCGGGGGACCAGGTCTGCCACGCAGGGACGCTCCTGCGGGTCGCTCATGGTGGTGAGGTAGCCGGTCGGCTTGTAGAGCATCAGGTACACGGCGCCCTGGTTGAGCTTGACGGGCATGCCGTCGACCTCGATATGGTCGCGGTCGACATCGACCTTGGTGCCCAGCTCGGTCGCGATCTCGCCGTTGACGGCCACGCGGCCGGCGGTCATCAGGTCCTCCGAGCCGCGGCGGCTCGCCACGCCCGCGCGCGCCAAAAAGCGCTGCAGACGCATGGTGTGCGGGTAGACGGGCTGGGCACCGGGCGCGGGCGTGCCCGGTGCGTCGGCAACGCGCATCTCCCCTGCTTCGTTAGTTCTCGTCATGCATATCCTCCGGGGCATTGTCGCTGACCTGGATATCCTCGTCCTCGACTGCCTCAATGTCCTCAACATCGGTATCGAGCAGCTCGCGCTCTTCGTCCAGGTCCTCGGCCTGTTCCTCGAGCGTGGACTGAATGCTGCGACCGCTCAGGCGCTCGCGGATAAACTGGCGCGACTGCTCGTCGGGGGCAAACTGTTCCAAATCGGGCAAGTCACGGGTGGAGCGCAGGCCGAACTTCTCTAGGAAGGCATTGGTCGTGCCGTAAATGATGGCCTGACCGCGCTGGGGGTCGCGGCCGAGCTCGCGCACCAGGCCCTTGTCCACGAGTGACGCGATGACGCCGTCGGAGTTGACGCCGCGGATGCCCTTGACCACCTCTCGCGTGACGGGCTGGTGGTAGGCGATCACGGCGAGCGTCTCGAGCGCCGCCTGCGACAGCTTTTGCGTGTCCCAGCTCAGCACATAGGCCTCGACCACATCGTGGTAGGCGGGATGCGTAAACAGGCGCCAGCCGCCGGCAACCTCGCGCAGCTGAAATCCGCGGTTGGCCTCCTCGTATTCAACCTTGAGCTCGGCGAGCAGCGATGCGCACTCGCCGGGGGCGATATCAAGCGCACCTGCCAGCGCGGGCGCGCTCACGGGGTCGCTCGAGACCAGCAACAGCGCCTCGAGGGCGCCTTTGAGGCTGTTTGCCTCCAGCGTGGAAAGGTTTGACATGGTTGGTCGCTCCTATTCGGTGAGCTCGGGGCCCTCGCCGGGCACGTAGGCCTCGGCGCCCTCGACGCGGTTGATTTGAATGGTTCCGAAGATCTCGTCCTGGCTCAGCGTGAGCGAGCCGCGCTTGGCAAGCTCCAGCATGGCCAGGAAGGTGACGACGAGCTGCTCGGTGGTGGCGTCGCCGTCCAGCAGCTCGCGGAAGGTGCAGGTTTGGTGCGCCATGG
>CAKUHP010000007.1 GCA_934658705.1 uncultured Collinsella sp. | reverse complement strand
GCCGCCGGCTTGCAGCCGACGCCGGCGTCGAAGAGCTCGACGGCCCGCCTCCTGGACTCCAGGTCGTGCTTCACCCTCAGGTCTATACTCATGGAAAACCTCCCATTTCCCGATGTCCAAGAAATGGGAGGCAGTTCACAGTGCGCCTTTGTGGTGGTTTTGTTTTAGGCTGAGGGAAAGGCTTTGGTGAGACCGGCGCGCGTTTGCGTGTCGGTCTTTTGGTAGATGGAGCTCAGATGGCGCTGCACCATGCGCATCGAGATGCCGAGCTCCTCGGCGATCTGTTTAAGCGGTCGCTCGTCCTGGGTTACGGCCGTGAGCACATCGACTTCGCGCGGGGTGAGGCCGTGGTCGGTGATGAAGGACTGACGCTGCTCCTCGATGCTTGGCGCGGCGAGCGCTTCCTCGGCAAGCTGTTGATGTTCGCGCTCCTGCTCGGTTTGGGGTAGGCGGAATAGGCCGGCAGCAACGAATGCCACGCTGGCCGCTACGAGCAGCATGAGCGCGCCGATCATGATGAGGGCGACATTGCCCGAGGTAACCAGCGCCAGCGAGATGCCCGACGTGGTGAACGCGCATACGTTGTTGGCGGCACGGCCCATGCCGGCCCACAAAGCCGGGGCATGCATGCGCGGTGCCAACTGCGTAAACGTGGCGGTGAAGAACGTGACGAAAAAGCCCGAGCTCAGGTAAAAGACGATGAGGCCCAAGTTGGGGTCGGCGCCGGCTTCTACGGCCAGGATCGAAATGGTGGACAGCACCGTTACACCGAGCATAACGAGCCCCATGTAACGACGCTCGGCAAGGTCAAAGACGATGCCGGCGACGAGACCGCTTGCTGCCAAAAAGAGGCGCGGCCAAGTCTGCACGGCGATGGTTCCGTGGGCATTGGAAAACGTGACGACGTTATCGAGTGTCGAGAACAAGCAGGCGAGAATCATGACGAGTGCGATGCTCCAGCACGCCTGCTTGGCGAGGGCGTGCGAGGGATCGATAAAGGGGTTGGCGGTGTGGCTGGAGCCCTCGTCTGCGGCTTGGGGAGCAGCGCTAAGGGTGGAGATGACGATCGTCGCCGCGCCAAGAATGATGAGCTCGGCGATACCGCCGCAGTCGAGCAGGTTGATCGCGAACTGCATCAGAATGCCCGCAGCGTATGCCGCCCCTGCACCGGTGGCGAGCTTGGGGTCGTCTTGGAACGTCATCGCGAAGGCATGGTGCGCTGCGGCACCCAGCAGGCCGAGTCCGAGGAATGCCACGCAGCCCAGAATCTCGACCGCAAGCGTGCCCGTGGGGAACTGAATCTGAGTCAACCCCAAGATGGCGATGGGAACGGCGGCACTGACAACTGCCTGAGGCTGGCCTTTGCGTTGCGCGTGCCCGAGCAACGGCGCATATCCGATAAAGCCGAGCACGCTGGCGCCCAGGATAAAGCCCTGTGCAATTACAACGCGCTCGGCACCGGCGAGCAGCCCGACATTGATATCGAAGCGAAACTCGGCGGCAAGAAAGACAAAGGTGAAGAGCGCGAGGGCCAAAAGCGCGTTGATTTTTTGCTTGCTCAGGTTCAAGGATGGTCCTTTGGATGGACGGAATAATCGTGTCCCCGATTTTAGACCAGGACGGTAGGGGGTGGGCCTTTCGAAAGACGGGGCGCGCTTGGCAATCGCGTGCCCACTGCCTTTTGCGCTGGCAGATGGCCCGCATGCGAATTTGTGCCCCGGGACCCGGATAACTTTACGTAACATGGTGTTACAGAAGCACCCCCTACGACAAGGAGGCTCACATGCAAAAGCAAATCCATGACAACTCAATCAACCGCGGTCGCGCATGCTCGCTCTCCCGCGGAACGTGGCGACGTGTGGGCGCCAAGCTTGCCTGTGCGGGGGCCTGTGCACTCATGGCCGGCCAGCTGCTGCTGCCGAGCGTGGCACTCGCCGCCGAGTGGGTCAACGTGGGCGGCACGCAGTACAACAAGGGCGCGGTCGCCGGCGACGAGGCCGGAACGTGGTCCTGGGACGGCGCCGACGACATGAAGCTCAATGGCTACAACGGTGCCGGTATCAGCGCTCAGGGCAACCTCAATATCGGCGTGACCGGCAATAACACCATCACAGCCGATGCCGGTCAGAGCGCTATTGCTGTTAAAAACGGCAACCTCGCCATTACCGGCGACGGCACCCTTAATGCGACGGCCCAGAACGATGTTATTGCGGCGGAAGGCGACGGCAATGTCGGCGGCGATGTGACCATCAGCGGTGCCAGCGTCAACGTGACGGCTTCGGGTACATCGGATCATGTGGCGGGCATTCGCGCGACGGCCGGCAGCGTGAAGATCGATAAGGGCGCCGATGTCAAAATCGAGGCGAAATCGGCGGAAGGATCTTGGCGTCCAATGCAGAGCATCTTCGGCATCTTTGCCGACAACATTCCCAACAGACACACTGCTCAGGAAGGCGAGCAGGAAGAGCCGGACTCCTCTTACGAGCGCGGTGCCGATGTCACCATCGATGACGCCAATCTGTCGATTAAGACTGCCGATGCCTCGTGGGCTTCCGCGTGCATTTATACGGTCGGTATCAAGAAGAATACCCTCATGAAAATCGTCAACGGAGCCGATGTCGTGCTTTCCGCCGGCAGTGCGGCCTCGTTCTCGGCGGGCATCGGCGCACGCTCGCAAGACGGTGCAGTGTGGATGCTTGTCGAGAAGTCGAATCTTACGTCTCGAAGTCTATCTGCCGCAAGCAGCATCGATGCCGCCCGTAATCAAAGTTTTGGAATCATGGCAGAGGCAAACATCGGGTCGGAAACGCCTCGTATCCAGATTTTCAACTCGAAGATCGAGGCTTCGGGTGCGACTGCGGGAATCTATGCGATCAACCGCAACGTCGCGAATGCGACACTGTTCCATGCCGCGATGATTGATTTGCGAGGAAATGCGACGATTACGACTCCGACGGATGGCGCCGTGCGCGATGTGAAAAAGGTTGTTGATACGGGGCAATGGCCGAGCTCTCAGAACGGGCAGGTCGTTGGTGTTGCCGGTTCGTCTGCGATTACGGATATCGTCGGTTCTTCCGAGGTCGCCCATGATGTGGTGATTGATTTTGGAGACGGACAGGAGCCGGAGCCGACGCCAGAGCCCGATCCGACGCCCAATCCCGATCCTATGCCCAATCCCGAGCAGAAGCCTGACCTGAAGCCCGTAGATAAGGACGCAAAGACCACCACGACCGTTGCGACCAAGACTGCTACCGGCGCCAAAAACGCTTCCGGTGTTCTGGCCGCCACAGGCGATAACGTCACGACGGCGGCCGCCGTCCTTGGCATCGCCGGTGCGTCCGTCATCGGCGCCGGCTTCGTTGCGTCCAAGCGCCGCGACCGCTAGCCTAAGCTTTCATAGCCATTTTCAGCCGCCGCGGGGGCATGGGTACCCTTGCGGCGGCTCTTTTTATTTTCGCAGGTAGAGGCCTAGGTTCGCATCTACGAACCTAGGCATACGGGGCCGTTTGGCGCATCTTGGTTGTACAGGACCACCGCAAAGGGGACAGGTACCTTTGTGGTGGTGCAGTCTTTCGACCAAGGGGGCCATTATGAACGGAAGCCACTTTGATAAGCAGACCCAGCGCGAGCGCACCTGTTCGCTGGTTCACGGTACTTGGCGCTGCGTGAGCGCCAAAATCGCTTGCGCCGGTGCGTGCGCGCTTATGGTTGGCCAGCTGCTGCTGCCGAGCGTGGCGCTTGCGATCGAGTGCGCGGACTCCGGCGTGCCGACGGGTGAGGTCGCAGCGGCTCCGGTGACACCGACGGGTACGGCGGACTCGGCTGCAACGACCGCGCCGGCGTCCAATGCTGCTCCGGTGGCGCAAGCTACCGCTGAACCTCAGCAGGCAACTCCAGCTGACACCGCCAGCGGCTCTGGCGATGCGGTGCCCGCCGAGCAAAACGCCCCCAGCAACAACGCCGCCACGCCGGCAAGCGATGCCATCATGCCCTGCGGCGTGACCGACGTGACGGACGGAGGCGGCGTTAAGGTCAACACGACCGTGATCAATCACTACACGGACTGCGTGCTTCCGAGCAATGTCACACTCGAAAAGGGCCAGTCGTATACCTATAATTTTCCCGATGTCGAGGGCGGTATGCCGGATAAGCCGCTCCGCGAACTTGTCGAAACCAAGTACTACCGGGCCGATGCTGCTTCGGGCACCCTGGCTGAAGTCCAGGACGCATCTATGTCCGATGTGACGGCTCGCTTTGAGCCTGTTGACGATCACATGAGGCTGACGCTGACCTTTACGGGTGGCGCGGCGGGCGGCTCGTATCGACTCACGCGCACTGAGGCTCTTTATATTGGCGCGGCACTGACGTATACCGGAACCGACTATGAGGGCGACCACATCATCGTGGGCGACCCCGATGATATCTTCAACGCCTACAGGCCGAGCGGTTCGGTCGTAATCAACGAAACCAGGGATGACTACTATATTCGCTACAACATCGACAGTGCCATAACGCTCGTAGCGTCAGAAAGCCAAGCTCTCGAGAACCTGAACGTCAACGACGTGAAGACCGACTATGCACCCGGTGAGGCGCCGCGTGCGACCGCGACGATTCCTGCCGCCGACGCCGATAAGTATGAGATTGCGTATGAGTGCTGGGAGGAGATGGACGGCAGCGACCCCAGAGAGCTCACCCCCGTTGCCTTCTGGTATTCCGACCCCGGTAAGTACGCGCCGGGCATGAGGAAAATTGACCACTTCGAAGAGGGCAAGTTCTACATGTACTCCGTCGAGCTGAGGCTCAAGGGCGACAACACCTTGGCCGACGACTACAACGTGAATGTTAACGGCCGATGGGTAAGCAATACCGTCAAGACGGTCGATGGCGTATTTGCCCCCAATGCGGCCAATATGTTGTGTGAGCAGCCGGTTGGCGAGTTGCATGCCATCGACCTTATCGAGATCAACGGCGCCACGACTACCTTTAAGGCGGGCGACAAGCCGGTCTTTACGGCGGGTACCCCGGCTGGCTCGGACTCTATCCTGCAGTGTGAATTCTGGACGGGCAGCGACGGCAGCGAGGTGAACTCCGTCGAGTTTTGGGATGAGAACATCACCAACCATATCGATACCTTTAAGCCTAGCGTGACCTATCGTTACGGTCTGTACCTTAAGCCGGCGCGTGGCTTCTACTTTACGTCCGACACTAAACTAGTGATTAACGGCGTGGAGTGCGGCTATCAGGCGAGTGAGGTGAGTGAGGTCGATCCCGAGAGCGGCTGGATCCTTACACTGTGGCTGAGCACCGACCTGACGTTTACGCCCGAGGCTACGCCTGCGCCCGATCCGCAGCCTACGCCGGATCCCAAGCCGACGCCGCAGCCTGAGGTAAAGCCCGACGCGAAGCCGGAGGCTAAGCCCGAGGCCAAGCCCACTGCGACGCCGACCAAAACGACCGTCACGACCAAGACGGTTGAGAAGACCGCACCGGCAAAGAAGTCCGACGCCGCCCTGGCCGCTACGGGCGACAACACCGCAATGACCGTCGCTGCTCTAGGCATCGCCGGCGCAACCGTTGCCGCAGCCGGTGTCGCCGCGACCAAGCGCTGCAAGCGCTAGGTTTTAGCGGCTGCCCTCGTTCTCGGCGTCAGTAAAATCTCAATCTGTAACACCTGGCCACCCAAAACGGCACTAGATGTTACAGATTGAGATGAACCGTCTGACTGCCAACCTAATGTCTCGATTTGTAACACCAAACGAGGAATTTGGGTTCCAGATGTTACAGATCGAGACAAGCTAGCGAGTGCCGGAACAACGTCTCGATTTGTAACACCAAGCGAGGAATTTGACCTCTAACTGTTACAGATTGAGATGAACGGGCAGACGCCCGCACAATATCTCGATTCGTAACATCTACGGGGCTCAACGTGGCCTACCTGTTACAGATCGAGACAAACTGGCCAGCCAAGTCCAAAACCACCACAAAGGTGCCTGTCCCCTTTGTGGTGGTGGGGCGGTCGGCATAGAAAAAGTCCCCGCCGGGCGTGTGCTCGACGGGGACTTTGCCGTTTGATGGCTAGCGCTGCAGGTGATTACTCGCCCAGCAGGCTTTTGGTGATGGAAGCGGCGGCCTTCTTGCCGGCGCCCATCGCCAGAATGACCGTAGCGGCACCGGTGACGATGTCGCCGCCGGCCCAGATGCGGGGATCGGTGGTCTGGCCGGTCTCCTCGTCGGCGACGATGTAGCCCCACTTGTTGAGCTCCATCTTGCCGCCGATCTTGGCAGCGAAGGGGTTGGCGTTGGTGCCGATAGCCGAGATCGCGACGTCGCAGGGGATCTCCTCGATGGCGCCCTCGATGGGCACCGGGCGACGACGGCCGGACTCGTCGGGCTCGCCGAGCTCCATCTTCTGGACCTTGACGGCGCACACGGAGCCGTCCTCGCCAGCGACAAACTCGAGCGGGGAGACGAGCGGCAGAACCTCGACGCCCTCGGCCTTAGCGTGGTGCAGCTCGGCGCGACGGCAGGGCATCTCGTCCTCGGTACGGCGGTAGGCGATGATGGCGTGCTCGGCGCCCAGGCGCTTGGCGGTACGGACGGCGTCCATAGCCACGTTGCCGCCACCAAAGACGACGACGTTCTTGCCGTGCTTGGTGGGGGTGTCGTACTCGGGGAACTTGTTGGCCTTCATCAGGTTCACGCGGGTGAGGTACTCGTTGGCGAAGAAGACGTTGGGCAGGTTCTCGCCGGGGACGTTGAGGAACTTGGGCAGGCCAGCGCCGGTCGCCACGTAGATGGCGTCGAAGCCCTGCTCGAACAGCTCCTCGGCCGTGGCCATGTTGCCCACGACGGAGTTGTACTCAAACTTGACGCCCATGTCCTCCAGGCCGTCAATCTCGCGCTTGACGACTGCCTTGGGCAGACGGAACTCGGGGATGCCGTAGACCAGCACGCCGCCGCCGGTGAAGAAGGCCTCGAAGACGGTGACGTCAAAGCCGTTACGGGCGAGCTCGCCGGCGCAGGTGATGCCGGACGGGCCGGAGCCGACGACGGCGACCTTCTTGCCGTTCTTGGGGGCCATCTTGGGCGTGGAGGCGAGCTCGGGGCGGTCACCCAGGAAGCGCTCGAGCTGGCCGATGGCCACGGGCTCGGACTTCTTGCCACGGATGCACTTGCCCTCGCACTGGTTCTCCTGCGGGCAGACGCGGCCGCAGATGGCGGGAAGCATGGAGTCCTCGCGGATGGTGTCGAGAGCGCCGCCGAAGTCCTTCTCGCGGATCTGCTCGATAAAGCGGGGGATGTTGATGTTGACGGGGCAGCCCTCAACACAGAACGGCTTCTTGCAGTTGAGGCAGCGCTCGGCCTCGGCCAGCGCCATCTCCTCGGTGAAGCCCTTGTCGACGGGGCGGAAGTCGCAGGCGCGCTCGGCAGCCGGCTCCTCGTTATCGGGGGTGCGGGGCGACTTCATATCGGCAACGAAACGACCGTTAACTAGTGGCATGCGCAGCTCTTTTCCTCATAGGCCTTGAGGGACTCGCCCTCTTCGGAACGGTAAGCGGCCTGGCGGGCACGAAGGTCATCCCAGTCGACCAGGGTGGCATCGAAGTCGGGGCCGTCGACGCAAGCGAACTTGGTCACGCCGCCCACCTCGACGCGGCAGCAGCCGCACATGCCGGTGCCGTCAACCATGATGGGGTTGAGCGACGCGGTGATGGGGGTGTCGTACTTCTGGGCGGTGAGGGTCGAGAACTTCATCATCGGAACGGGACCGACGCAGAAGACCTGGCTCACGGCCTTGTCCTGCAGCAGGCGCTCCAGCGGAGCGGTGACAACGCCCTGCTCGCCGTAGGAGCCGTCGTCAGTGGTGATGTGGATGTGGTCCTCGTCGAGGAGCTCGCGGAACTGGTCCTCCATGAGCAGGAGGTCCTTGGTGCGGGCGCCCATGATGGCGTGCACCTCGTGGCCGGTCTCGACCAGGTGCTTGGCGACCGGGAAGGCAATTGCCAGGCCGACGCCGCCGCCGATGACGGCGCAGGGGCCCTCAGCCATCTCGGTGGGAACGCCCAGCGGGCCCACGACGTCGCGCAGCGACTCGCCGGCCTCGTAGGTGGACAGCATCTCGGTGGTCTTGCCGATCACCATGAAGATGAACTCGACCCAGCCCTCGTCACCATTCCAGCCGGCCAGGGTAAACGGGACGCGCTCGCCCGTCTCGTTGGCGCGGACCATGAGGAACTGTCCAGCGTGCGCATGTTTGGCGATTGCAGGCGCCTCGATGCGGAACTTGAACACCTTCTCCGAGAACTGCGTCTTCTCCAGGATCTTATACATAGAACCCCTCTCTTGTTAGGGCTGCCGAACCGTGCCTCCACGGAAATGGACGGTAGCCCGAATAAAACCGTACGCGCACAGGCGTTGTGCAGACATACGGTGCAAATTATACCCTCATGGCCATGCCGTTTACGTGTTTCTTCGGCAGGTGGGAAAACGGTTTATCCACTCCGACCTACCAAAAAGGGACAGGTTTATTTTGGTCGGTTTTATCAGGCAAAACGGCAAAGGGGGCCGGCTTCGGGTTGCGATGAGGCCGGCCCCCTTTGGGGTGTTATGTATGTATGGCGGCGCGGGGTTTATTGCGATGCCGCCACCGGGGCGTTTCCGCAGATAAAACCTGCCAAAATAAACCTGTCCCTAAATGGTAGGTTTAGTGCTTGCCGTTGGCGGAGGCGGAGCCGTTGACGTGGTCGCGGGCATAGACTACGCCGTGCACGATCGCCAGGCCGGCGGCGTCGGCGGCGCGGGCGCAGGTGTCCTGGAAGTCCTCGGCCTCGCGAGCGCGCAGCTGCTTGAGCACGTAGTCGGCGACGGCCATCTTGCCGGGAGGGTTGCCGATACCGGTGCGGATGCGGCTAAAGTCGCGGCTGCCCATCTTGTCGATGATGGAGCGCAGGCCGTTGTGGCCGGCGTGGCCGCCGCCCACCTTAACACGCACGTCGCCGGCGGGAATGTCGAGCTCATCGTGGATCACGAGCAGCTCTTCGGCTTTGATCTTGTACTCGCGGCAGAGCTTGGAGATGGGACCGCCCGAGGTGTTCATGTACGACTGCGGCTTGACCAGTACGATCTGGCGCTTGCCGCCCTCTTCCTCGGGATCGTTGATGTTGATGAGCGCGACCTCGGCGCCGGCCTGATTTTTCCAGTACGTGACGCCGGCCTGACGGGCCAGCTCGTCGATTGCCTTAAAGCCAGCGTTGTGGCGGGTCTCGGCATACTCCTCGCCAGGGTTGCCAAGCCCGGCAACCATGCGAATCTTAAGCGGCTGTGCAGCTGCCATATCTTTCCTTTCGTCGATTTGTCGCCTGCTATGGTGAGCGACCCTGTTGCCGCTGTCAAATGGAGGTCGATTGCGGGTGCTCGGGGACTTTTGGGCGGCCGCCAGAGGGCGGGGTGGACAGTTAGTTCAGATTTGTATAAAACTTGTGCCATGAAATTGCCCAAATCGATGCCGCGGCGCTGTTTTGGCGCTTCGGTTGGTCCATATGACGCCGTTTCGAGGTTTATCAGGCTTCTAAGTGGGGCGAATCGTGCGGAGTTGGCGGCAAGACAGTCCGAATCGATGTGTTCATTTATACGTATCTGAACTAACTGTCCAGCCCTGCTCGACGGCGCATGGGTGATTCGTCGTTTAGACCGGCGCAAGGCCGATTCCGGCTCGCAGGGCGTTGAGCCAGGTGGCCTGACGCTTGCGATAACCCTTGATGCGGTAGCGGAATCGAACTCCCGCAAGTCGATGTATCGTCTGGGCGAAGGCCTCGAGTGCAACAAGGTCTTTCATTTGGTCGCGATTGATAACCAGGACGTGGATGCCCATGGCCTTAAGGCCATTGTTGCGATTGCCATCGTGGATGCGAGCGTTTTGAAGCTCATGCCCAATTCCGTTGTATTCGTTGTCGACACCGGCTGCCGGGCAATATAAGTCGCAGATGGCGTAGGGGATGCCCGAGGACATGTTGACCGCAAGGGTGTCGAAGTCGACTCGATAGTTGAGTAGCAGGCCGCCCATGGGCAGGCTGCAACACCCGAATCCGCCAAAGCGCATGGGCGCTCCGAGAACAGCAAACATTAGGGATTCGGCTGGGGATGCAGATCCGGGTCGGGCAAGTTTGACGGCTGTGCGAAACGAGGTATATGAGCTGCTTTTTGCGAACCGTGCGATCGCCTCGAGCTCCTCGATGGTCGTGGCTGGCTCGCATTTGTAGTGCGCCTGTTCGTAGCGGGTTTCATTTTGCTGCTCGGTCACCGACTGGTCGCTCCGGCAATCGAGATCGTTCGTCGCTTCGAAGGTGTCGGCCTTGGGCCAGATGTCGTCATAGGCGATGGGGTGGGTTGCCTCGGGCGGAAGAGAATACGTTCCGAGCAGTTCCATGAGAAGCATTAAGGTTTTGGCAACCGATTCATTTTTGGAACACAGCAGCGCCGTCATGGCAGGGGATGTGGCATAGATGTCAGCCTCGATGTGCATAATCGCCCCTTCGGGAAGCGGGGCAGAGAGAATATGCTGGAGAAGTCGCTTGTCGGGACGCCTGTTGTCTTCGTTTGAAACGAGAAGATCGAGCAGTTCGGAATCGTCTTCATTCCAGGCATCGAGCATCGAAAGTGCGTCAAAGTCTATGGCGTCATTATTGGGGATGCAGCCAGCCAGAGCTTGTGATTGCTGTCCGCCGTCGATGGAGTCCCACGGAAGCGCAGAGTAAGCCCGTCGTGCGCGGCGAATCGCGCGGAGGGCGGAGAGATGTGAAATCACGGTCGTCATAACTACAAGGTACTAAGCCGTTGGCGAAACGCGGTTGCCGCGTCGTTCTTTTCGCTCAGTGGGGTGTTGTGTGCCATGAACGGCTGAGTGTTATGAAGTCGGAGGAATTGGTTGAGGGGATTGCGGGAAATCGAGCTCTTCCGCGAGGGTTGACGATAGCTACTGGACAGTTAGTTCAGATACGTATAAAGCATCGCGCGTTCGAGGCGTTTTTAAGGGCCTTCGAGGATGATTTGAGGGTAAATGCGCAGCGGTAATGCTCGAAAACGATGAGTTTTGGGCGGCATAGCGTCCGCCGGGGAGCTCAGAAGGCTCCGAACGGCCCTTTGGGGCTTTAAATAAATACGTATCTGAACTAACTGTCCAGGACAGGTTGGCGCGGGATGGAAAAAGGGTCGGAAGCGAGCTTCCGACCCTTAAAAAACATCGAAGATGATGCGATGCGCAACAGATTACAGCGCGAAGTCGCCGCCGACGAGCGTGGAGACGGGCTCCTCGTGGTAAACGGCGGAGATGGCCTGAGCGAACTCCTCGGCGACCGAGATGGTCTTGATCTTGCCGCCGACCTCGACGGGGATGGCATCGGTAACGACGCACTCGACGATGGGGGCGTCGTTCAAGCGCTCGATGGCCGGGCCGGAGAAGATGCCGTGGGTGGCGCACACGTAGATGTCGCCGGCGCCCATGGCCTTGAGCTCCTTGACGTTGGCGCACAGGGTGCCAGCGGTGTCGATCATGTCGTCGTTGATGATGCAGGTCTTGCCCTTGATGTCACCGATGATGCCCATGACCTCGGCGGCGTTGTGACGCGGACGACCCTTGTGGGCGATAGCCAGATCGCAGCCGAGCATGTCGGACAGCTTCTTGGCGGCCTTGGCGCGGCCCACGTCGGGGGAGACGACAACCAGGTTGTCGGTGTCGAAGTGCATGTCGTTGTAATACTGGCCAAACAGCGGCAGTGCGGACAGGTGGTTAACCGGGATATCGAAGAAGCCCTGGATCTGGCCCTGGTGCAGGTCGAGGGTGATGATGCGGTTGACGCCGGCGCGCTCGAGCAGGTTGGCGACGAGGCGGGCGGTGATGGGCTCGCGCGGGCCGGCCTTGCGGTCCTGGCGGGCATAGCCGTAGTGGGTGATGACGGCGGTGATGGAGCGAGCAGATGCGCGCTTGGCAGCGTCGGTGGCGATGAGCAGCTCCATGAGCATGTCGTTGACGTTGCCGCCGGCCACGGACTGAATCAGGAAGACGTCGGCGCCGCGGACGGTCTCGTCGTAGCGGGCGTAAATCTCACCGTTGGCGAACTGCTTAAGCGTAAGGCCCGAAAGCTCGACCCCAAGGTACTCAGCGATCTTTTGAGCGAGGGGACGGTTGGAGGAACCGGAATACACGCGGATGGACTTGCGCATATTCTCCGACTTCTCGGGATCATTAATCGGCATTACCCTTCTCCTTTATACATCGAATGCCATATAGATGCCTTGTTGCATTGTAACCGCGCGGCGGGGTTTATCGAGTCTTGATAACGTCTTTACCGTCAACGGACACGAACCGACCACTCATCCGGTCGCGCAGGTCACGATAGAAAAAGGAGCCGCTCCCATGGAACAGCTCCTTTTGTGCTTGGTAAAACGTTATACCTCGTCGCCCTCGTGCAGACGGCGGCGATAATCGGCGGCCCAGCCCTCAATATTTACCTGACGGGCACGGCCCAGGCCGAGCGCGTCGGCGGGGACCGGCTCGGTGATGACGGAGCCGGCGGCCACGAGCGCGCCGTCGCCGATCTGGGCGGGCGCGACCATCATGGTGTCGGAGCCGATGAAGGCGTCGTTGCCGATGACGGTCTTGTGCTTGTGGACGCCATCGTAGTTGCAGGTGATGGAGCCCGCGCCAACGTTGACACCGGAGCCCATGGTGGTGTCGCCGATGTAGGACAGATGCGGCACCTTGGAGCCCTCGCCGATCGTGGACTTCTTGATCTCCACGTGCGTGCCGGCCTTGGAGCCGTCGAGCATGTGGGTACCCGGGCGCAGGTAGGCGCGCGGGCCACAGTCGACGCCGTTCTCGATGACGGCCTCGATGGCGATGGTCTCATCGATGACGCAGCCGCTGCCGACGGTGGTGTCGGTGAGGCGGCTGTTGGGGCCGAGCTGGCACTCCTCGCCCACGGTGACGTGGCCGATCAGATGCGTCTGCGGCCACACGATGGTGTCGCGGCCGATGGTGGCGTCGGGGCCGATCCAAGCCTGCGCGGGGTCGATGAAGGTGACGCCCTCGGCCATCCAGTGCTCGTTGATGCGGTCGCGCGCGATGGCGGTGAGCTGGGCGAGCTGGATGCGGCTGTTGACACCCAGACCGTCTCGGTAGTCGTCGCAGTGGAAGATGGAGACCGCCTGGCCGTGACCTTTGAGAATCTCGAGCATGTCGGGCAGGTAGTACTCGGACTGCGCGTTGTCGTTGCCGATCTCGTTAATGTGGGCGGCGAGCTGTGCGCCGTCGAAGGCGTAGCAGCCGGCGTTGCACTCCAGCAGCGTGGCAGCCTGCTCGGGTGTGCAGTCCTTCTGCTCGATGATGCGCTCGATCTGGCCATCGGCGCCCAGCTCGATGCGGCCGTAGCCAAAGGGGTCGGGCGGGGTCATGGTCATGACGGTGCAGGCGAGCTCGCCGGTGGCGACGGTCTGCGCGAACTTGGCGACGGTGTCGGCGGTAATGAGCGGAAGGTCGCCGTTGAGCACGACGACGGGACCATCGGCGATGCCGCAGGCCTCGAGCGCGACCTTTACGGCGTGGCCGGTGCCCAGGCGCTCGGTCTGCTCGACGCACTCGACCTTGGTGGCGCTGTTGGCATAGGCGCCGTCGATGAGGGCGCGCATCTCGTCGGCGTGGCTGCCGATGACGACCACGACGCGGCTGCAGCCGGCCTTGATGGTGGCGTCGACGATCCACTGAACCATGGGCTTGCCCAGGATCTCGTGCGAAACCTTGCAGTGGTTCGACTTCATGCGGGTGCCCTCGCCGGCAGCGAGGATAATTGCGGTTGCGTCCATGTGATCTCCTGTTACGTTATAGAGACGTGTGTTTGGAAACGATACACGGCGCAATATGATACCGCAGGCATATGATGAGCGCGTAACGATTGGCCTGCGGCGGTCGAGGTTTGCGCCGGCGGCATGGCGTTGGCGCTGCTTGCGGACGGTGTTGGCGGCGCTGCGGCATCGGTGATTTGGCGGGAGAGCGGGGGTGCCTATGGACAACATGCGAGAGGATTCGGGCGCCGAGCCCATGGCGGCATTCTCGATGTCGCATCCGGCGGTGCCGGCGCTCTATATAGTGCTGACGCTGGGGCTCACCATGTTCTCGATGCAGCCGGTGTTGATCGCGCTGTCGCTTGCGGGCGGGCTGGCGTATGGATTTGCGATGCGCGGGGTCGCCCGCACGCTGGGCGCACTGCGCTGGCAGCTGCCGGTGATTTTGATCATTGCGCTGGTCAACCCGCTGTTTAGCGCCTCGGGCTCGACGGAGCTTTTCCGCATTGGCGTGCGCGCGGTGTATTTGGAGAGCATGGTATACGGTCTGTGCATGGGCGGGCTGTTTGTGGCGAGCGTGCTGTGGTTTGAGGCTGCGGCGTCGATGCTCGAATACGACAAGGTGCTCGCGCTGCTGGGTAACACCGCGCCGGTGATCGCACTCATGATCTCGATGTGCATGCGTCTGATCCCCCAGTTTTTGCGCCGCGGTCGCACCGTGTTGGCGGTGCAGGATGCGATTGATGTTCCGGGGCGCGCGCCTGCCGACCCTGTGCGTTCACGCTTGCGGGCGTCGAGCGTGCTGATGGGTTGGGGCATGGAAGACTCGCTTGAGCGTGCGGATGCCATGCGCTCGCGCGGGTGGGGCGCCGTGCCTCGCCGCACGACGTACGCTCGGTATCGGCTGGGATGCGGCGATGCTGTTGCGCTGGTTGGGCTTGCGTTGTTTGGTGCGGCTGTGGTGACGGTGGCGTGGACCGCGACGACGCAGTATTCGTTTTACCCGCAGCTCTCGGTGCCGGCGCCATGGCCGGGCTATGTTGTATATGCTGCCTGGATGGCACTGCCTTGCGTGCTGTGCGCGATTGACGAGAAGAGGTTTGGCTGATGGCTCGGTTGGATAGGGACTCGGTGTCGGACGCGGCGTGCGATTCGGATGTGCCGGCGATTGAGGTACGGGGCTTGAGCTTCGCCTACCCCGGTGCTGCTGCGCCGGTGCTCGAGGGGCTCGATTGGGCCGTTCCCCAAGGATCGTTTGCGCTGCTGGTTGGTGGTACCGGATCGGGTAAGTCGACGCTGCTCTCGCTGCTCAAGCCAGAGATCGCGCCGACGGGCGAGCTTGCCGGCGAGCTGCGCGTGCTGGGCGAGGGCGTTGCCGATATGGACGTGCGCGCGTCTGCGGAGCGCGTGGGCTACGTGTTTCAGGATCCCGAGAACCAGATCGTGTGCGAAACGGTATGGCACGAGATGGCGTTTGGCCTGGAAAACTTGGGTGTATCGCGCGACGAGATGCGCCGCCGTGTTGCCGAGACTAGCTATTTCTTTGGGTTGGAGGATTGGCTTCACCGCGATACCGACACGCTTTCGGGTGGTCGCAAACAGCTACTGTCGCTGGCGGCCGTTCTGGCGCTGCGTCCGCGCGTGCTGCTGCTCGATGAGCCCACGTCTCAGCTCGATCCCGTTGCCGAGAAGAATTTTCTGCACGCGCTGTTTCGCGTGAACCGCGAGTTGGGTTGTACGGTGGTCGTGGCAACGCACCAGCCGCGTCCGATGCTCGAGTATGCGACGTGCGCGTACCGGATTGAGGGCGGCCGCGTGCTCGAGGTGGCGGATATGGCTTCTTTGGGCCGTCGAGAGTCGTTGCTTTCCGATGGCATGTTGGGGTGGGGTGCCACCCGATGTGCAAAAAACGGAGTATTCAGCAGACGCGAGGGCAATTTGGGTTCTATGGAGCCATCCGGGGACGAACCGGGTGCAAAAAATAGCCCGGAATTGGACAAATCGTCCGGATTTGTGGCGCAAGCGTCGCTAGAAAACAACCCGGAAGCCTTCCCACGCGCGGACGGGGGCAGAATACTCCAAAAAATGCACGGCGGGTCGGCTACCACCTTGTCGGAGGGTTGGTTTCGCTACGATCGCGCGGGCGGTTGGGTACTGCGCGGGCTCGATGTGACGTTTTCGGACGGCGCGGTGCATGCGGTCGTGGGCGGAAACGGCTGTGGCAAGTCGACGATGCTCTCGGTGTTGGCCAAGACGGCTAAGCTGCAGCGCGGCCGCATGGTGCGTGGGGCGGCTTCGGCGGCATTGCTGCCACAGAATCCCAAGGCATTGCTGGTTGCCGAGACGGTGCGCGACGAGCTGATGGAATGGGCTTCGACCTGCGGATACGACGAGGCCGCAGCACGGGGGCGCGCAGCGAGCCTAGGCCTGGCGGGCTTGGAGACACGTCATCCGTACGACCTTTCGGGCGGCCAGCGCCAGCTGCTTGCGCTGGCAAAGCTGCTGTTGATCGGTCCCGAGCTGCTGCTGCTCGATGAGCCCACCAAGGGCCTTGACCTGGCCAGCCGCCGCATCATCGCCCGCGCCCTGCGCGACCACGCACAGGTGGGCGGCACGGTCATCATGGCCACGCACGACCTAGACTTCGCGGAGCAAGTATCCGACGACATCGCCATGATGTTCGACGGCGAGATTGCCTGCATGGAGCCCCCGGCTGATTTCTTTGCCGACAACGTGTTCTATAGGGCGTAGACGGCCTCGTGGCGGCAGGCGCGGGCTTGCCGTTTGGGCACCGGGCGCCGCCGAGGGGCGCCATGGGGCCCAATACGGCTATCGACAACGGATAGACGGAGGGTAAACCCTAGGGGTATAAGCGCGCCAAAACGCGTCCTATGCGAGCCATGAGCGGTCGTTCTCCTCGCGCGAACGGGACGTGGTGTTATGGCGCCGAAGAATGAAATAGACCGTTTTACCTGCCAAAATAATCTGTTTGTACAACTAAGGTTGAGTGAAATTGACCGTTTGGCGCATAGAATAAACCTCCTTTCCGACCGTAGTCTTTCCTGTGAAATCCGTTTTGAGCTAAGAAGCGGGTCACAGGAAAGGAGTTTGCGATGCAAGCGGATACCGTACTTAAGGGGAAGGTGTTCACGTCTAATCGCGCAGAGTTTACCGCTCAGGCAGTAGCGATTAAGGACGGCATTTTCGTCTATGTGGGCGACGAGGCGGGGGTGAACGAGTACGTCGGTCCTGACACTAAGGTGATCGAGGCGGGCGACGGCATGTTCATGCCGGGCTTCTGCGATGCTCATATGCACTTCTCGTCTGGTGCTGGCCAGTTTGCCTACGAGATCGACATTGTGGGTCTCGAGACCGTGGACGAGTACGTGGATACCATCCGCAAATATGTGGAAGAGCATCCCGGCCGCGAGTTCTATAAGGGCATGGGTTGGGACAACGCCGTGTTCGAGAACGAGGGCAAGATCCAGGCCAAGGAGCTGCTGGACGCAGTGTGCCCGGACGTGCCGATGCTTATCGGTTCCTATGACGGCCACTCCTATTGGGTCAACAGCAAGTGCCTCGAGAAGGCCGGCATCGGTCGCGGCTTTGTGAGCCAGGAGGCTGGAACCATCGTTTTGGATCCCGAGACGCAGGAGCCTACGGGTCTTGTGCGCGATTGGGCCATGAACGATGTCTTCAAGGCGATTCGCTCCTATACGGTCGAAGAGTTCAAGAGCGCCATTCTTACACTGCAGGAGGATTTGCTTGCAGTCGGTATTACCAATATTTACGAGCCGATTCTTCGCGACGAGGTCAACGCCCAGATTGCTCTCGAGGAGCTCGACATCGAGGGTAAGCTCAAGCTCAAGGTAACCTCCGGCTTCTATTGCAAGCCCGAGCACGAGGGCCTCGACAAGATCGATCGCTGCGCCAAGGTTCGCGATTCCTATCGCGGCGAGCACTATCAGTGCAACAACATCAAGTTCGTGCTCGATGGTGTCATCGAATCTGGTACGGCTTACCTGCTGGATGACTACACCGACAAGCCTGGTTTCCGCGGCGTTCCCAACTGCGAGCCCGACGATTACAACGCCATGGTTCGCTATGCCAAGGAAAAGGGCTTCCAGGTGCATGTGCACGCTATCGGCGACGCGGCCATCTCCATGGCGCTCGACGGTTTTGAGTATGCCCAGGCAACCGATCCGAAAGATGATTGGCGCCCGACCATTACGCACCTGCAGGTCATGCGCGACGAGGACATCGATCGTTTTGCCGCGCTCAAGGGTATCGCTTGCGCCAATCCCACATGGCACTTCAAGGACCCCGTGTGCTATGAGTCCCTGGAGCACGCTCAGCTTGGTGAGCGTGCCGAGTCCGAGTATCCGCTCAAGAAGTTCTGGGACCGCGGCATGGTCGTCACTTCGGCGACCGACTTCCCCGTCTCCAACCCTGACCCCATGGAGGGCCTGGAGGTCGGCGTGACTCGCTGCGCGCCCGGAGACGCTTCGGAAGAGACCGTGCTCGACCCGAACCAGCGCGTATCCGTCGAGGACATGATCTGCGCCGGCACCATCAACGGTGCGTATCAGAACTTCCTCGAGAAGCGCATCGGTTCCATCGAAGTGGGCAAGGAAGCCGACTTCGTGCTCATGGACCGCGACATCACGTCCATCGATCCCCACACCATCCACGAGGCCAAGTGCCTCATGACCGTCATCGACGGCAAGACCATGTACGAGAAGGAAGGCGAGTAATATGGCAGAAACCAGCCCTAACAAGCTCGCGCGTAACTACACGCTTATCGGTCTGTTCCTCTTTGCAGCTCCCTCGATCCTGCTGCAGCTCTGGACCGGTATCTATCAGATTTTCGACACCGCTATCGCCACCAACTTCAACAGCACGGCGACGCTTTCGGCCATTAACATCGTCTATCCTGCTCAGGCAGTGGTAGAGGCCATCGCCTTCCTGTTCTCCGGCGGTTCCGCCGCCCTTCTGGGCAAGCTTCTGGGCGAGAAGAAGACGACCGAGGCAAACAAGACCTTCACTTGCGTGCTTCTCATCTCGACCATCATCGCTACCGTTTGGGGCTTTGCCATCAGCTTTGCTGGCGACCAGGTGTGGTACTTCATGGGCGCTGACGCAGGCCTCGCTCCCGTCTGCACCACCTATTGGAACGTGCACCGCTTCTTCATGCCGCTCTACACCATCCAGCTCGGTTTCCAGATGTGGCTGCTCACTGCTGGTAAGCCCACGCATTGCATGGTGATCACCATCCTTGGTGGTCTGGTCACGCTGGGCATGGACGTTGTCTACCAGGGTACGCTTGGTCTGGGCACCACGGGTGCAGCTCTTGGCTTTGGTACCGGCTCTGCCTTTGCCGCCATCGCTTCTGCAGTCGTCATCTTCTCCAAGAGCAGTGCCCTGCATTATGACTCGCCGGCCTGTCCCGCGAAGAATGTCGCCGAGAGCTGCAAGATCGGCCTTGCCGACTTTATCTACAGTGCCGCCACCGGCTTCATGACCGCTATCTACAACATCCAGGCCATGAAGTACTTTGGGGCCGACGGCGTCGCCGTTGCCGCAATCTTCCTGTACGTGCAGTTCCTCTTCGTCGGCCCGTTCATTGGCTTTGGTAAGGGCGCTACGCCGATCATTAGCTATCAGATCGGCGAAAACGATCCCAAGAAGATTCACGGCACGTACCAGAAGTACCGTCGTCTGAGCGCTATCCTCATCGTCGTTATTGCTGTCCTGGGTATCGTTATGATGAAGCCGATCCTGTTGGTCTATGGTCAGGTCCCCGGCGACCCCGTATATACCCTCGCCTCCCAGAAGTGGATTCTCTTCGCCTCTTGCGCTGGCCTCGTCGGCATCAATATCTGCATTCAGAACATGCTCACGGCCTTCAACGACACGATGATGCCTCTCATCATCTCTACCCTGCGTTCGCTCGTTCTTCCCATCGCTTTGCTGCTGGTGCTTCCCATGGTCATGGGCGGCGACGGCGTGTGGCTGGCTCTGACCGTTGCCGAGGCCTTTACCGCTGTGGTTTCGCTCTTCTTCCTCAAAAAGGGTGCCCAGAAGTACGGCTACAACACCGATGAGGGCGTCGAGCTTCCCGAAGAGGTTCTCGAGGCTGCTCGCGCTGCGGCTGCCGAAGAGATGTAAATCAAACAATCGGATTCTGCAATAAAGTGCGGGCGGTAGGGTTACTCGAGCCTTGCCGCCCGTCTCTTGCGGGTTGCGACCGGTTCGAATATCCGCGGGGTACCGGTGCGCTATCATGAGTCATGAGTCTCATTGCGGCAAAAGGGGAGGACAAGCTCGTGGGGTTTTATATCTATCTTTACAACGTGTTCTTCCTTTGCCTCTTTGCCTGCGCCGCTTTTTTCTGCGGTGTGACAAAAGGCATGACGGAGAGCAAGCGCTTTGCGTACCTCTCTATGCTCATGGCCCTGCTGGCCCTCGAAGGAGTGGCCGATATGGGATCGTCCCTTGTGTCGGGAATGTTTTCGTCCGGGGGCAGCTTTGGTCCCCATGGCGCTTTGACCCTCTTTGGAATAGCGAAGACGCTCTCTCAGATGGGCGAGGAGATCCTCTTCTATTTGCTGGCATGTGATGTGACCAAGCGTACCGCACGATCGGCTTTGTTCCTTCTCTTCCCGGTGCTCGCTCTGGTTCGTTGCTTGGCGGGGACAGTTTATCTGGGCATCGTATCCGACATGGTATTTCTCTTTATCGATCCCTTGGTCATGATTTCTCTTTGTGCCTGGAGCCTGATGGGCTTGGCGCATTCCGCCCCCGTGGAGGATGCTGATTCTCGCGCGCTGCATCTTTTGCGTTCGCTGCTTCTTTTGTGCCTTTGCGCCTACGCCGCCTCGATTGGCGAGGACCTTATCTACGCGGCCATGTATATGCGTTCTGGCTCGGTTCCGTTTTACGTCGGCAAGATTGTTATTATGGAAGACGCTCTGTGGGCCGGTCTTGCGGTTTCCTGCATTATCTACGCACGCCACTATCAAGATGAGTTCCACGTGCGGCGAACCGAGCAGCTTGTGCGCGATCGTCTGGATTTGTATCGCTTGGAGACGGAGCAGCGCGCGGCGAAGCAGGGCGCCAGCAATATTGCCGATTTCTGTGCGCTCTACGAGCTCACGCCGCGCGAGCAAGAAGTATTGTCTCGAGTTCTGACGGGGCAGGGGAACCAGCAGATAGCAAACGATTTGGTTATCTCACTGGGAACGGTCAAGGCTCACGTCCATAGCATCTATCGAAAACTGTCTGTCTCGCGTCGTAGCGAACTCATGGGCATGTTTTACGAGCGCTCGCGTGGTGCTGCCGCTCCTGCGGAAAAGTAATTAAAACTGGCTTTCCAGTAGAGGAGCGGTTTCTCCACGTACCGTATCACTACGAAAACCAAAGGAATATATGAATATGAATACTCGAGAAACGAGGGTCGCTGGCATAATCAATGCCCTGGTGAACCCGCTTCTGATGTGCTCTTTTTTGCCGATTATCGAAGGCAAGGCGGCACTTGATCTATCGAGCCCTACCGGTTTTTGGGGACAGCTCGCACTTGCCGTCGTCATCGCAGAGGTGGTGAGTTCGCTACCGCAGTTTGGAAAGGCCGTTGGGGCTGGGTTGATTTCTTCGGATTCAAACCGGGCGGCCCCGCGGTAAAGATTGCCGGTACGGTGTTTGCCGCCACACTGCTCTTTTTGATTATCGGTTTGGCCGAGATTGCATTCCAGACCGGCTTTGGCCTTGTGGGCGAAACAACCTATTTCTCCCGCTGGGCAAAGCTCGCTACCGGCGGCTGGGCCTTTGTTGTAGTCGGTGGCTTGCTGTTCGACCCCATCGCGGCAAAGATCGCCCATGTTCTTGTGGGCGAAAAGACCTCGCAGATCGAGGAAGTGCTCGAGGCGGAATAGCCTGAAGGGCCGCCCTGTCTAAACGAATCATTCGTGATAATTCGTCTCTCCTTTTGCGCGCATGCGATTGGCTTCAGTCGCATGCGCGTTGTTTTGTTTAACGAGTGGAATGTATCGCCGATGAACCTGTGCTGCGCGTGTGCCACAATGGGGCGCGAACGATAGAGAAAGATCGCAAGAGGAGCTCGCGTGCTTGCTCGTATATGGCGCTACATAGAGGGGCCAGTGCTTTTGTTCGTGCCGCCATGCATGGGCATCATGCTGTATCTGGGCATTGCCCAGGCTGCTTTGTTGATGCTCGCTATGGTGGCGCTCGTACTCGCGCTGTTTTTTGCGGGTTACGAGGCGTCGCGTCCGGGCCTGCGTCAGATTATGCCCACGCTGGTGTTGGCGGCGCTGGCCGCGGCGGGGCGTATTCTGTTTGGTCCTATTCCCGACTTTAAACCCGTGAGCGCCATCGCCATCATTGCAGGGGCGACGCTTGGTCGCCGTAATGGCTTTATGGTCGGCGCGTTGGCGGCTTTGACCAGCAATTTCTTTTTTGGGCAGGGCATGTGGACACCGTGGCAGATGTATGCCTGGGGTCTGGTGGGCTATATCGGTGGCGCACTGGCGCATGCGGGCGCGTTCGATCGCGTCGACGGAACCGTGCGCATGTCGGCGCTGCTGGCGTATGGCTTTGCCTCGGGCCTACTGTACGGCGTCGTGATCAACGCGTATGACGTCATCGGCTTTGTCCAGCCGCTCACGTGGGCGGGTGCCGTGGCACGTCTTGCCACGGCGGTGCCGTTCGACATCACACACGGCCTGGCAACCTGCGTGTTTTTGGCCGCCTTGTACAAACCCTGGTGCCGTCGCATCAATCGCGTCGTCGTGAAATACGGGTTGTAGGGACGGTTGCGCCGGGTCGAGAATCAATATTGCTTCGGTGTCATTTCAAAACTATGCCGGTTTACGGGGCTGGATTGGCGCAGGCCGACCATACCGGCATTTTTCGAAAAAGGACACGCTGTCTACCTGCGGTTTTATTCTGCTCGAATTGCGTGTGGTTGGGAATCCGCGATTCAGCCCCGTAAACCGGCATAGTTTTGAAATGAGCGACTCATATGATGGCCATCGCAGGCCGCGAGTGATCAAAATGATCCGTTCTCCTCCGTCCCCGACGGATCATATGGGGGCGCCCGCCACGAAATTGGCCCATCTACTACGTTTGACCCGATACCCCCGACCATAACCTTGTTTTATGAAAAACCGCAGGCTTTCTACCTGCGGTTTTCTTTTTGCGTTGTTCGTTGTGGTTGAGGGCGGCGGCTTAAACGTAGTAGATGGGCGCGTTTCGTGGCGGGTGGATTATGCGGATGCCCCCACGAGGCCCAAAATGATCCGTTTTCCTCCGTCCCCGAGGGATCATATGGGGGCTAGAGCTCCAGGGTGAGGGTGACGGGGCAGTGGTCGCTGCCAAAGATGTCGCCGCGGATGCCGGTGTCGCGTACGTTGCCTGCGATTGTGTCACTCACCAGGAAGTAGTCGATGCGCCAGCCGGCGTTGTTCTTGCGGGCATTAAAGCGGTAACTCCACCAGCTGTAGACGCCTTCGACGTCTGGGTTTGCCGCACGCCAGGTATCGGTAAAACCGGCATTGAGCAGCTCGGTAAACTTGCCGCGTTCCTCGTCCGAAAAGCCTGCGTTGCCGCGGTTGGACTTGGGGTTCTTGAGGTCGATCTCCTCGTGCGCCACGTTAAAGTCGCCGCAGGTCACCACGGGCTTACCGGTTTCGCGCTCGAGTGCGCTCAAAAAGCCACGGTAGGCGTCGTCCCAGGCCATGCGCACGTCGATGCGGGCGAGTTCGTTTTGCGCGTTGGGCGTGTAGACATCCACAAACCAAAACTTGTCAAACTCGAGCGCGCAGACGCGGCCTTCGGTCGCGGCTTGGGCGACGAGCTCGGCAGCCTCGCCTTCGCCGGCGTAGGGCAGCAGCGCATCGGCGTGCAGCACACGCAGCGGTTCCTGGCGGCTAAAGACCGCGGTGCCCGAGTAACCCTTGCGCTCGGCGTAGCTCCAGGTTTGATGATAGCCGGGCAGGTCGACCTGAACCTGGCCTTCCTGCAACTTAGTCTCCTGCAGCGCCAGGATATCGACATCGAGTTCCTGTGCGATCTGAATAAAGCTCGGGTCCTTTTTGAGCACGGCGCGCAGGCCGTTAACGTTCCACGAGGCAAAGGTATAAGTCTGAGGCATGGTGTCCTTTCGACGGGGTTGGCAGGCTTAAGATTAACGCAACAAGGGCGGGGCGGAGTCCGCGAGCGACGGCACAAGCGCCGCCGCCCCGGCGGCACGGACGGAGGACACATATATGACGCAGGCAATATCGGATCCCAAGCAGGCCTCCGCCGCGCTGGCGGAGCTGTTCGACACCCATAACCACGTGGTGTTCTTTGGTGGCGCGGGCGTTTCCACGGCGAGTGGCATTCCCGATTTCCGCAGCGTGGATGGCCTGTATCACCAGCAGTTCGCTTATCCGCCCGAAACCATGCTCTCGCACAGCTTTTACGAGACGCATCCGGCCGAGTTCTTCGACTTCTACCGGACCAAGATGATTGCGCTTAACGCCAAACCCAACCGCTGCCATATCAAGCTGGCGGAGCTGGAGCGAGCCGGCAAGCTCGATGCCGTGGTGACGCAAAACATCGACGGCCTACACCAGGCGGCCGGCTCGCAGCGCGTGTTTGAACTGCACGGATCGGTTCATCGCAACATCTGCCAGACGTGCGGTGCGGTCTATAGCGCCGAGTGGATCTGTGCCCGCGAGCACGAGGACGCCGAGGGCGTGCCTGTGTGTCCCGCATGCGGCGGCCGCATCAAGCCCGATGTGGTGCTCTACGAAGAGCCGCTCGATGAGCGCGTGCTCACCGGCGCCGTTGCCGCCATCGCCGCGGCAGACGCCCTCATCGTGGGCGGAACCTCGCTCGTGGTGTATCCGGCGGCGGGCCTGACGCGCTATTTTACCGGCGATACGCTGGCCATTTGCAATTTGGCGCCCACCGATCAGGATGCAAATGCCGACCTGCTGATTTCTTGCGACATCGCGGCCGCGTTTGCGTTCTAGCCCGCGTGCGCGGATACAATAGAAAGACTGATTGCAAAGCGACCCCGCCGCCAGCGCCCAGGCGCGGCGGCGCGGGCATTTTAGGAGGATGTTCATGGCGAACGACAGCAAGACATGGCGGTGCGGAAAGTACGAGCTCAGCTTTGACCGTCCGCGCATCATGGGCGTCCTCAACGTGACGCCCGATTCGTTTAGCGACGGTGGCGAGCACTTCGACCCGGACGCTGCGATTGAGTACGGCCTGGCGATGCTCGATGCCGGTGCCGACATCATCGACGTGGGTGGCGAGTCCACGCGCCCCGGTTTTACGCCGGTCAACCCCGACGAGGAGGCGCGTCGCGTGCTGCCCGTCGTGCGCGCACTGGCCAAGGAGGGCGCCATCGTCTCGATCGACACGCGCCATGTGGCGGTTGCCAAGGCGGCCGTGCGCTGCGGCGCTTCGATCGTTAACGACGTGACGGGCTTCACCGACCCCAAGATGGTCGAGTTTGTTAAGACGAGCACCTGCGGCGTCATCGTGATGCATGCCGGCGAGGTCGTTGCACCCGCGCGCACGCACGCGACGGTGCAGCTCGATACCTCGGCCGCGGCGTTTGTTGCCGAGAAGGCGCGCGAGGCGGCTGCCGAGGCCGCGCGCGAGGCCGAGAAGCCTGCCCGCCGTCGTCGCGGCAAGCTGCTGGGCGAGCCCAAGGCTGAGGCCAAGCTTCCGGGCGGCGTGGTGCAGCCCTCGCTGCCGTTTGGCGAGCCGGAGCCCGCGCCCGAGCCTGCGGGTGAGCAGGAGACGCCGACCGCCGAGCAGGTCGCCCCTGCCGCCGATGCCGCTGCGCCCGAGGCCGCACCCGCACCCGCCGAGGCCGCGCCGGAGCCCAGCGACCACCTGGCCGCCATGATGCGCCGTAGCGCCCGCCGCGAGGAGGCGTATGTGCCCACCTCGCAGCTCCGCCGCTTTACCCTGCCCGATTCGGCGCCCATCATGCGCCGCGTCATGGGCTTTCTGTCCGACCAGGCCCGCACGCTCATCCATGCCGGCGTGTCGCGTGACCGTATCTGCATCGACCCCGGCCCGGGTTTTGGCAAGTCGGCCAACGAGGACATCGTCATTCAGCGCGAGACCGCCAAGATGGCGTCGCTGGGCTATCCGCTCATGTGCGCCGTGTCGCGCAAGCGCTTTGTGGGCGCCGTCTCGGGCGTGACCGAGGCCGCCGCGCGCGATGCCGCCACGTTTGGCGTGTGCCTGGGCGCCATCCAGGCCGGCGCCAACATCGTGCGCGTGCACGATGTCGCTGGCTTCGCACAGTTCCTGAACGGTTATTGGGCCGTCGCCAAGCCGCAGCCGCGCCGCGCGTTTGTGGCCGTGGGCTCCAACCTGGGGCATCGCTGCGACAACATCCGCGCCGCGCGCGACATGATCGCCGAGATCCCGCTCACCTGCGTGTCCAACTGCTCGCGCATCTACGAGAGCGAGCCGGCCTACGAGACGCGCCAGGACGCGTTTGCCAACGCCGTCATCGAGATCAAGACCGAGCTGGCGCCGCTGGTGCTGCTCGACGAGCTCATGAAGATCGAGGCCGAGCTGGGCCGCGACCGTTCCAAAAAGGCCAAGGCCAACGGACCGCGCACCATCGACCTGGACCTGCTGTGGATGGATGGCGAGACCCACGGTGGCAAGAAGCTGCGCCTGCCGCATCCGCTCATCGGCGAGCGCGACTTTGTGTTGGTGCCTCTCGAGGACCTGATGCACGACCCGGCGCGGTTCTTCCGCTACAACGGCGTCGAGGTCAAGGAACCCGAGGATCGCGTGGGCCATATCGTGGGCGAATTGGGGCGTATGTAGATGATCGAGATGAATGCTGTTGCCGCCGGTACCGAGCTCGATGCCGCGCGTGACGCGGGCCGCGAGGGCGTGGCCGCGGGCTGGTGTGCGTGGAGCGCGGGCGATGCGTCGCTGACGTTTTCGCTGGTCGTGCGCCCGGATGTGAACATGCACGCCTTCCATGGCCTGCCGTTTGTGGCCGCGATGGGCATGATGGACGCGCTTGCGGGCACGGCTGCAACGCCGGGCCTGGGGCTTGCCGGCAAGGTAGGCATCCAGTGGCCGAGCGATATCGTGTGCGGCGCGCCCGCGTTCGAGACGTTGCTCGCGCGCGTCGCAGTTAACGGCGGTGCTGGTGCCGCGGGCATGTTTGCCGCGGTGACGGTGGATATTGAGCGCACGGTGCTGGGCGAGCTTGGTGTGGATACGTCCGACGAAGCGCTGGTTGAGGTGCTGGCCGCGGCGGTGCTCGCCCGCGTTGACGCCTGGGCGATTGTCGCGAACACGCCGCAGGGCGCCGCCGGTCCGCTGGCCCCGGTGCTGGGCGAGTATTTCGACATGGTGCCGCTGCTGGGCCGGCAGGTCGCGGCGGTGTCGCCCAACGGCCTGCCGCTCGCGGTCGGCGTGTTTGCGGGTCTGGACATCTGGGGTCGCGCGACCATCAAGACCGACGCCGGCGAGCAAGAGTTTCCGCCCGAGGCCGTGCGCATCCGCGGCCTGTAGCGCGGGTCCGCTCACATAGATAGCCATGACAACGAAGCCCTCCTCGGCCTGGCGCCGGGGAGGGCTTTGCGTAGCCTGGGAGAACAGCTGGCCTAAGCCTATTCCTGCTCCTGCATGCGGCGGTAGATCTCGCAGATGCCTTTGATGGTGAGTTGGCCGTCGACCACGTCGAAGGCGTCGGTCGAATCGGCGACGATGCTGGCGAGGCCACCCGTGGCGATAACGGTGGCGTCCTCGCGCCCCAGCTCGCGCTTCATACGCGCGACCAGGCCCTCGGCCATGGCAGCGGCACCCGTTACGGCGCCGACCTTGATACACTCCTCGGTATCGCGGCCGATGGCGTGCTCGGGTGCCTCGAGCGGAACGCTCGCGAGTTTGGCGGCACGGGCGGCAAGCGCATCCATGGAGATACGGATGCCCGGCGCGATCGCTCCGCCAATGTAGTAGCCGTCCTCGTCGATAACGTCGATATTGGTCGCGGTGCCAAAGTCCACCACGATCGCCGGGGCGCCGTAAAAGCGCTCGGCGGCGACGGCGTTGGCGACGCGGTCGGCACCCACGGCCTGGGGACGTGCCGCGCGCAGCTTGGTTACGGCGGCGGTCTGCGGTCCAATGACGATGGCGTCTGCCGCGATGCGGTCGGCCACGGCGTGCCATTCGCGCGAGAGCTGCGGCACCACGCCGGCAAAGGCGATCGCGTCGACCACGCTGAGCGAGAGGTCGTACATCTTAAAGAAGCCCATCAGGCGCACGTGGATCTCGTCGGCGGTAAAAGAGCGGTCGGTGGGCATGCGCCACGACTGCACCAGCTCGTCTCCGTCAAACAGGCCCATGGCCGTCTGCGTGTTTCCCATATCGATAGCGAGCAGCATGTCTACTCCCGGTGTCGGCATAAAAGGACGCGCACCATTGTATACGCGCCGCCGGCGTTGGGCTGCGATTCGTTTACGGGGACACGGGGCCGAAAGTTATAAATATGAAGGAATTATGCTCTACGAGATTTTCCTTGCCGTTTACCGAACTCCCGCGTAATATTCTTTCTCGCGCACAAGAGGCGCCCAGACATTGCGGGGTGGAGCAGTCTGGTAGCTCGCCGGGCTCATAACCCGGAGGTCGTAGGTTCAAATCCTGCCCCCGCGACCAAGAACTTGCAGCTCGTCGGCCTAGCCGGCGAGCTTTTTTGTTATCTGGGGATTGTCTTTTCGGTCCAATCCTCACCTTCCCAAGCAAAATCTCAATATGTAACAGGTAGACCCGATTTGGGTCGATAGATGTTACAGATCGAGACATTTGGACAGGGAGGCCCCCGTTTGTCTCGATCTGTAACAGTTAGGGGTCAAAAGTCGGTCTAGATGTTACAGATTTAGACAAACCGACAGACGCCCCATCCCCATCCACCTGCCGCTACCTGCTATCCGCCGATTTCAACTGCGGCCCCGTGCCCCCATGCCATATCCTCTAGACAACTACGCGGCACCATCGCCGCCGCGCCTACAAGAGAGGAATATTCATGACCGCACCTGCATCCAAGCTGCTTCAGCCCATTACGGTTGGCCCGCTCGAGCTCAAGAACCGCATTATGTTCCCGCCGCTGACTACCGGCTACGAGGAGCGCGACGGTTCCATCGGCGAGCGCAGCCTGGCTTTTTACGAGCGCCTGGCCCGTGGCGGCGTGAGCTACATCGTCATCGGCGACGTCGCTCCCGTCATGACCGCGAGCCCCACGCCCAAGCTGGCGACCGACGCCCAGATCCCCACGTTTAAGGCGCTGGCCGACGCCGTCCACAAGCACGGCGCCAAGGTCGCGCTGCAGCTGTTCCACCCCGAGTACGACGTGCCCGGCGTCGGCCGCATGGTCATGGGTTCCATGGCCGCCGCCAAGGCCGCG
Organism: uncultured Collinsella sp.; assembly: GCA_934658705.1. Lineage (GTDB taxonomy): Bacteria > Actinomycetota > Coriobacteriia > Coriobacteriales > Coriobacteriaceae > Collinsella. The sequence goes on along the minus strand of CAKUHP010000007.1, from coordinate 28,419 downwards.
CAGGAGGCCAAGGCCGCCGGCGACGAGGAGACCTTTGCCGCCAAGATGGCCGAGTCCAACGAGATCCGCAAGCAGGCCTACGCCAAGCTGCACCACGACATGCAGCACTTTGTGAACGAGGCCAGCGTTGAGCAGCTCACCCAGATCAAGGAGGCCATCGCCGCCTCGGCCGCCCGCGCGCAGCAGGCCGGCATCGACGCCATCGAGGTCCACGGCGACCGTCTGGTGGGTTCGCTGTGCTCCGCGATCCTCAACAAGCGCACCGACGAGTACGGCGGCTCGTTCCAGAACCGCGTCCGCTACGCGCTGGAGGTCGTTGCCGCCATTAAGGAGGCCGCGCCGCAGCTGATGGTGGAGTACAAGCTCCCCGTGATCATGGAGAACCCCGACGGCACGCCGCGCGGCAAGGGCGGCCTGCAGCCCGACGAGGCCTGCGAGTTCGCCAAGCTGCTCGAGGGCGCCGGCATCGACATGATCCAGGTCGCGCAGGCAAACCACACCGGCAACATGGGCGACACCATTCCGCCCATGGGCGCCATGCCCTACAACTGGACGCTGCCCGTGGCCGAGCGCGTCAAGGCCCTGGTCTCCGTGCCGGTGGCAACCGTCGGCCGCGTGGTTTCGGTCGAGGCCGGCGAGAAGATCCTGGAGGACGGCTCGGCAGACATCGTCGCCTACGGCCGCTCGCTCATGTGCGACCCCGACATCGCGCTGAAGGCCGCGACCGGCGAGCCCATCCGCGAGTGCCTCAACTGCAACAAGGGCTGCGTCGACGCGATTCAAAACCGCAAGTACATCTCGTGCGTGCTCAATGCCGAGAACGGCGACGAGGCGACCATTGCCATTAAACCGGGCGAGGGTGACAAGAAGATCGCCGTGGTGGGCGGCGGTATCGCCGGCCTGGAGGCCGCGCGCGTGGCGGCCAAGCGCGGCTATGACGTGACCGTCTACGAGGCGAGCGATCATCTGGGCGGCCAGATTGTGCTGGCGGCCGCGCCTCCGCGCAAGGACGAGATCATGCGCTCGGTCGAGTACTACGAGAAGATTCTGCCTGGCCTGGGCGTGAAGGTTGAGCTCAACCACGCCGCTACCGCCGAGGACCTTAACGCCGCCGACGCCGCGATTGTGGCCGTGGGCGCGCACGACGTGGTCATCCCCGTTCCGGGTGCCGATTCGGAGAAGGTCGTCTCGAGCTGGGACGTGCTGGCCGGCAAGGTGGAGCTCACGGGCCGCGTCGCCGTCATTGGCGGCGGCCTGGTGGGCACCGAGACTGCCGAGTACCTGCTGCAGCACGGCTGCGAGGTGGCGATCGTCGAGATGCTCGACAAGATTGCCGCGGGCGAGTCCGAGACCATTTTGCCGCTGATCATGAGCGACTTTGCCGAGCATAACGTGGAGCAGCACGTGAAGACCCGCCTGACCGCCATTACCGACGAGGGCGTGGAGGCCGTGCGTACTGCCGAGGACGGCGCCGAGGAGCCGGTGAAGATCGCCTGCGATTACGTGGTGATGGCCGTGGGTTCCAAGGCCAACGCGTTTGACCTGGACGGCGTGACGGTACCCGTGACCTGCGTGGGCGACTGCTCGGGTGAGCGCACCGCCGACATCGCGAGTGCCATCCGTACGGCGTATCACGCGGCCAACGAGCTGTAGTTGAACATCGCAGTGGGACGGGGCGGTAGCACGGATCCGCCTCGCCCGGCTGCGTCCCGACGGATATCGTTTTTGGGGCGGAGCCTGCAAGCACGGCAGGCCCGCCCCTTTTTTGTTTCGCTTCGGTGGATGACAATACACGGAGACCATACGGCGAGAGGCTGTTTGTTGCGTCAGAAGCTGCTCAAAATTATTGGGGGAGGGGTTAATAATTTCATCCTTCGCGTAAAACTGCCAAAAAAGGCGGCAATTTTGTCGCCAATCCACCGCCGCCTAGCCACGCGCTAATTACCAGCGTAAATAAATGTTAAAGAATATCCGCACAATCGTTCTAAATGCCCAGATAGCGAAATTGCGATTTTCAATTAACTGTTACGCGCAAACAGCAAAATGCTACTATCTAACATGCACGAAAGAAAACAGTTTAACGTTTAGGGCTGAGAAGTGGCAGGTATGTCAGAAGCAACAAGGACTCGCACGCATGCGCCCGAGGTTAGGCAGCGTGCCGTCGAGGTCCTCCAAGAGGGGGTTGGTCATCGTGCCCTCGCCGCGGAGCTCGGCATTCCCCAGGCCACGGCTCGTCAGTGGGCCCGCGCATATGCCGTGGGCGGTGCCGATGCCGTGCTCAACGCGGGCTCGCATCATCACACCTATTCATACGAAGTAAAGCTCGCCGTGGTCAAGGATCGCTTGGAAAACGGCTTAACGGTTCGCGAGACCATGATCAAGCACAAGATTCCCAGCGAGTCTTCGGTCAAGGCTTGGTGCCGCCAGTATCGCGACGGCGGTGCGGACGCGCTGGTCGAAAAGCCGCGAGGTCGCAAACCGCGCGTCAAGCAGGCGGAATAGCGAACGAGATGGTGCGCCCGCGGGGGCGCATTTTTCTTACCGAGGCGGTGGCTCGGCTTGTCCGCGGGCCCTTCAGGGCATTCTCCAACGTAGCCAATAAACCGCGCACGCCGTCTCCAAGTTTTTCGTCGTGATACATCCAGCTCGCCCCCTTACTCCCAAGCGGATACGCCCCTTGCCTCACACGTCTAAAACTCCCCAACTGACCGAAAACCTGCCGTCACAGCTCCTCAATTGCGTTATAACGTTTTGTTGATTAAGCGTTTTTGCATGGGGGAGTGATGGTATGACGCTACTGTATTTCCTTACCCTGTTTCCGCTGGTACCGGCGTTGGGCATGCTGCTCGCGCGTGGTGACCGCGCCCGCGATGCGGTGGGGCTTATAGGCTCTGGCATCATCATGGCGGTGACAGTTGTAGTCGCCGTCATGTTTTTTGGCGCGGGTCCGCAGAGCTTCGAGATCGCGCCAGGCACCTCGCATGTGCTCTCGATCATCAGCTCCGTCATTGACGTGATCCTGTGCGCCGTCATCCTGTACAACGCGCACAAATATAAGAGCACGCTCACCACGGTGCTTGGCATAGTTCAGCTGGTGGGCTCCGTCGCCTTCGCGGCCATGACGCTGCCCGCGGCCGAGGTCGTCACAAGCACCCCACTCTACCTGGACTACATGAGCGTGATCATGGTGCTCGCCGTTGGCATTGTCGGCAGCCTCATCTGCGTGTATGCCCTGGGCTACATGAAGGACTTCCAAGCCCACGACGAGCACGAGGCCGCGCTGCGCGGGCAGACCGCCCCCGACCGTCGCCCGCAGTTCCTGGCGCTTATGTTCCTGTTCCTATCGGCCATGTTCGTCATCGTAACGAGCGACAACCTGGAGTGGCTGTTCTGCGGCTGGGAAATCACCACCGTGTGCTCGTTCCTCATGATTGGCTACACGCGCACGCCCGAGGCCATCAAAAACGCCTTTACCCAGATCATCCTCAACATGCTGGGCGGCATAGCGTTTTTGGCCGGACTCATGTACCTGCACGTTAACGGCATGCCGCTGACCATCTCGGGCATGATCGAGCTTTCCGGCGCCGGAACCGCGCAATCCGCGCTGCTGGTGATGCCGGTCATTCTGCTGTCGCTCGCCGCACTCACCAAGGCCGCGCAGATGCCGTTCCACACTTGGCTGCTGGGCGCCATGGTCGCCCCCACGCCCACGAGCGCCCTGCTGCACTCGTCCACCATGGTCAAGGCCGGCGTGTTCCTGATGGTCAAGCTCAGCCCACTCTACGCCACCTATCCCGTGACGGGCTTTATGGTCACAAGCGTGGGTGCCATCACGTTTTTGCTGGCCGCTCTCATGGCCATCTCGCAGAGCAACGCCAAGCGCGTGCTTGCGTACTCCACCATCTCCAACCTGGGCCTCATCAGTGCCTGCCTGGGCGTCGGCGCGCCCGAGGCCGTATGGGCGGCCATCTTCCTGATCCTGTTCCATACGGTGGCCAAGTCGCTGCTGTTCCTGTGCGTGGGTACTGCTGAGCATCATATCGGCAGCCGCAATATCGAGGACATGGACGGTATGTTCAGCCGTATGCCGCACCTGACGCGTCTGATGATGCTGGGCATCATGGGCATGTTTGTGGCGCCGTTTGGCATGCTCGTGTCCAAGTGGGGCGCCCTGGTGGCGTTTGCGCAGACCGGCAACGTGCTCATGATCATGGTGCTTGCCTTTGGCTCGGCCGCGACGTTTTACTTCTGGGGCAAGTGGCTTGCCAAGCTTTCGGGCGTCGACCCCACGGCTCAAAACGTTGAGGTCAATGTCCATAAGACCGAGTGGGCGGCACTCAACACCATCGCCGCGCTGCTGGTGCTGTGCTGCGTGGCGTTCCCGATTATCTCGAGCGGTCTGGTGTCGCCTTACTTGGCCATGGTGTTTGGCCGCGTGCCGCATGTTATTGGCAAGGACTCCATGTATCTGATGGTGGTTATCGTGGCATTTATCGCCGTGGTGCTGCTGACTTCATTCCGCGTGAGCAACAAACCGCACGTAAACGTATATCTTTCGGGTGTGGGAACCGACAATTACCGCCATTTCCGCGGCTCGATGGGACACGAGGTGAAGGCCGAAAAGCGCAACTGGTACTCGGAGGACGCCCTTGGCGAGAAACGTATTGGCCCCGCGGGTAGCGTCGTGTGCTGCGCGATTATTCTGTTTGCGCTGCTGTGCTGCGCGTGGATTGGACCCGAGCGGCTTGCCATGAGTGCGCCCTCGGTGCTGCGCGGTAAGTATTTCGAAGGCTCGGGCGTCGTGGGCATTTTTATTGGCACCGTGGCGTTTGCCCTGATCGCGCCGCTTGTGGGTGGTTTGATTGACGGCCTTGACCGCAAGCTTTCGGCCCGCATGCAGGGTCGTGTGGGACCGCGCCTGCTGCAGCCGTTCTACGACGTTGCCAAGCTGCTGCGCAAGGCTCCTGCCAGCGTAAACACCATGGACGATACCTATATGGCATGCGCGCTCATCTTTACCGTGGTGGGCGGCGGCATCTTTGTGTCGGGTTCCAACACGCTGCTGTGCGCCTTTATGGTTACGCTCGCCGCAATCTTTGTGGTGCTGGCGTCCGCCTCGACGCAAAGCCCGTTTGCGCAGGTCGGCGCCGACCGCGAGCTGCTGCAGGTTATGAGCTACGAGCCCGCCGTTCTGCTGATGAGCGTGGGTCTGTACCTTGCCACCGACAGCTTCGATTCCATCGCCGTGACGGGGCAGTCGGCCCCCATCATCGTGTACAGCGCGCCCATTTTCCTCGCGCTGCTCGCGGTGCTTACCATCAAGCTGCGCAAGTCGCCGTTCGACCTTTCGTACTCGCATCACGCGCATCAGGAGATTGTCCAGGGCGTCGCCACCGAGATGAGCGGCGGCACGCTGGCCAAGATGACCCTTATGCACTGGTGCGAGACCGTGCTGTTTTTGATGTGGGTGGGCATGTTCTTTGTCTGGGACAACCCGGTGAGCTGGGTGGTCGCCCTGGTCGTGATGGCCGCGACGTATTTTGTCGAGGTGCTAATCGATAACACCTTCGCCCGCAGCACCTGGCGCAGCTGCTTTAAGCTCGGCTGGGGCGTGGCGCTGGTGTTTGGCCTGCTCAACCTTATGCCCATCCTCGTCGACGTGTTTATTTAGGAGGCGGCATCCATGGATCATAAAATGTCGCGCTCGCCGTGGGTTATTCATTACGACGGCTCGAGCTGCAACGGATGCGATATCGAGGTGCTGGCCTCGCTCACACCGCTGTTCGATGCGGAGCGCTTTGGTGTGGTCAACACCGGCAACCCCAAGCATGCAGATATCTTTTTGGTGACGGGTTCGGTCAACGCGCAGAACCTGCCTGTCGTGCGCCAGATTTACAACCAGATGCTCGAGCCCAAGTGCGTGGTGGCGTGCGGTATTTGTGCGTGCTCGGGCGGCGTGTTCCGCGATGCCTACAACGTGATCGGCGGCGTGGACCGCGCGATTCCCGTGGACGTGTACGCGCCCGGGTGCGCCATTCGCCCCGAGACTGTGATCGATGCCATCGTGGAGGCGTGCGGCATTCTGGACCAGAAGGAGGCCGTGATGCGTGCCGGCGGCGATCCGCTCACCGTGGGTGGCGCTGCTACCTGGGACGGTGGCGTTGAGCTGGGCGAGGACGGGTTTGTGGCTGTTGCGGAGGCCGGGGCTGATGGCGCCGGTGGCGGCGACACGGCCGCTGGGACGCCTGCCACGCCCGCCACTGCAAAGGAGGCCGAGTAATGCAAAAGGCTATCTATACCACCGTTGGGATCGACGAGCTCCTGTCGCATGTTCAGACGCTCAAGGGCGTCGACGCGCGCTTTGTGCAAATGCACGCCGAGCGCAACGTCGACGACGGCACGTATCGTCTGGTCTATACGTTTATCAACGTTCGTGCTGCTCAGAAACATATTGCGCGGGACGGCAGCTATGCAATCGAGAATCTGGTGGTTGAGGGCATCGACCAGTACCAGGAGATTCCGTCCATCAGCTCGTATTACCCCGCGGTGTTCCCGTTTGAAAATGAGGCCCACGACCTGTTTGGTCTTGCCATTACCGATATGCAGATCGACTTTAAGGGCTTTTTCTACCAGGTTTCGACTGCCGAGCCCATGAGCGTTATCACGCCCGAGGTGAAGGCCGCGCGCGAGAAGGCCATGAAGGTCCGCGCGGCCGCCGAGGCCAAGGCGCGCAAGGCCGCGGCCGAAAAGGCCGCCGCTGCTGCGGGGGAGAGCACTGGCGATGCTGCGGGCGCCGCCGCTGCCCAGCCCGCCGCGGCTGCCGGCTCGGATGCTCAGCATGACGAGGCCGCCGCCAAGGCCGCGCTCAAAGCCGCCGAGATGGAGGCAAAGCTTGCCGCCATGGATCCCGAGAAAGCGGCCAAGGTCCGCGCGGCGCTTGCCGCCAAGGCCGCCCGCGACAAGCAGAAAAAGGAGGCGTAAGGTCCATGGCACATCGCTCCGTTATTCCGTTTGGCCCGCAGCACCCGGTGCTGCCCGAGCCGCTTCATCTGGATCTGGTGCTCGAGGACGATCGCGTTATCGAGGCGATTCCGCAGATCGGCTTTGTGCACCGCGGACTCGAGAAGCTCACCGAAAAGCGTGACATGCATCAGTTTGGCTACATCGCCGAGCGCATCTGCGGCATCTGCGCCGTGGGCCACAGCTACGGCTATGCCAGCGCCTGCGAGCGCATGCTCGACATCGAGGTGCCCGGCCGCGTGCAGTATATCCGCACCATTTTGCACGAGCTGTCGCGTATTCACTCGCACCTGCTGTGGCTGGGCCTGCTCGCCGACGCCTTTGGCTTTGAGGCGCTGTTCTATCGTTCGTGGACCCTGCGCGAGCAGATTCTTAAGATCTTCGAGAGCACCTGCGGCGGGCGCGTGATTCTGTCGATCAACGAGATCGGCGGCCTCAAGCACGACATTGAGGACTCCGAACTGGCGGGTATTGTCCAAACGCTCGATGCCATGCGCCCCGACTACGAGGCTCTGGTGCATACGTTTTTGGATGATGCCAGCTGCGGCGAGCGCCTGCATGGCGTTGGCGTGATCAGCAAGAAGGACGCGCTGGAGCTTTCGATGGTCGGTCCGTTCGGTCGTGCCTCGGGTGTGGATTACGACGTGCGTATGTTCGGCGACGGCGCCTATGCGGATTTGGCGGCGTTTGAGCCCATCGTGGCGACCGATGGCGACTGCTATGCCCGCTGCCAGGTGCGTTGCGCCGAGGTCACGCAGGCCATGGACATCATCAAGGAGCTCGTGGCCAAGATTCCACACGACGGTATCGGCGGGCGTACCAAGCTTACGCCGGCCGACGGCTCGCGCGGCGAGGTTGTGATTGAGCAGCCGCGCGGCGAGGCGTATTACTATGTGCGCGGCAACGGCACCAAGAACCTGGACCGCTTCCGCGTGCGCACACCGACGTCGCAAAACCTGGCGGGCCTGACGCATGCGCTGCAGGGTGTGCTCATTGCCAACGTACCCATGATTATCCTGACCATCGACCCCTGCATTAGCTGCACGGAAAGGTAGGCGCGGCATGAGCTTGCTGACATTTGCCAAGACGGCCTTGGGTTCTATGGTCAAGCAGCCGGTCACGGTGTGCTATCCGCAGGAAAAGCTTGCAGCGCCCGAGCGCTTGCGCGGGCATATCGTTAACGACATGGATGTGTGCATCTGCTGTGGCATGTGCGCACGTCGCTGCCCGGCGGGTGCGCTGGCGGTCGATCGCAAGGGCGGCACCTGGTCGATCGACCCGTATGCCTGCGTGGTGTGCGGCGAATGCATCGAAAGCTGCCCCAAGCACTGTCTGAGTATGGACACCGCCCGCACCCCAGTCGCGGCGGATAAGACTCCCACGGTAGAAACCAAGCCGGAATAGAGCTGGAATAGAGCTGGAATAGAGCTGGAATAGGGGCCGGCGGAGCAAAAATGCCCCGCCGGCCCCGCGCGTGAACGCACGGTTAGACCGCCGCGAACAAAACTATGCCGGATTACGGGGCTAGAGAGCGAACCTCCGACCATACCGAAAAGCGCGAAACCAAAACCGCAGGTAGACGGCTTGCTGCTTTTCAAAAATAGCGAGTATGGATGAGGGTCCCGACTCCAGCCCCGTAATCCGGCATGGTTTTGAAATGGCACCGTATTGGTAACAGCCCCTGATCCCCCGGGGACGGAGGAAAACGGATCATTTTGGCCTTGCGAGGGCGTCTGCGCAACCCGTCCGCCACGAAATGGGCCTATCTACTACGTTTAAGCTGCTACCCTCAACCATGGCAAAAAACGCAAAAATAAGACCGCAGGTAGAACGCCTGCGGTTTTTCGTGAAACACGGTTATGGTCAGGGGTATCGGATCAAACGTAGTAGATGGGCCGCTTTCGTGGCGGGCATCGCCAACTGATCCCTCGGGGACGGAGGAAAACCGATCATTTTGCTCCTGCAAGGCCCCACATAGCGCCGTTTGCCGCTGTGCGCGCCCGCGACTTTTGAGTCGCACCCGTTTTCCTGCGAAAACGCTGTGTCTCAACTTTGGTGAGACATTTGTCTCACGCCTAAAACCGAATCTGGAACGTGTGTCACCTGCCCTAATTGTGTCTCATTTCGTAACTTTAGGCTGATGCAAGGTCTGATCCTGCGAGAAGGGAGACACGATGAGCAGGTACACGAGGGGTCTCTTGGCGGTGATACTGGCCGTAGTGCTGGTGTTGCCGGCTGCAGCATTTGCCATGCTGCCCGAGGCCAACGCCAGGTCCAGCACAGGAATGGACGGACCGACGGCGAGTGAAAAGATCGTCGACTACGACACCAGCAACCACTGGAAGTACTGGGCCGGTGGCTATGACGGCAAGGAAACTACAACTCAAAACGTCGGCCGAATCTGGACCGACAAGACGGTCAAGAAAACCGGAGAAGGAGAAAAGTCTGATTTCCTGACCACGCTGTCTGCTATCTCCTCGACATCCGATACGACGATTTCCGGCAAGCCGCTCGATATCGTGATGGTGCTGGATGCTTCTGGGTCGATGGATGACCCCATGGGTGAGAGCGACAACACAAAGCGTATCAAAGCGCTAAAGAAGGCCGCCAATGGCTTTATTGACACCATTGCGGAGCAGAATGCAAAGATCTCGGACGAGTCCAAGCAGCATCAGGTTGCCGTCGTTAAGTTTTCGGGCGATAAGGCTGATTGGGTCGGCAACAACACGTATACCAGCGGTGGCTACACTTACAACTACTCGCAGACCATGAAGGATCTGACGCTCTGCAGCAAGGGCAAAGGTAAAGGTGCGGAGAGCCTAAAGAGTACGGTCAACCTCATCAGTCCTGCCGGTTCTACGCGCGCCGACTATGGCTTGGAGCTGGCTGATAAGCAATTTTCGTCTCCGTCTGGTCGCGCCGATGCCAAGAAGGTCGTTGTCTTCTTCACGGATGGCTCACCTACGAGTTCTAATGGATTCGAGGCAAGTGTTGCCAATAGCGCCATCAACAGTGCAAAGAGCCTCAAGGCCAATGGCGCCGACATTTACACAATCGGCATCTTTGACGGCGCAGACCCCAGTGCCGTCCCCACGGCTGAGGACACAAGCAACGAGAACAAGTTCATGCATGCCGTGTCGAGCAACTATCCGAGCGCCTCGTCAAGCATTACTTATGATGAGTACTTCCGTAAAAAGTGGGTCATCGACTATGGTGCGCGTGCGGAAAACTCCGGTTACTACAAGTCGGCAACTAGCGCCGCTGAGCTCGAGAAGATCTTCGAAGAGATCTCGGGAAGCATTATCAAGGCCGGTTACCCGACAGAAGTTCATGACGGCTATGGCGAGCATGAGTCCGGCTACATTACGTTTACCGATAGGCTGGGCGACTTTATGCAGGTCGACAGCTTTATATACAACGGCACGACGCTTGACAAGCCGACAAAGACTGAGGACAACGTCGACACCTACGCATTTGCTGACGATGCCGCGCACCTGGTCATCACCGTTCAGCATGCCAAAAAGGACGAGCCCCGGACCGGCGATATCGTAACGGTTAAGATTCCTGCGTCGCTGATTCCGCTGCGCCACTTTAAGATCACCGATGGCGTGCTTACGGTCGACGAGACTGAGCCCATCCAGGTGAACTACACCTCGAGCGTCAAGAAAGACGCGCTCAATAACCTGTTTACGCCCAAGAACGTACCGGGGCTCGAGGACTACATCAAGAGCAATACGACCACCACGGAGAACGACTCAAGGACCGTTAGCTTCTACGCGAACAAGTGGAGCGATAGCGAGCTGGGTGATACGATCGCGAACTTTGAGCCAGCCGACACCAACCGCTACTACTACTTCCAGAAGAATACCCCCATTTATACGGACGAGGAATGCACGAAGTCTGCGACGGGCTCGTTGGCTGCCGACGGCACCTATTATTACAAGGACGAATTTGAGGCAAAGGGCGCAGGCGGTAAGGCCGAATCCCGTACCGCCGTTATCAAGTTTGAAGGCAAAGACGCCGCGAGCTCTAAGGACGCCTTCGTGCACGACGCGAACGGAAACCTGTCATTTAAGAAGGGAACCGCACGCCTTGCCTTTATTGACGAATTGCATACCACCAAGGAGCGCGTGGGCGGTGACAACCCCACCCACACCGCGGCCGACGTGCTCAACCCCAAGTGGAACAACAACGCCACGGAGGTTGACGTTCACCTGGGCAACAACGGCAAGATTAGCTATAAGTTGACGCCGGCAACGGTGGATACCAAGGCCGACTTTGGCTTGACCAAGGTGCTCGAGGGCCGCAACTGGACGGATACCGATGAGTTTAAGTTCGAGCTCTCCGCGACGTCCGAGAACGACGCTCCGATGCCTGCGCGCACTGACGCGACCGTGCGCGAGGGCAATACGACCATCGATTTCGGTAAGATCACCTACAACAAGCCGGGCGAGTACACCTATGAGGTCCGCGAGGTCGCAGGCGAACTGGGCGGCATCACCTACAGCGAGAACGTCGCGAAGATTACCGTGAAGGTAACCGTCGATACTGCTGGAAAGCTGACGGCCAAGGTCACAAAGCCCGAGGACAAGGTGTTCACCAATACCTATAGCGCCAAGACGGAAACCCCGCTGACTCTTGAGGCTACCAAGACGCTCACAGGGCGCCCGATGGCCGATGACGAATTCAAGTTTGCGTTGAGCTACGCGGGGCACGACGAGGCTCTGCTAGAGACCACCAACAAGGGTGGCAAGGTTGAGTTCGGTCCGCTGACGTACACGACCAAGTTGCTCGCCAAGCTGGTCAAAGAAGATAAGGCATCGTTTGATGCTAGCTCAGACAAACCCACGTGGACCATTCATTACGTCGCTGCCGAGCAGACCGGCGAGCTGCCCGCGGGCGTGAGCGCTACCGTGTCGGCAATTGACGCGTATGTGACCGTTGTCGACAACGGCGATGGCACCCTGACGGCGACGGCTGTCTACGGCGACGCCGGCAACGAGTTTGTGAACGCCTACAGCGTGACCCCCAAGAGCTCCAGCGTCACCGACCAGATCACCGCGACCAAGGTCCTGACCGGGCGTGCGCTCGAGAAAGGCGAGTTCTCCTTCGAGCTCGTCGAGGGCGAGGGCAAGGACGCCAAGACCGTCGCCACCGGCAAGAACGATGCCGACGGTAAAATCAAGATGAGCGCCGTGAAGTACGACAAGGCCGGCGAGCACACCTACACGCTGCGCGAGGTCCCGGGCGACGCCAACAACGGCATCACCTACAGCACTGCTGAGTACACCATCGTGACCACCATCACCGACAAGGGTGACGGCACGCTCGAGGCGAAGCATGTCCTGAAGGGCGCCGACGAGGCGAAGTTCAGCAACACCTACAAGCCGAATCCTGGCGAGTTCAGCGTCACCGACCAGATCACCGCGACCAAGGTCCTGACCGGGCGTGCGCTCGAGAAAGGCGAGTTCTCCTTCGAGCTCGTCGAGGGCGAGGGCAAGGACGCCAAGACCGTCGCCACCGGCAAGAACGATGCCGACGGTAAAATCAAGATGAGCGCCGTGAAGTACGACAAGGCCGGCGAGCACACCTACACGCTGCGCGAGGTCCCGGGCGACGCCAACAACGGCATCACCTACAGCACTGCTGAGTACACCATCGTGACCACCATCACCGACAAGGGTGACGGCACGCTCGAGGCGAAGCATGTCCTGAAGGGCGCCGACGAGGCGAAGTTCAGCAACACCTACAAGCCGAATCCGGACGAGTTCAGCGTCACCGATAAGATCACCGCGACCAAGGCCCTGACCGGCCGCGCCCTCAAGGACGGCGAGTTCTCCTTCGAGCTCGTTGAGGGCGAGGGCAAGGACGCCAAGGTCGTCGCCACCGGCACCAACGACGCCAAGGGCAACATCTCGATGGGTGCCGTGAAGTACGACAAGCCCGGCAAGCACATCTACACGCTGCGCGAGGTCAAGGGTGGCGCCGGCGGCGTCACGTACGACGACACGACCTATACCATCGAGACCACTATTACCGACAAGGGCGACGGCACGCTCAAGGCCGAGCATGTCCTGAAGGGCGACAAGCCCGCGACCTTCGAGAACACCTACAGCGTGGACCCGATCGATGCAAACCTCGACTTTGGTCTGAGCAAGGCGATCAACGGTCGCGACTGGAAGGACTCCGACGAGTTTAGCTTTACCATCAGTCCCGCCGAGGGCACCGACGCTCCGCTGCCCAACCCCGCAACCGTGACCGTGAGCAAGAAGGACGCGAAGGACGGGATCGCCGCTATCAAGTTCGGCGAGATCCGCTACACGGCTGCCGGAACCTACAAGTACGAGATTCGCGAGAACAAGGGCAGTGCGGCCGGCATGAAGTATGACGAGCATGTCGCGACCGCCGAAGTGACCGTGACCGACAATGGCAAGGGCGTCCTGACCGCCAACGTCACCAAGAAGGAAAGCGGACGCTTTACCAACACGTACCGCTCTGAGCTCGATTACGCCGCGGCCGGCGGCCTCAAGCTCAGCAAGAGCCTCTACGGACGTCCCATGACCGAGGGCCAGTTCACCTTTACCGTGACGCCCGCCGACGAGGCCTCGGCTCACGCGCTTGGTCTGCACGAGGGTGCCAATGTGTACAAGTCCCCTGCGACGGCAGAGGCAACGGTCGGCCTGATCGACATTCTGGCGGGCCATGAGGTCAAATTTACGCAGGCAGACGCCGGTAAGACCTTTAAGTATACCGTGGTCGAGAAGAATGACCACCAGCCCGGCTACACCTACGACGACGCCGAGCGCACCGTGACGATCGAAATTGCCGATGACGGCGCCGGTACGCTTACTGCCACCACGACCGTTTCTGGCGGTCCCGAGGGCACGCATGCGATGGTCCACAAGAGCGGCGAGAACAAGGTCGAGAGCGCCTTGGTCCCGTTCAAAAACAGCTATAGCGCTACGACCAACAAGCCCGTCCAGGTCGTTGCCGCCAAGAAGCTGACCGGTCGCCTGATGGCCGACGGCGAGTTCTACTTTGGCATCGCTTATGCGGGCGAGACGGAAGCAATCCAGGGCACTCCGGCTACCAACCTTGGCGGTCAGGTGAGCTTCGGAACGCTGCATTACACGACCGAGATGCTCGCCGATCTGGTAAACGCCGGCCGCGCCATCCGCACCGACACGGATGCCAAGCTTGCGTGGACCATCAACTACACGGCCTTTGAGTACACGAACTCGCTGGCCGACAAGGGCATCACGGCCGAAACATCGAGCTTTGACTTTAAGGTTATCGTTGTCGATAACGGTGACGGTACCCTGACGGCAACGGTCGACTACGGTGACGCCGAGCCCGAGTTCAAGAACGTCTACGGCGCCGAGGCCGTGGATGACGCACTCACCGGCACCAAGAAGCTTCAGGCCGCCGAGGGCCTGACCCCGGCCGACATCGCGGGCAAGTTCACCTTTACCGTGACCGCCGACGAGGCGGGCGCTCCGATGCCCGAGCGCGCGACCGCAACCAACGACGCGGCCGGCAACGTGGACTTTGGCAAGATCCACTTTACGCTCGAGGACCTCAACCGCGTCCTGGGCGTGAAGACCGATGTTTCTGGCGACGCATCGAGCGACGCCGAGGCCAACGCCGATGAGGCCGAAGTTGACGCCGATGAGAACGGCGCCGATGAGACCGGCGCCGAGGTCGATGGCGACGAGTCCGACGCCAACGACGAGTCCAAGCCCGCAGCCCCCACCGCTCCGCGCTCGCACACCTTTACCTACACGGTGACCGAGTCCGGTAGCGCCCCTGGCGTGACCAACGACGCCAACGCCGCGCGCAAGGTTTCCTACACCGTGACTGACGACGGTGCCGGACATCTGAGGGTCAAGCGCGAAGGCGCCGACGGTGCGGCCTTTACGTTCACCAACACCTACGGCGTGACGCCCACCGATTCCGTGGTGACCGATCAGGTCAAGACGGTTAAGCGTCTGACCGGACGCGACCTTACAGCTGGCGAGTTCACGTTTGAGCTGCTCGAGGACGGCGTGACTGTCGCTAGTGGCACCAACGACGCCAACGGCACCGTTACGCTGAGCCCGATCCGCTACGAGGCGCCCGGCACGCACACGTACACGCTGCACGAGGCTTGCCCCAACGCGCTCGGCCTGTACAAAGGCGTCACCTATGACGGCGCGACCTACACCGTCGTGACCACCGTCACCGACAACGGCGACGGCACGCTGACCGCGACGCACAAGCTCGAGGGAACCACCGAGTCGGCTGGGTTTACCAACAAGTATCACGCCATGCCCACGCAGGTTTCCATCGGCGCCATCAAGGTGCTCGAGGGCCGCGAGCTCAAGAAGGACGAGTTTAGCTTTAAGCTCGTTGGCGAGGACGTCGAGTCCACCGTCACCAACGATGCCGACGGCAAGATCAACTTCGACAAGTTCGAGTACGACGAGCCCGGAACGTACGTCTACACCATCAGCGAGGTCAAGGGCGACGAGACCGGTATGACCTACGACAAGTCCGTCTTTACCGCGACCGTCAACGTGGTCGATGACGGTGAGGGTAACCTCAAGGCGAGCGTCGCCTACGCCAAGGGCGACAAGAGCGTCGAGGGTATCGTGTTCAACAACACGTACAAGAAGCCCGAAACGCCCGTGCCGACGCCCGATCCCGGTACGCCCAAGACCGTGACGAACATCGTCAAGACGGTCAAGGGCTTCCTGCCCACCACGGGTGACCAGCAGGCAGCCGCGCTCCTCATGGCGTTTGTCGTCGCCATGTCCGGCGTCGGTGCCCTGATCTGGGGCATCCGTAAGCGCTAGGCAAACTGACAGCGGCCCGGGGCCAAGGGCCCCGAGCCGCTGGCGGGGAGCCAA
This sequence comes from uncultured Collinsella sp., assembly GCA_934658705.1. Taxonomy (GTDB): domain Bacteria; phylum Actinomycetota; class Coriobacteriia; order Coriobacteriales; family Coriobacteriaceae; genus Collinsella. The sequence continues at coordinate 12,511 of CAKUHP010000007.1, read as the reverse complement.
AAACATAGCCCCCACCCCACCCCCAGCCGCCACGGAGGCGTCTCCCTTCTCCGTGGCGGCACTTTTGTGCGTAGGGGAGGAGGGCTCGCCACGAAACCGGCCAATCTACTACGTTTAACCGCTTACCCCCAACCATGTCGAAAAGCGCGAAAACAAAACCGCAGGTAGAACGCCTGCGGTTTTGTTCAAAACGAGAGTACGGTTGGGGGTGTCGAGTCAAACGTAGCAGATGGGCCGGTTTCGTGGCGGGTGCCGCCGGCTGATCCCCCGGGGACGGAGGAAAACGGATCATTTTTGGCTCTGCGGGGCTTGCGAGGGCGCCTGTATGGAGCTGCCCGAACAAAACTATGCCGGATTACGGGGCTGGATCCCGAACCTCCAACCATGCCGTTATTCGTGAAAACAAAACCGCAGGTAGACGGGCTGCTATTTTGCAGAAAACGCGAGGATGGACGGGGTTCCTGAGTTTAGCCCCGTAAACCGGCATAGTTTTAAAATGGCATCAAATCGGTAACAGCTATTTAGCTTTGACGGGGTGGTCGGCCGCTGGTTGATTACCCTCGCAGGTAGGCGATGGCGATCTGGGTGCGGTTGCGCAGGCCCATTTTTGCCAGGATTGAGCTGATGTGGTTTCGCACGGTGCCTTCGCCCATATAGGCCGTGGCGGCAATTTCCTTGTTATCGAGTCCGCGGGCAATGAGCTCGGCGACCTCGAACTCGCGGTCGGTCAGGCCGGCAAAGGCTGCGGGCCGGCGGGGCGTGCCGGCCTCGACGTCCGTCCCATCAAAATCGACGTCCTCAATTGCCTTGCCCTCAAGCACGCGTTTGCCATCCATGACCTGCGCCAGCGCTGGCGGAATGGCGGCGACATCGGTCTTGATCAGGTAGCCGCGGGCGCCCAGCTTGAGCGCCGACACAATGTACTCGTCATCCGAAAACGTGGTCAGGAACACCACGCGTGCCGCGGGGTCGCGCTCGAGGATCTCGCGCGCCGCCGAAAGGCCATCACGCCCCGGCATCTGAATGTCGAGCAGTGCGATATCGGGTGCGTGCTCGGCATAGAGTGCGACCGCGTCATTACCGTCGGCGCCGGTGCCCACCACCTCGATCTGCGGCTGGGCGCCCAGGATAATCTTGAGTGAATCGACCACCAGGCGGTCGTCGTCGACAACTATGAGCCTCATCGGGTGTCATCTCCTTGCTGTTTGGGAATGGTGGCAAACACGCGCCAGCCGGGGGCGCCGGCGCGCGGCCCGGCGGTAAAGGTCCCGCCAAGCGCCTCGACGCGCTCGCGCATGGAGCCGAGCCCCATGCCTTCTGCGATGCCTTGGCTGTTTGTCTTGGCCGCTCCCGTTCCGTCGTCGGTAACGATGAGCTGGTAAAACGACGGATGCTCCATGCACCGTACGGCGACGGTCTGGGCGCAAGCATGGCGCATGGTGTTGGAGAGCGCCTCGCGCAGGACCGCCGCAAAGCAGTTGGCGACGTTTGCGGGCGCATGTTCAGCCATAACTTCAAGCTCAATCTGCGGACCGCCGTCCGAGCGCGCGCCTTCAACAATGCGTTCGAGCTGCACGGAAAGGTCGACGGCGTTGTCGTTGAGCGCGTGGACGCTGGTGCGCACAAGCTGGAGCGCCTCGTCAACCGTGTGCTTGACGTCGGCGAAATCGGCGGCGACGCCGGGCTCGTCGGCGTGGACCACGCGCAGGGCTTCGGCCTGCAGTGAGGCGCGCGTGAGCTGGTGCCCGACGTTATCGTGAATCTCGCGCGCGATGCGGGCACGCTCGGCGAGCGTCGCGAGTTCGACCTCGTAGTCCTGTCGATCGGCAAGGTCGCGGTTGCGCGCTTCGAGCGCGAGGGCTCGTTCCTGCAGTTCGTCGCGGATGCGGCGCATGCGCTGCTGCTCGCGCTCCAGCTGGGCGGTACGTAGCGATAGCAAGGTGGCGGCAACCGAAAGGATGGCGGTCAACAGCAGCGCGCGGGCGGGAAGCACGCCGGCGTGGGCATATGCGACGAGCGCGCAGGCAAAGATGGCGCCGGTGCCCAGTTCGCCCCAGACGCGCTCGCGGCGCACGTATCGCGCGATGTCGTAGAAGGCGAGGGGCGTAAACGGCACAAACGACGGCGCAAAGACGGCCGCCATAATGTAAACGTAGCTTGCGGCCTCACCGGCGCGGTGGGCACGTTCGCCTTGCGCAATTTCCGTAAGCGAGGCGACTACGACGCCAAGACAAAACGCCGCGATTAAGCGAGCGTCTACAGCAAGGCCCAGAGCGGCCGCGATGCAGCACGCCAGCACGATCGATTTGTCGAAAAGCCTGTTCATACGGGTATTGTACGCGATGGCGCGCGCGGGGGAGGCGCCACCGGGAGCAACCGTGACATTCCTCCCGCCCGCCCCCTGCCGCACTCGTGACAAAGCTCACTGGCGCGCCCTCGCCGCACCTGCGATGATGCAATCGTACCGGGCCGCAATCAACAGAAGGGCCGCCTCATGACAGACATCGTCCACGTCGAAAACCTCGTCAAGCGTTATGACGACCTTATCGCGCTCGACCACTTTAACCTGAACATCGCCCCCGGCGAGATTTTTGGCTTGCTCGGCCCCAATGGCTCGGGCAAGACCACGTCCATCAACTGCATCCTGCAGCTGCTCACCTACGACAAGGGCACCATCGAGCTGTTCGGCGAGCCCATGTCGCCTGCCCGCTACGACCTCAAGCGCCGCATCGGCGTGGTGCCGCAGCAGGTGGCGGTGTTTGACGAGCTCACCGTGCGCGAGAACATCGATTATTTCTGCAGCCTCTACGTAGGCGACCGCAAGCGCCGCCGCGCGCTGGTGGACGAGGCAATCGACTTTGTCGGCCTGGGCGACTTTGCCAAGTTCCGCCCCGGCAAGCTCTCGGGCGGCCTGGCGCGCCGCCTCAACATCGCCTGCGGTATCGCGCACAAGCCCGAGCTCATCTTCTTTGACGAACCCACGGTGGCGGTCGACCCGCAAAGCCGCAACGCCATCCTGGAGGGCATCTGCCGCCTGCGCGACGAGGGCGCCACGGTGGTGTATACCAGCCATTACATGGAGGAGGTCGAGCAGATCTGCAGCCGCATCATGATCATGGACGGCGGGCGCGTGCTGGCGCAGGGCACCAACGACGAGCTCAAGCGCATGATCCAGATGGGCGAGAAGATCGTGATCGAGGTCGGTGAGGTGCCGAGCGCGGCACTCGCTGCCGTTGCGAGCCTGCCGCATGTCCTGGACCTGGCGGCGACGGCGGGCCAGCTCACGTTCTCGTGCGAGGCGAGCCCGCATAACCTGACCGACATCCTCGACGCGCTGCGCTCGCATGACGTGGCGCTCGGCCGCATCTACTCCGAGCCGCCGACCCTCAACGACGTGTTCCTCGAGATCACCGGCCGCGAGCTGCGCGACTAGGGGGCGGCCATGTTCAACACCATTATCACTACGCTCAAGACGCTGCTGCGTCGGCCGAGTACGTGGGTCTGGGGCGCGGTCTTTCCCGTTGCGCTTTCCACGATGTTTATGTTTATGTTTGCGAATCTGAGCTCCGACGGCAAGATCGATCCGGTGCCGGTGGCCGTTGTCGCCGACGAAGCCTGGGACGCGTCGACCTTTAAGGACGTGGCGACATCGCTTGCCAAGGAGGGCGACGATCAGCTGCTCGAGCTTCATGAGTGCGACGACGCGACCGCTGCGAACCGTGCGCTCAAGGCCGGCGAGGTCGCGGGCATCTATACGGTCGACGATGCGGGCGCTCCCAAGCTCACGCTGCTTTCGAGTTATGACAGCTCGCGTGCGTCATCGGTGCTCACCGATCGCAGCATCCTGGAGACGGTGGCAAGCTCCTATACGCAAAATGCCGAGCTCATGGCACAGATTGCCCAGGACAACCCGGCGGCGCTCACCGACTCGGAGGCGGTTGCCCGCGCCCTGTCGCTCGAGGGCGGCACCCGCCGCGTAAGCCTGACGCGCACCACGCCCGACGGCACGACCATCTACTATTACGCGCTCTTTGGCCTGGTCGCGATGATGTCTGCCGAGTTTGCCGCCTTGAGCGTCGTCGACCTGCAGCCCAATCTGTCGGGCCTTGGCGCGCGCCGCTGCGTGGGCGGCCTTTCCAAGACGGCATCGCTGGCCGGCATCTTTGTCGGTTCGTGGCTGGTTTCTTTTGCCTCGATGGCGGTGGCGATTGGCTACGTGCGCCTGGTCGTTGGCGTCGACTTTGGCGGGCGCGAGGGGCTGTGTCTAGTGGGCGCCGCCGCCTCCGCACTTGCCGCGACGGGCCTGGGGCTCTTTGTGGGCACGCTTCCCGTTAAGGGCGGCAAGGCGTCCAAGTCGGGCATCCTCACGGGCTTTGCCACCACGTGCGCCCTGTTCGCCGGTCTTTATGGCGAGCCGGCGATGGCGCTTGCCGACGACGTCGCCCGCGCCTGCCCGGCCGAGTGCTGGCTCAACCCCGTCAAGCTCATCTGCGACATGTTCAACCGCCTGTATTTCTTTGAGGACCTGGGTCCCTTCGCCGTGCGCGCGGGCGCGCTTGTCCTGATGGCCCTGGTGTTTGTCGCCGCAGCTACGCTGATCTTTGGAAGGAGCCGCTATGAGCACCTTTAAGACTGCGCTTCGCATGGCGCTGGCGCACCCGTTCTATCTGCTCATCTATACGGTGTTTATCTCGCTCATGGGCGTGTTCATCGCGGCGTCGGTGAGCTGGAACTCGTCGCAGCTCACCGAATACAAGCCCTACGACACCAACGTGATCGTGGTCGATCGCGACAACAGCGACCTTTCGCGGGCGCTCACCAAGCACCTGGGGTCGCGCTTTGACCTGGTTACGGGCGTCGGCGATGACACGTACGACCTTGCGGATGCGCTCTCCAAGAGCAACAGCGCCAAGGGCAGCGCCGACTGCGTATTCTTTATCCCGGAGGGGTTTGAGGACGACCTGATCGCGGCCGCCCGTTCGGGGGAGGACCTGCCCAAACTCGACGTGACCTACGGCTCCGGTACCATGGCGGCGGCGCTTTCATCTGCCGAGGCCTCGCGCTGGATTTCGCTCGCGGGTGCTGTGGCGGCACTTGAGCCCGCTGCCTCCGACGGCGACGTGGCCAAGGCTGCCGAGCATGCCGCCGCCAAGCGCGCCGAGGTCCAGATCGAGCAGGTCAAGGTCGACTCGACGGCCGCCGCTACGCTCGAGTCATACTTCAACTTTGGCGCGTACGCGATCATCTCGTCGGTCATCGTGTCGGTTGGACTGGTGTTTTCGGGCATGAACGAGCCCGAGCGCGTGCGCCGCATGGATGCGGGCCCGGTCTCCGAGCGCCAGCGCTCGCTTGCCGTGTTTGCGGCCGCCGCCGTGCTTACCGTCTGTATTTGGTTTGTGTCGAGCATGATGGGCGTCGTGGGCTTTGCCGACGCGGTTGCCGAGGTCGGCGTGGGCCGCGTGTGCCTGGCACTGGCGGCGACGTTTGCCCTGGCGTGCACGCCCCTGGCCGTTGGCTTTGCGCTGTCGAGCCTGGGCGCGCGCGAGGAGCTGCTCAACGGCGTGGGCAACCTTCTCGGCATGCTCATGACGTTTTTGGGCGGCGCCTGGATGCCGCTGTCGCTTATGGGCTCAGCCGTGCAGACCGTGGCGCACTTTGTGCCGACATATTGGGTGAACGACGCGATCGGCAAGGCGCTCGCGTCGGATCTGACGTCTGCCGTGCTGGGCGACATCGCCTGCGACCTGGGCGTCACCGTGCTCTTCGCCGCCGCCATCGCCGCCGTGGGCCTAGCCCTCACCCACACCAAAGCCCGAGCCTAGCCATCGGGTACTCATTGGGGACAGACTTAAACGGCCAAGAGTAGTCATTGGGGACAGACTTAAATGACTAGTCATTGGGGACAGTCTTTGCCGATCCGCCGGCTTACCGGCAGGGTTGGCAAGGACTGTCCCCATCTGCCGGCAGGAAAGGAACGCCCCTAACTGCCGGGTGGCGAAAGAGTGTCCCTAACAACTAGTCGTTTAAGAACATCCCCAATGACTAGTTTGAAATAAATGCCATAAGTCGCGCAAAAATAGTTCGCCTGGGTTTACTATAACCCTAGAAAAGTAGCAGAAGGCTAACAATGGGGGATGGTATGGCGACGAAACAGGCCTACGTCCAGGTTAAGGACCTCAAGAAACACTACGGCGACGGCGACGCGCGTCTGACGGTGCTCGACGGCATTAACACGTCCATCAACCGCGGCGAGATTTGCGTCATGCTGGGGCCCTCGGGTTCGGGCAAGTCGACGTTTCTCAATCTCATCGGCGGCCTGGAGGACGCCGATGGCGGCTCCATCATGGTGGACGGCTGCGACCTCACCGTGCTCAAGCCCGCCGACCTGGGCGAGTATCGCCGCCGCGAGCTGGGCTTTGTCTTTCAGTTCTACAACCTGGTGCCCGACCTCACCATTAAGGAAAACATCGAGGTCACGGCGCACCTGTCCAAAAACCCGCTCAACGTCGATGACCTGTTGCGCTCACTGGGCCTCTACGAGCATCGCAACAAGTTCCCGCGCCAGGTCTCGGGTGGTCAGCAGCAACGCTGCGCCATCGGCCGCGCGCTCGTCAAAAATCCGGGCCTGCTGCTGTGCGACGAGCCAACAGGCGCACTCGACTACAAGACATCCAAGGAAATCCTGCAGCTCATGGAGGACGTCAACCGCACCTATGGCTGCACCATCATCATCGTTACCCACAACGCAGCCATCGCCCACATGGCCAACCGCGTGCTGCGCCTGCGCGACGGTCGCATCGTCGAGGACGAGCTCAACCCGGAGCCCGTCGCGGCCACCGAGCTCGATTGGTAGGCGGCGCCATGTCACCTCTCGCAAAACGACTTCCCCGCGAGCTGCGCCGCAATATCGGTAAGTACCTGGGCATCTTCTTGCTTATGTGCGGAAGCATCGCCCTCACGTCGGGCTTTTTGCTCGCGGCACACTCCATCGGCTGCCTCATCGACGACATGCGCGATGCGTACACGATTGAGGACGGCCGCGTGACCACCTCCTTCGAGGCCACCGACGACCAGCTCAAAGCCGCCGAGGACGCGGCCGACGACGTCGGCGGCGTCACGCTCTACAAGAACTTCTCCATCGACGCCATTATCAAAAAGGCGTCCGGCGACGACGGCACCAAGCGCACCCTGCGCACCTATGCTCACCGTACCAAGGTTGATATCGCGTCCTACTGCGAAGGCAAGCAGCCCCACGCGGACGACGAGGTGGCCATCGACCGCGTCTTTGCCACTAACAACGATCTTACCGTGGGCGATAAGGTCGAGCTCGAGGGCCGCACCTACACCATCTGCGGCATCATGACCCAGCCCGATAGCCAAGCGCTGTTCCTCAATAACTCGGACTTTACGGTCAACACCATCACCTATGGCGTGGCCGAAGTGACCGACGCCGGCTTTGCCACGCTCGAGGACGCCGGCGGTGCGCCCGCCTACACCTACTCCTTTACCTTTAACGACCGCGACCTCTCCACCGCGGACCGTATCGATGCCGAGCAGGATATGGTCGAGGCGCTGACGGATGCCGATGCGCGCGTGGACGACCTGACCGATGCCGATTCCAACCAGGGCATTGGCTATGCGCGCGACGATGTGGACGGCGACTCCATGATGTGGACGACGCTGCTCGACATCATCATCGTGATCATGGCGTTTGTCTTTGTGGTGCTCACCGACGCCACTATCGAGGAGGAGAGCGCCATCATCGGCACGTTGCTCGCCAGCGGCTATCGCCGTCGCGAGATCGTGCTGCACTACCTTGCGCTTCCCGCCATTGTGGGCGTGCTCGCGGCGCTTTTGGGCACTGCGCTCGGCGTTGCGTTCTTTACCGAGCCCATGCGCGGCCTCTATTACGGCTCATATAGCCTGCCACCTTTCCAGGTGTACTGGAGCTGGGAGATCTTTGTGAAGTGCGCCGTGGTTCCTGCCTCCGCGCTCATCCTCATTACGCTGGTGGGTCTGCTCCGCAAGATGGGCAAGACGCCGCTGCAGTTCCTCCGTCACGAGGCTGGTGGCAAGTCGGGCACCAAACGCGGTTTTCAGCTGCCGGAGCGCATGGGTTTTGTCTCTCGCTTCCGCCTACGCATCTTCTTGCGCAACCTGGGCAACTTCGCCACGCTCTTCGTGGGTATCGCGTTTGCGTCGTTGCTGCTGCTCTTTGGTCTGGCGATCCTACCCACGATGACCCACTACGCGGACAACCTGGAGACAAGTCTTGTCGCCGAGCACCAGTACACGCTCAAGGCGCCGCTGGAGCTTGAAGGCACTGCCGAGGAACGTGAGCAGTGGGCGGCGCTCGAGCGCCTGCAGTCGGTGGACGGTGCGCTGCTCTCTGCCGCCCAGGATGCGGACGACGAGCTTGACGATGCGGCCGATGCAGCGAAGGCGGCGGCCAATGCCGTGACCAGCGCTCCGTCTGTCGAGAGCCTGGCCGCGGCGCAGAGCGCGCTCGCAGCGGTTCAGGATAAGAAGGATGCCCTCTATGCGCGCCTCGACGATCTTGCCGATGCTCTTGGCTGCGACCGCGACGAGACCATCGATTTGATCGAAAAGGCCTCGAAGATCGATACTGACAACGATGACATTCACCCCGTCAACACGACCGACAACGGTGCGGCGAAGATTGCGCAGGCCGAGAAATATGCCGTCTACCAGCTGCAATACGACCGCGGCGACGGAAATGGGCAGGAGACGATCTCCGTCTACGGCGTCTCGTCCGATTCGCGCTACTGGAAAGGGCTGGACGTCGGCGACGGGCGTGTCGTCTTTGGCGGCGGCCTGCTCGACAAGTTTGGCTGGAGCGAGGGGCAGAAGGTCACGCTCCACGACAAGTACGAGGGCAAGGACTATTCCCTTGAGTACGAGGGCAAGGACTGCACCTGGGGCTCCAAGTCGGACATGAATATCTACATGAGCATCGACGACTTTAACGAGCTGTTCGGCAACGACGCTGCCTACTTTAACGGCTACGTGAGCGACGAGAAGCTCGACCTCGATGCGCGCTACTTTGCCGGCGACACCACGCCCGACGACATGCGCGCCGTGGGCGACCAGTTTATCGGCATGATGAGCGACATGATCGGCATGATGGTTGGGCTCGCGGTGTTCATCTTCCTGCTGTTTATGTACCTGCTGACCAAGGCCGTCATCGACCATAGCGCCCGCTCGATCAGCTACATGAAGGTCTTTGGCTATCGCGACGGCGAGATCTCGCACCTGTACATCCGCTCGATCACGCTGTGCGTGGCGGCATCGCTCGTGCTGAGCCTGCCCGTGATCATCGGCTCGCTCACGGCCATCTTCCGCTCGATGCTGCTCGCCTACAACGGCAATATCGAAATCTATGTGCCCGCTTGGTCCATGGCGGCGTGTGTCGGCATCGGCTTTGCGACCTACCTGGTCGTAGCGCTGCTGCACACGCGCTCCATCAAACGCGTCCCCCTGGCCGAGGCCCTCAAAGTGCAGGAATAAACCCACGAGTAGTCATTGGGGACAGACTTAAATGACCAAGAGTGGTCATTGGGGACAGACTTAAACGACCAGTCGTCGGGGGACAGTCTTTGCCGATTCGCCGTCTCGCCGGCCGGGCTGGCAAGGACTGTCCCCAACTGCCGGCAGGAAAGGAACGTCCCCAGCTGCCGGGTAGCGAAAGAGTGTCCCTAACGACTAGTCGTTTAAGAGCGTCCCCAACGACTAGGTGCTCCCGCTTCCGCGCTTGACTTTGACCCCACTCCAATGGGTACCATCTCCTATGTCTGTAACGCCATATAGACCGAGGGGATATGTCTATGACCGCAACCGCACCCGCAGCACCGGCCAAGGTGTACTTCACCAACCTGCGCACGCATGCTCGCGAGAGCCAGCTCGACAAGCTCAAGCGCCTCATCCGTCGCGCTGGCATCGAGCAGATTGACTTTGAGAACAAGTTCGTCGCCATCAAGATTCACTTTGGCGAGCTGGGCAACCTGAGCTTTTTGCGCCCCAACTACGCCCGCGCCGTCGCGGACGTCGTGAAGGAGCTGGGCGGCAAGCCCTTCCTTACCGACTGCAACACGCTCTACGTCGGCAGCCGCAAAAATGCGCTCGAGCACATCGACACCGCCTACCAGAACGGCTTTACCCCGTATGCCACGGGCTGCCAGATCATCATCGCCGACGGCCTTAAGGGCACCGACGAGGCGCTCGTCCCGGTCGAGGGCGGCGAGTACGTGCACGAGGCTAAGATTGGCCAGGCGCTCATGGACGCTGACATCGTAATCAGCCTCACCCACTTTAAGGGCCATGAGCAGGCCGGCTTTGGCGGCGCCATGAAGAACCTGGGCATGGGTGGCGGCAGCCGCGCCGGCAAGATGGAGCAGCACGCCGCCGGCAAGCCGAGCGTCGATACCACCAACTGCGTGGGCTGCCGTGCCTGCGAGCGCATCTGCGCGCACAACGCCGTCTCGTTTGACGACACGCGTGAGCGCGAGCTTGCCAACGGTAGCACCCGCACGGTTCACGTTGCCGCCATCGATCACGATCGCTGCGTGGGCTGCGGACGCTGCATTGCGGCGTGCAACCAAGACTGCATCAAGCCCGACTATGACGCCGCGGCCGACGTGCTCAACTACAAGATCGCCGAGTACACCAAGGCCATCGTCGACGGCCGCCCGAGCTTCCACATCTCGCTCGCCATGGACATTAGCCCCAACTGCGATTGCCATCCCGAGAACGACACGCCCATCGTCAACGACATCGGCATGTTCGCGAGCTTCGACCCGGTTGCCATCGACCAGGCCTGCGCCGATGCTGTCATGGCATCCGAGCCCCTGCCCAACACCGAGCTCACTGACAGCGCCGCTAAGATGGAACATAACCACGAGCATCTGGAGGGCGAGCAGGCACACGACCCCTTCTGCATCACGCATCCCGACACCGACTGGCGCGCGTGCATCGCACATGCCGAGAAGATCGGCCTGGGCACGAGCAAGTACGAGCTCGTCGAGGTCAAATAGCGCCTGGCTATTGGACAAATTGCGCTCTTTTGTAGCGCAACTCAAACATAAACCGCCTGCGAGCACGGTGCTTGCAGGCGGTTTTTCGGAAGTATGCGGCAAATTTCGAAACCGCCGAGCACACAGCGTTTTTTGGCAACAAAACCCCTGATAAATTGCTGGTAAAACTGCAGTCTGGTCGGCAGTTCCAGATTTTGCCGCATACTTCCGAAAAAGAGGGGGTTAGATAAATCTCCAGACGCCGCTTTTTGCCTAGAAATTCTTGTCGAGGAAGCCGTTGACCGTGTTCCAGTAGAGCTCGGGGTCGACCTGTGCGCTCTTGGCGTGGGCGGCGCCGTGGATGGTGAGCTTTTGTTTGACCTTGCTGGCGCACGCCTCGTAGTTTTGGTCGAGCATGCTGTACGGCACAAAGGTATCCTGGTCGCCGTGGATAAAGAGCATGGGAACCGTTGCACGCTTGAGTTGCTCCACGCTGCTGGCCTTATGAAAGTCGTAGCCTGCACGTACATTGCACACCAGATTGGCCACATCGAGCAATGGAAAACTGGGAAAGCCAAATACGTCCTTGAGCTGCAGGGAGAACTCGTCCCAAACGCTCGTGTAGCCGCAGTCCTCGATAATGCACTTCACGTTTGCCGGCAGAGATTCTCCCGCCACGTTCATGGCGGTTGCCGCACCCATCGATTCGCCAAAGACCAGGATGCGCGCCTTGGGGTCTGCCGCAACAATCCGCCCGATCCACGCGACGACATCGAGTCGCTCGGGCCAGCCCATGCCGATATAGTCACCGCCAGAGCGCTCGTGGGCGCGGGCGGCAGGCGCGAGCACGTTCATACCGCGGTCGTGGAAGCGCTTGACGTATCGTGCCATGCCGATGGGCTCGTTCGTATATCCGTGCAGGCAGACGGCGTAGTCATGGGTGCTCTCCGGTGCGGCAAAATACCAGGCGGCAAGCTCGGTCCCATCAGCCGCAGTGAGGCTGCTGCTCTCGCGGTTCTGCTTAAACCAGGTCCGCGCTTCGGTCTCCTCGGTATCCATCTGCTCGCCCTTTTCGGCGTTCTTGCTGTCCTGCATCATCTTCATGGTGTATGGAGCGCGAGGGTTCAGCGCGAAGTCAAACAAAAAGTTGCCGGCAAATCCGAGTAGTGCGACAACGAGCACCGCCACGGCGATGCAGGCTATCTTAAGGCCCCGATGAGGACGTTTATTTTCAGCCATAAATCGCTCTCCTATAAGATGTTTATATGTCAACATTTAATGCAAGCGCATTATGGATGTTCGTCGTTGATGCGTCAACAAGCAAAGAATGGGTAAACAAAGGGTCACGTAAGGTGCAAATTTCGCACGTACCCAGACGCTTTGATATAGTGTTGAGAACTATTTACGTTGGAGGATGTAACCGGCATGTCCGATTCGAGCGACAGTTCCAAGCCGCGACCTAAGGCCGCGGCCGTTCCGCA
>CAKUHP010000006.1 GCA_934658705.1 uncultured Collinsella sp. | reverse complement strand
TTCCGGAACCAGGCCCTTGCGGCGTAGTCGCTATTTATTCAGTCCAAGTTTCGGGGCGCAGTTCACTGTCCCCTTTGCGGTGGTTTGGGTTGCTGGCTGTTTAGTAATTCCACATGTGGTTAACGGGGCCGGAGCCTTTGCCCATGTCGAAGCCGGCGGCGAGGGCGCCCGTTAGGTAGGCCTTGCCGGCGTTGACGGCATCGGCGAGGTCCATGCCCTGTGCCAATGCGCAGGCGATGGCGGACGAAAGCGTGCAGCCGGTGCCGTGCGTGTTGCTGGTCTCGATGCGCTTGTGGCGGAACCACGTGGTGAGCGGGTCGCCCAGATGGTTTCCCTCATCATCGAGCGGCGCGGGCTCGGCTAGCACGTCGTTGGCCTCGTTCACCAGATGTCCGCCCTTGACCAGGGCCGCGCAACCAAAGCGGCGGGTGAGGAGCATGGCGGCATTTTGCTGTGTGCGCTCGGAATCGACCTCGTAGTCGAGCAACGCCATAGCCTCGGGAATATTGGGCGTGATAACCGTCGCCAACGGGAACAGGCGGCGGGTGAGCGCCTCGGAAGCATCCTCGGCAATGAGTCGAGCGCCCGAGGTGGCGACCATAACGGGGTCGACCACGATGTTCCGGGCGTCCCAAGCGCTCAGGCGGTCGGCGATGACCTCGATAATCTCGGCAGAGGAAACCATGCCAATCTTAACGGCGCTCGGGCGGATATCGTCAAAGACGGCGTCAATCTGCGCGGCGACGATATCGGGGGAGATGTCCTGGACCGCTGTGACGCCCAGCGTGTTTTGCGCCGTAATGGCGGTAATGGCCGTCTCGGCATACAGACGATGCGCCGTGATGGTCTTGATGTCGGCCTGAATGCCGGCGCCACCGCTGGAATCAGATCCCGCGATGGACAGAACGGCAGGTACCCTACTACGATCCATGTTCGCTCCCTTGTCCGGTCGGATTCAAATGGGTCTTTAAGCCAGCATTATAAAGATGCCCGGGTCGACTCTATGTCGAACCCGGGCGGGTGATGCAATCTTTACGTAAACGTAAGCAAATGTTCACACGTCAACAATTGACGGGCGCCAACTCGCTGCTAAAGCGATTGCGGCGAAGAGTCTAGTCCTCCATGCCGAGGTCGATCGTCGTGCCCTCGAATACCTTGTTGACGGTACGGACGGCGCACATCTTGCCACACATGGTGCAGGTGCCCTCGGTGGCGGCGGGGGATTCCTCGTAGCGCTTCTTACCGGTGACCGGGTCGAGAGCACACTCCCACATGGCATCCCAGTCGAGCTTGCGGCGTGCCTGGCCCATCTTGTCGTCCATGTCGCGGGCGTGCGGCACCTTCTTGGCGATATCGGCGGCATGTGCGGCGATCTTGGTGGCCATGAGGCCATCGAGCACGTCCTGGGCGTTGGGCAGGCACAGGTGCTCGGCCGGCGTCACGTAGCACAGGAAGTCGGCGCCGGAGCTGGCGGAGATGGCGCCGCCGATGGCAGCGGTGATGTGGTCGTAGCCCACACCGATATCGGTCACCAGCGGCCCGAGCACATAGAACGGGGCGTTGTGGCACAGACGCTTCTGCAGCTTCATATTGGCGGCGATCTCGTCGAGCGCCATGTGACCCGGGCCCTCGACCATGACCTGGACGCCGGCAGCCCAAGCGCGCTTGCACAGCTTGCCCAGCTCGATCATCTCGGCAGTCTCGGTGGCGTCGTTGGAGTCGTAGAGGCAGCCCGGGCGGCAGGAGTCGCCGAGCGAAATCGTCACGTCGTACTCGTGGCAGATCTCGAGTAGCTCGTCAAAGTACTCGTAGAAGGGGTTTTCGTTGCCGGTGACCTCCATCCAGCCAAACAGCAGCGAGCCGCCGCGGCTCACGATGTTCATCAGGCGGCCGGTCTCCTTAAAGGTCTTGGTGACCGACTTGTTGATGCCGCAGTGGATGGTCATAAAGTCCACGCCGTCCTCGGCGTGCGCGCGCACGACTTCGAACAGGTCTTCCTTGGTGAGTTTGACCAGCGGCTTTTCCATGTAGCCGATGGCGTCGTACATGGGGACGGTGCCCACCATGAGCGGTGTCTCGTCGATGAGCTGCTGGCGGAACTGGCGCGTCTTGCCCGAGTTGGAGAGGTCCATGATGGCGTCGGCGCCAAAGTCCTCGGCAATCTTGACCTTCTTCCACTCCTCGGCGGCATCGGCCTTGTCGCCCGAGATGCCCAGGTTGACGTTGACCTTGGTGGACAGGCCTTCACCGACGCCAAAGGCGCGCATGCCCTTTTTGATGTGCACGATGTTGGCGGGGATGGCGATGCGGCCGTCGGCCACGCGCTCGCGGATGTACTCGGGGTCGCGATGCTCGCGCTCGGCAACTTCCTTCATCTGCGGCGTGATCTGCCCGGCGCGGGCGAAGTCGATTTGCGTGACGAGCTTGGGCTCGGTCTGTGTGCTCATTGGCACGGCTCCCTTCGTTGGCATTACCCATATCAGGTTTGCGGGTCAGGGCGGGCGCGCCCAGTCTCAGCCTGCCGTCTTGTCCTGCAAGCTCCCCGTTTATGTAATGGGCTCAAGTATAGCTCGAATGGGTACGATTGGCCTAACGAGCGTGCCTGTGGGGAGGCGAACATGGAAGACAAGCATCTATATCGAGAGACGCAATGGGATGTGTCGGCCGAGGAAAGCCGTGCGCACCATGGCCTTGTCGCGATTGGTTTTGCGGTGCTTGCCGTGCTGGTGATTGCCTTTTGTATCTGGACGTTTGACGGTCGCGGCGGCGCTGCATGGGAGTTCGAGGCTGATGATAGCCTACCGATTATGACGGTGAGGAGTACTGGCGGTAATGCCAATACGCTTGCCGTTCCGGGCGATTATTGGTACCCGCGCGATGAGTTTGTGCAGTTGCAGCTGAGTGGTGGGTCCATTCCGGGTGAAGAAATCGAACGCGTGACGTTTGACGCGGCGCTCAAAACGCTCACGGTGAAGCTCAAAGATCAAGGAGATGTACCCACGACCATGGATATCGCCCTGACGGAATGGCGTCTGGAGCCTCCGACGGGTGTTGCGGTGTCCGAGGTTGAGCACGTCAAGATTGTCTATCAGGACGGTTCGACAAACGGGATTGCAAAGGCCGATGGCTTGGCGGAGTAACGGGGTGTTTGGAAACGGCGGGCCTATTGTGCCTGCGCGTTCATGAAAACCAGGCTGTTTTTATTTGAAAGCTCGGGAAAGTGACGATAATCAACGTCGAACGCGATGAGCCCGCTTACATCCTCGAGCTTGTTTTCCGCCATCCAGCGGACCATCGAACCGCGTGCCATTTTGCTGGCGGTCGAGCGCTGGATGGGCTTGCCGTTGCGGATACCTTCGCCAAAGAGGCACGTGACGACCGTGACATCGGTGGTGAGGCGGGGCAGAACGGCTTTGGCGTATTCCGCGCTGGCGAGGTTGACGATCGTAGCGTTGGAGCCCGCCGGAGCGATGGCCCGTGCGAGTTTGTCGCCCCAAAACGCGTAGAGGTCTCGGGCATCGTCGACGGCAAGCTTCGCGCCCATCTCCAGCCGATATGGTTCAACGGCATGAAAGGGTCGTACGCATCCGTAAAGGCCCGAGAGGATCCACAGATGGTCTTGCAGCCATGCGAGCTGCGCGGAATCCATCACCTCGGGCGCCATGCTCTGGTATTGAATGCCGTGATAGGACATGACGGTAGGGGAGAGGTGACGGGCGAGTTCGGGATTGTCGAGATCGTCGTTTTTCAGGATGGACCCGAACTCATGCAGAGTGTTGAGGCAAGGCCCCAGCAGTTTGTCACTCACGTTCCATAGCGCTTGCAGGCCGCCGCTGCCTTCATTCCGCTCGATATCTAGCAGTGCACGGTGGAGGCGAGCCGTCTCGTGCGCAAAAGGCGGAATGCCCAGGACTTCAAAAGCATCTTGGGCCGCGCGCATCTGCTTGGCGGGCGAAATGATGACCTGCAGCATGGACTCTCCTCTGCCAAATAAAGAAGTTGCGGTGGAATAGTTCCTGTTTTGCCTGTTTAAAGGGCTATTTGGGAACTATTTCACCGCAAGTTATGAAAGGCTGGCTGGGCTCGCTTTACGAGGGCTGATTAGGCGCGCTCGATGAAGGCCTTGTAGCCGCGATAGGCCTCGTAGATATCGGCCTTGTTGGCGACCTCCCACAGGGCGTGCATGGACAGGACGGCAACGCCGGAGTCGATGACGTTCATGCCGTACTCGGCCATGATGTAGGCGATGGTGCCGCCGCCACCTGCGTTGACGCGACCGAGCTCGCAGGTCTGGAAGTCCACGCCCGCTTCGTCCATGATGTCGCGGATGAGCGCCATGTACTCGGCGTCGGCGTCGTTGGAGCCACCCTTGCCGCGGCTACCCGTGTACTTGTTAAAGCACAGGCCGCGACCCATGAAGGCGGCGTTCTTGGTCTCGAACTTGCCGGCATAGCCCGGGTCGAAGCCAGCGGACACGTCGGATGAGAGCATACGGCTGCGGGCGAGCGCGCGGCGCAGGGCCAGCGGGCTGTCCTCGCCGGCGAGCGTCATGATCTCGGCGACGGTGTTCTCGAAGAAGCGGCTCGTCATGCCGGTGGCGCCCACGGAGCCGATCTCCTCCTTGTCGACGATGAGCGTGATGCTCGTGCGCTCCACGTTTGCGACATTGATCTGGGCGAGCACAGACGGATAGGCGCAGACGCGGTCGTCGTGGCCATAGCCCAGAATCATAGAACGATCGAGGCCCATGTCGCGGGCGGGGCCGGCGGGCACGACCTCGATCTCGGCGGAGAGGAAGTCCTCCTCCTCGACGTCGTACTGCTCCTTGAGGATATCCAGGAACATCTGCTTGACGGGATCCTTGGGGGCATCCTTGTCGTCCTCGTCAAACTTGACGGGGCGGCCGCCCACGATCACGTCGAGGATCTCGGCGTCGACCGCGTCCTTGGCGGGCTTGGCCATCTGCTCGCTGGAGAGGTGAATCAGCAGGTCGGAGATGGTAAAGACCGGGTCATCGGCCTTGTCGCCAATGTTGATGTCGACGGTGGTGCCGTCCTTTTTGCAGATGACGCCCACGAGCGCGAGCGGCGAGGCGACCCAGTGATAGCTCTTGACGCCGCCGTAGTAGTGCGTGTCGAGGTAGGCCATGTCGCCGGCCTCGAAGGCGGGGTTCTGCTTAAGGTCCAGGCGCGGCGAGTCCACGTGGGCACCCAGGATGTTAAAGCCCTGCTCGAGCGGGGCGCAGCCCAGGTTGACGAGCATAAGGTCCTTGCCGTGGTTGGCGGCGTAGACCTTGTCGCCGGCCTTGAGCGCGCGGCCCTCGGCGATTACGGTCCCCAGATTGACGTAGCCCGCCTCCTCGGCCATCTTGATGCCGGTCTTGACGCACAGGCGCTCGGTCTTGTTCTCGCTCAAAAACTGCTTATAGCCGCGGCAAAGCTCCTCGAGCTCCTCGATCTGCTGTGGCGTGTACTTTTTCCATGCGCAGGGACGCTCCATGACGCAGGCTCCTTTCGGATCGATCGTGCTGGTTGATGTACCGTGAGCCATCGTATCACGCGCGGGCGTGCGGCGGCGGGGGAGCTTGATGTGCGGTGGCCGCGGGGCGGGGAGCGTGTAAACTGGTGTGAGCAAACCGTGCCCAGCCCAAAGCGAGGTATTCAATATGTCTGACAAGCGCCGTACCTTTGCCGTTATCGACGGCAACTCGCTCATGCACCGTGCTTTCCACGCCGTGCCACCGACCATGAATGCGCCGGACGGTCGCCCCACCAACGCGATCTTTGGCTTCTTGAACATGTTCCTTAAGATGGTCGACGCCTTTAACCCCGACGGCGTAGTCGTGGCCTTTGACAAGGGCAAGCCGCGCGTGCGCATGGAGATGCTGCCGCAGTACAAGGCACAGCGCCCGCCGATGGATCCCGACCTGCATGCGCAGTTCCCCATGATCAAGGAGCTGCTCGAGGCCCTGAATGTGCCGATCTTGCAGTCCGAGGGCTGGGAAGGCGACGATATCCTGGGCACCATGGCGCGCCTGGGCGAGGAGGCCGGCTGCGACATGCTGCTGGTGACCGGCGACCGCGACATGTACCAGCTCGTGACCGAGCACGTCAACGTGGTCTCGACCCGCAAAGGCCTGTCCGACGTGGCAATTATGACGCCCGAGAGCGTGGACGATTTGTATCACGGCATTACGCCGGCGCTCGTGCCCGATTTTTATGGCCTGAAGGGTGATACGTCCGATAACATTCCCGGCGTGCCAGGCATTGGCCCCAAAAAGGCGAGTGCGCTTATTGCGCAGTATGGCAGTCTGGACGAGGTCATCGCGCATGCCGATGAGGTCAAGGGAAAGATGGGCGAGAACCTGCGCGCTCACATCGATGACGCGCTGCTGAGCCGGAAGGTCGCAACTATTCGCACCGATGCGCCTGTCGAGCTCGATTTTGAGGTGACGTCCTTCCCGGCGTTTTCTGCCGACGAGGTGTCCGCGGCGCTGGGCACGCTTGGCATCACCGCCATGCAGAACCGCTTTTTGGCGCTGATCGGTGACGAGGGTGGCGCTGCAGCTGCTGCCAGCACGTTTGAGCTGCCCGCGGTCGTTCGTGCCGTCGCCGGCGATGCTGAGGCGTTTGCTGCCACGATGTCCGAAGTTGCCCGCGCGATCGAGGCGGACGAGTGGGTTGCTGCCGTGGTCGACGATGATAAGGAAGAGGGCGCACTTTTCGGCCTGACGCGCACGCTGTGGCTGGCTACGTCCAAGGGGCTGTTTGCGCTCGAGGAGGACGAGGGCGGCGTTGCTTCCGAGGTCGATGGCTTCAATTTCTCCCATGGCGTAATCGTGGGCGTGCTTGCGCGCCTGTTTATGGAGGGCCGTGTGGCGAGCCCGGACATGAAGGCGCTGCTGCACGAGCTTTCGCCTATCGATTCCTCAGAGCCTGAGCTCATGGACCCGCTGTCTGCTGACTCTACGCGTATTTTTGACACCGTAGTTGCCGCTTACCTGCTGGACTCGGACCGCTCCGAGTTTGACGAGGCGTATCTGGCCGATACGTATTTGCAGATGGCGTTGCCGGCGGCGCGCGGCGCAGAAGGCGCCGGCGAGGATGCTCCTGCGCCCGCTGCTCGCACGGCGGCCCTGACGCTGGCGCTTGTATCCCCGCTGCGCGACCGTATGGCCCGCGAGAACGCCGCCAACGTGTTCGATGGTATTGAGATGCCGCTCGTGCCGGTGCTTGCCAAGATGGAGCGCGCGGGCATGCTCGTGGACCCCGACCGCCTGCGCAGCCTGTCCGAGGGTCTGGCGACCCAGATTGCCGAGGTCGAGCGCAGCATTCGCGACCTGGCCGGCGACGAGACCTTTAATATCGGTAGCCCCATGCAGCTGTCGCACGTGCTCTTTGATGTGATGGGCCTTCCGACCAAGGGCCTCAAAAAGACCAAGCGCGGTTACTATTCGACCAACGCCAAGGTGTTGAGCGATCTTGCCCGCGACCACGAGATCGTGCGTCTGATTTTGGACTGGCGCGAGAAGTCCAAGATCAAGTCGACCTATCTGGATACGCTGGGTCCGCTACGTCGTGGTGACGGTCGCGTGCACACCACGTACAATCAGGCCATCACGGCGACGGGGCGCCTGTCCTCGAGCGATCCCAACCTGCAGAACATCCCGACGCGCTCGGAGCTGGGGCGTACCGTCAAGACGGCGTTCTCGGCGGGCGAGGGCAGCGTCTTTTTGGCGGTGGACTACTCGCAGATCGAGCTGCGCCTGCTCGCGCATCTTTCGGGTGACGAGCACCTGGTGCGCGCCTTCAACGAGGGCGAGGACTTCCATGCCGAGACGGCCGCGCGCGTGTTTGGCGTGCCGGTGTCCGAGGTAACGCCCGACCTGCGCAGCCGCGCCAAGGCCGTGAACTTTGGCATCGTGTATGGTCAGCAGGCCTATGGCCTGTCGCAGTCGCTGCATATCTCGATGGCCGAGGCACGCGATATGATCGATCGCTACTACGAGGCCTACCCGGGCGTGCGCACGTTCCTCGACAACGTGGTGGCACGTGCCAAGCAGACGGGCTATGCCGAGACCATGTACGGACGTCGCCGCCACATTCCCGAGCTCAAGGCCAAAAACCCGCAGCTCCGCGGCTTCGGCGAGCGCACGGCTATGAATCACCCCATGCAGGGCACCGCAGCCGACATCATCAAAATCGCCATGGCCCGCGTCAGCCGTCGCCTAGAAGAAGAGGGCTTTGCCGCCCACATGATTCTGCAAGTACACGACGAACTGGACTTTGAGTGCCCCATCGACGAAGTCGAGCGCCTAACCACCATGGTCCGCGACGTCATGGAGCACGTCGTAGACCTCCGCGTACCGTTGATCGCCGAAGCCTCAACGGGAGTAACCTGGGCCGACGCGAAATAGGAAAGCAGCCACAGTTCCAAAGTAACCAAAAAACAGAAGGACGCCCCTCATCAACAAGGAGCGTCCTTCGTTCAATTAAATTCAGCCAAAGTATCTAGGCGCCAAGACGCCATCTAGGCGACATGAACGAATACGTAGCCATGCCCGGCGCCGGCCGTTTGATTTTTGTAGATTCCGCACGAGCCGAAGGCCACTTAATGTGGCCTTCGAGCGAGCCCAGGACTTGACCGAGCAAAAATCAAACGGCCGGCCCCGGGCATGGCGGCGAGTTTAACGAGCCGCCAAGATAGCGTCGATGAGCGTCAGTACGCCCCCGTCGTTGTTACTCGGAATGCGCCATTTGGCATGTGCATTCATGTGCTCCTCGGCATTGCCCACGATAAAGCTGTGGCCGACGCGCTCAAGCATGGGAATGTCGTTGTAGGTATCGCCCACGGCGGCGGCATCGGCGATATCGATGCCCAGCTGTTCGCACAGATGCGCGACACCGGCGCCCTTGTCGACGCCCAGATTCATAAAGTCAATCCACTCGCGGCCGGCGTTGGTGACATAGAGCTGGTCGCAGAACGCGGGGTTGTAGGTCTCGCGGAACGCGGGCTCGGCGTCGTAGGCAGGGAAGAAGATCGAGATCTTGTTGGACTCGAGATCGAGGCCCTCAAAGGTGTCGACGTAGTTAATCGTGTTGTAGTACACGCTGATCTCGTCGTGATACTGGTGGTCGCGGGCAAGCACATAGAACTCGTCGTAGCAGCACAGGACGGGAACGGCGCGCGGGTCCTCCGAGGCACGGGTGAGTACCTGCTGGTACAGCGCCACGTCGATATTGCTCTTATAGATATAGTTGCCGCGATAGATGACGCAGGCACCGTTGTCCGGGCAAAACGCGAGGCGGTTCTTAATGCCCTCGAACATTTCCTCGAGCTTGGGGGCCGGACGTCCGCTGGCAGGACAGAATACGATACCGGCGTCGGCGAGCTTGTCCAGACGCTCATCGAGGCCCTGAGGCAGCACGCGCTCGTCGGTGAGAAGCGTCTTGTCCATATCGACGGCGAGAATCTTAATGTTGCCGATATTGGCATCTGATTCGTAAGTTTGCATAAAAGCGCGCCTTTCGTTTCGAGATTGTTTCAGACGTTATAACCATTAACTAGTAGTCGGGCGTATTTTCGCAGGATTGACGCGTATTTGCACCACACTTCACAAAGTAATGAAAAAACTTTTCAGAAATTTGAATTTGTCGCTTGTGCAGCAAGCACTTTAGCGTATGATAGCGACCATCGAAAACGGAGACGGCAAAAGCGCCGCTTACCGAGGAAAAGGTACCGTTTGCGATATATGAATTGCGCCCGGCGATACGTGAAAGGAGAGGCAGATGCAGTTCGTAAAGATCATCACCACTGCAGACAATGCCATCCGACGCCAGCGCGCAATTTCCCGACGACGATAATAATCGTCTCTGTCCGCATGGGGCGAAATGCCTCAACAGAGTCATTTTGAGGTCGTCGGGTTTTTAGCACGACATAGCCGCATGTTTCTAGGGCATGCCTGTGCTGCATTCTGCTGAATAACCTGATATTGCACGGTTTTTGACCTCAGGGTGACTTGCAACTGACCGATGTTCTAACTAGCTACCAAGGGCGAAAGGAAACAGCCATGAGCAAGGAAAAAGTCGTTCTCGCATATTCCGGTGGTCTTGATACATCCGTATGTGTCAAGTGGCTCCAGGACGAGAAGAATCTCGATGTCGTTTGTGTCTGCGGCAACGTGGGCCAGGAGGAGACCGGCCTGGATGCCAAGAAGCAGAAGGCCCTCGACCTGGGCGTTCTGGATTGCCAGGTGCTCGACCTGCGCGATGAGTTCTCCGATGAGTTCCTGACCAAGGCCATCGCCGCCAACTCCATGTACGAGAACAAGTACCCGCTGCTCTCCGCTCTGTCCCGTCCGCTGCTTGCCAAGAAGCTCGTCGAGGTCGCCCACGAGTTCGGAGCCACCTATGTCGCCCATGGCTGCACCGGCAAGGGTAACGACCAGGTCCGTTTTGAGGCTGCCGTCAAGGCGCTCGACCCTGAGCTCAAGGTTATCGCCCCGGTTCGTGAGTGGGATCTGAAGTGCCGTCCGGACGAGGTCGCCTACGCCCATGCCCACAACGTGCCGGTTCCCGAGGGTGCCAACGACAACCCCTATTCCATCGATGACAACCTGTGGGGGCGCGCCATCGAGTGCGGTCACCTGGAGGATCCCTGGAACGAGCCGCTTGACGACGCCTGGGTTATGACCAAGAACCCCGAGGACACGCCCGACACCCCGACCTACACCGAGATTGAGTTCGAGGCCGGCAAGCCCGTCGCCGTCGACGGCGAGAAGATGAAGCTCTCCGAGATCGTCATTGCGCTCAACAAGATCTCCGGCGATAACGGCTTTGGCCGTCTGGATCTGGTCGAGGATCGTCTGGTGGGCCTCAAGAGCCGCGAGTGCTACGAGGTTCCCGGCGCCCTGACGCTCATCACCGCCCACAAGGCGCTCGAGGACATCTGCGTCGAGGGTGACCTACTCAAGACCAAGATCAAGCTCGAGCAGGATTGGGCTACCGCTGTGTACAACGGTCAGTGGTACAGCCCGCTCAAGAACGCGCTCGACGCCTTTATGGCCGATACCCAGAAATTCGTCACCGGTACTGTCCGTCTGAAGTTCTTTAAGGGCAACTGCCATGTCGTCGGCCGCAAGAGCCCCTTCAGCCTGTATGACTACGGTCTGGCCACCTACGACCGCGACACCACGTTTGACGAGAAGGCCAGCGCCGGCTTCATCGAGATCGACACGCTGTCCCTTAAGACGTGGGCCAAGGTCCAGGGTCCCAGCTCTGCTGCCGCCCAGGCCTAAGGCTTCCTTCCTTCCCTTGGTATCCGCGCGGCCCATCCGCGTGATACATAACGGGCGCATGGGGTCCCTACCTTTCGTTATGCTTGCTGACACTTCTTAACATCGGTGGCCCCTACGTTCCGCCCGCATATATGACGCCGCATCTGCGGCTGAGTCCGAGCCCCGCCGGGGTTGTCCGGCGGGGCTCTTTCTATCAATTTGACGGCCTTGTGCCTCTATATATCTGAGGAGTACCTACTATGTTTGATGTTATTGCGCACGCTTTGCTTTCTCTTTCCCCTGAGCTCGATACCGCAAAGGTGGAGGAAGTCCCCATGAGCCTGAAAGCCTGGATCGACGGCTCGCAGGGCAACATCCGTAGGGAGTCGCTGGGCGCCAAGTGCCAGCTGCGTCACTTCTTCGCTATTTAGTCCGTCTTGCCCCGCGTGCGACGGGGATGTGCAAAACTAGCAGTTGATAAATCGCTTTAGCGACATGGCGTAGTGCTTTGTGCGTCGATGTTTTGGTATTTGATGAAAGGGGACGGTCCCATGGCTCTTTGGGGTGGTCGTTTTGAGGCGGGCGTGGCCGAGGTCACGCAGGAGTTTGGTGCGTCGCTGCCGGTCGACAAGCATCTCTATAAGCAGGATATCGCCGGTTCCAAGGCGCATGCCAAGATGCTGGCCGCGCAGAGCATCATCAGCGCCGAGGATGAGCAGGCGATCGCCAAGGGCCTGACTGCTATCGAGCAGGATATCGACGCCGGCAACTTCACCTTCGACATCAACGATGAGGACATCCACATGTCCATCGAAAGCGAGCTGACGCGCCGCATCGGCGAGGCGGGCAAGCGCCTACACACCGGCCGTTCGCGCAACGATCAGGTGGCGACCGATACCCGCTTGGGCGTCAAGGCGCTGGCAAAGGAGCTCATGGAAGCCAACCTGCAGCTGCGCCATGTGCTGGTGGATGCCGCTAAGAAGTATGACAAGGTTATTCTTCCGGGCTATACGCACATGCAGCATGCTCAGCCCGTGCTGCTCTCGCACCATCTGCTGGCCTATTCCTGGATGTTCGCGCGCGACTTTACGCGTCTGAAAGCCGCTTTCGATGCCGCCGATAACTGTCCGCTGGGTGCTGCCGCGCTCGCTGGTACGAGCTATCCGCTCGATCGTCAGATGACGGCCGCCGAGCTTGGCTTTTCGGGCGTGATCCCCAATTCGCTCGATGCTGTTTCAGACCGCGATTTCCTACTCGACCTGCATTACGCCGGTTCCGTCATGGCCATGCACCTGTCGCGGCTGTCCGAGGAGATCGTGCTGTGGTCGAGCTCCGAGTTCGGTTTCATCACGCTGTCTGACTCGTACTCCACCGGCTCTTCCATCATGCCGCAGAAGAAGAACCCCGATTTCGCCGAACTCATCCGTGGCAAGAGCGGTCGCGTGTACGGCAACTTGGTCCAGCTGCTGGTGACCATGAAGGGCCTGCCGCTGGCCTATAACAAGGACCTGCAGGAGGACAAGGAGGGCGCGCTCGATACCGCCCATACGCTCATGCAGTGCCTGTCTGTTATGGCCGGTATGATCTCGACCTGGACTGTCAACGAGGATGCCATGGCACGCGAATGCGGCGTTGGCCACCTGGCCGCCACTGACGTTGCCGACTACCTCGCTAAGCGCGGACTTCCGTTCCGCGAGGCGCACGCCGTGGTGGGCCACCTGGTTCTGATGTGCGAGAAGCGCGGTTGTAACCTCGAGGATCTGCCGTTTGAGGTCTTCCAGGAGGCAAGCCCGCTCTTTGAGCACGATATTACCGAGGCGCTCGATATTCCTTCGATTGTTGCTGCGCGCACGACTGAGGGCGGTACCGCGCCTGCCGCCGTTGCCGTGCAGCTGGAGCGCGCCGAGGCGCAGCTTTCAGCTGACGAAGGCGCGTTTGGTTCGCTGACCAAGGTCGTCGAGATGGGCCACGGGGCGAACTAGCGCTACCGCGGCGCTTACCTCACTTGTCATATCTTGCCTGTACGGGCGTCCGCTACGGCGGGCGTCCGTTTTGTTATGTAGAGGGGCTTGTCGAGAACTTTTGTAGGACCTTTGCGCAGGTTGTGAAGGTGATACGCTCACGGGCGGCAATCGACCGCCTGTTCTGTTCGTTGCAGTTGGTGTCGGGGCGGATGGTACTCTAGTCGGGCTTCGAAACAGAAGTGACACATATGGAGCGCTTCAATAAATAATAGCGCTTCAATAAACGGCTTATTGTTTAACTGCAGCTAGAACTCTGTTACGATGCAGTCCAGGCGGGTGCCGGAATGGGACTTTGGCACGCGCAAACCTACTTGAAAGGCTACCTTATGGCTATCGAGAAGACCTTCATCATGATTAAGCCCGACGCCGTGCGCGATCGCAAGATTGGCGAGATTGTTGCTCGCATCGAGCGCAGCGGCCTTGTCATCGAGCGCATGGAGATGACCACGCTTGAGCGCGCCACCGTCGAGGAGCACTATGCCCACCTCAACGACAAGCCCTTCTTTGGCAACCTGTGCGACTTCATGACCAGCGGCCCGGTCGTTAAGATGGTCGTTTCCGGTCTTTCCGCTGTTGCTAAGATGCGCACCCTCATGGGTGCCACCAACCCGCTTGAGGCCGCTCCTGGCACTATCCGCGGCGACTTTGCCGTCGATGTCAACGCCAACGTGATCCATGGCTCTGACTGCCTGGAGAACGCCGAGATTGAGATCAAGCGCTTCTTTGGCTAAACCAGCTTTGACTCCTTAAAGCTGTTAGCGTGTGGCTTGGGCGCCGCGGAACTCCATCCGCGGCGCTCTTTTTATGCTTAAAACTACAAAGGGGCCCGCTCGGATGTGCTCCGGGCGGGCCCCTGCTGCTAGCCTGTGACGTTGTGTGCCTTAGGCCTCGTCGACGACCTTGAGGCCGCGGGTCTGGTCAATCTCGTTGAGGAGGTTGACGCGACGCTCGTGGCGGCCGCCCTCAAACTCGGCGTCGAGCCACTCGTCGACGATCATCTTGGCGAGCTCGGAGCCCACGACGCGGGCGCCAAAGGCGAGCACGTTGGTGTTGTTGTGCATACGGGAGAGCTTGGCGCTAAAGGGCTCGGAGCACACGACGGCGCGCACGCCCTCGACCTTGTTGGCGGCCAGGCTGATGCCGACGCCAGTGCCGCAGATCAAGATGCCCAGGTCGACGTCACCGTTGGCAACGGCCTTGCCCACCTTGTAGCCGGCGATGGGGTAGTCGAAGCTCTCGGAGGTGTCGGTGCCAAAGTTCACGACCTCGCAGCCGCGCTCCTTCAGGTGCTCGGAAATGATGTTCTTGAGCTCGACGGCGGCGTGGTCGTTACCGATACCGATCTTCATGGATGGTTCCTCTCTGGTCCGTGCGGCGGAATTGCTAAAGGTTTTACCGCGTTCGACTGCATGATAGCGCGACTTTTGCGTAAACGCTCGAGCGTTTTTTGGTCAAACGCTTTATCGATTTTGAACACTAGTTCATCACGAAATTTGCCACCAAGTTGTCCCGAGCAGCCGTCTGCCGGAACCCGGGTTGCGGTTTTAGGAGCCTTGGTATCAAATGAAGAAGTTGACTATGTATAAGAAGTAACTCGTTGTGTATACAGGAGGCACCAATGCCCACCGATTCTATCCGCGATGCTGCGTTCTGTGACGTTTTAAACCGTGAGCTTGTCTGTGCGCTCGGCTGCACTGAGCCCATTGCCGTCGCCTATGCGGCAGCGCTTGCAAGTCAGACACTCGGCTGCGAGCCCGAGCATATGGACGTTGCCTGTTCGGGCAATATCATCAAGAACGTCAAGAGCGTGACTGTGCCCAACTCGGGCGGCATGCACGGTATCGAGGCGGCGGCGGTGCTGGGCGCTGTGGGCGGTGACGCCAAGAGCGCGCTCGAGGTGCTCGAGAGCGTTAACGACGACGACCGCGCTCGCGTGACCGAGCTGCTCGCCGATGCCGGCTACTGTGATGTGTCGCTTGTCGAGGGCGTGCCCAACCTGTATATCATGGTGACCGCCACGGCCGGGGGCCATACCGCGGTCGTCGAGATCACCGATCACCACACTAATGTTACCTGTCATACGCTCGATGGCATTCCGGTATGCGGCAAGTCGGCGGGGGAGTGCGCCGCCTGCGCCGAGCGCGTGGTTGCCGAGCGTGCTGCCGATAGCGCCGACACGCCCATGAGCATCGAATCCATCATCGACTTTATCGAGGACGGCGATATTGAGGGCGCCCGTGCGGCCGTTGAGCGTCAGATTGAGCTGAACGGCGCTATCAGCGCCGAGGGTCTGGCCCACGCTTGGGGCGCCGAGGTGGGTCGCACGCTGCTGGGCGCTCGCGCCGACGACGTCGCCTGCCGTGCTCGCGCTCGCGCTGCGGCCGGATCCGATGCCCGCATGAACGGTTGCGCGCTGCCGGTCGCCATTGTGTGCGGCTCGGGCAACCAGGGCATTACCTGTGCGCTGCCCGTCATGGAATATGCCGAGTACCTGCGTTGCGACCATGAGCGTCTGGTGCGCGCCGTGATGCTGTCCGACCTGATCGCCGTGCATATCAAGAGCTATATTGGTGCGCTTTCGGCGTTTTGCGGTGCTATTTGCGCGGCGTGCGGTGCCGGCGCTGCGATTACCTGGCTGTGCGGCGGCACGCGCGAGCAGATCGGTGCGACGGTCTCCAACACGCTCGGCAACGTGGGCGGCATCGTGTGCGATGGCGCCAAGGCGAGCTGTGCCGCCAAGATTTCGGCTGCCGTGGACGCGGCGATTCTGGGTCACGATATGGCTATGCAAGGTCGTGGTTTCCGCGCCGGCGAGGGCCTGATCCAGGATACCGTCGAGCAGACGATTGCCAGCATGGGCTATGTGGGCCGCGTGGGCATGAAGGACACCGACGTCGAGATCCTCAATATCATGATTGGCAAAACGCAGGTTTGCTAGTTACTTAGTTACGCGGGTTTACCAACCCGCGTAACCAGTTGACGCTGCAAACCCGCCAGAGCGGCAATCTGCCTTTCAACTTCGGCGGCATGATCAAAAGATCAATGCCGCCTCGTTTCAAGGCACCTTGCTCGCTCTGGCGGGTTTTCGCTGTCGGTGCCAAAACATCGGCGTTGTCTTTGTTGGTTTGATGCGCCTACGACAGTTCGTCCGCTACTTGGTGCTCGTAGAAGGCTTCTACTACGGCGTTGAAGTTGCGGGCGAAGTCTTCCATGGATCCGCGCCAGGTGGCTCGGCTAGGTTTTCCCTGGCCGACGTAGGCGGTCTGGATGCCGCAATCGGGGCTGGGGAAGTCGCGCTTGGGGTCGTTGCCCACCATAAGGACCTCGTGCGGCTCGAGCCCCATGACCTGCAGCTGCTCAAGATAATACGTAGCGTCGGGCTTGCAGCGCGTTGCATTGCCCATGTGTGTCACGAGCTCGAAGGGCGCGTCGGTTAGCTCACCCCATCCCATGCGGCACTCAATGGCGCCCTGGGGAAAACTGGGATTGGTAAAGAGTGCGCAGCGCAAGCCCGCGTCCTGCACGGCCTGAAGTGCGGCATGCGCGCCGGGCATGGCCTTCGCGTTGATCGCGTCGTCGTTCTTGTGCGGCAGCACCTCGCGCTCGTAGTAGGTAAATGCCTCGTAGATGGTGGGGTCCGAGAGGCAGATGCCACACCGGCGCTCGACCTCTTCCTGATAAAACGTAAGGTTGGTGCGATTGTCCGTACCACTGCGGCGGTTGGCGTTGAGGTCGACCAGAATGGTGCCGAGGCGCGCCATCGTGCCGCCACGGCTACGACGGCCGATATCTGCGAGCATCGACGAGACATCCTTAAAATAGCGAAGGATAAACGCATTGAGGTTGATGCTAAGAAGCGTTTCGTCCATATCGAAAACGACAGCTTTGAGCACGCGAGCACCTTTCTCGTAAATTCGATCTAGAATCGTTGGTTCCGGATACTTTACCCCAAAGCCATCCTGCGCACTGCTTATCGTCAAGTTGTGGAGACAGCAGTTCATAAGATTACGAAAAAGTCTCCACACGAGTAAAAAATCGCAGTTCACGCTTGAAATCGAAGTCGTTTCCCCGTAACCTATACGAACGTGATTGCATAAGCATCACATTAGTATCTGTCGGCTCCCGAGTGTTCCTAAACGTTGTGTGCTTGTCGCACCCTTCTGTAGGTCCTAGCAATCGGGGCCCCGTAGTTCGAAAGGGGTCCACCTTTGAGTGAGATTCAGAACTCGTCCATTTTCTCTCTTGACGATGTCAACGAGGAGGAGATGAACAACCTCATCGACGGTACGATTACCGACTTTGATGAGGGCGATCTCGTTAACGGCACTGTCGTTAAGATCGAGCATGACGAGGTGCTCGTTGACATCGGATTCAAGTCCGAGGGCGTTATCCCGGTCCGCGAGCTGTCCATCCGCAAGGACGCTAACCCTGCAGACATCGTTGCACTCGGTGATCCCATCGAGGCTCTGGTTCTCCAGAAGGAGGACAAGGACGGTCGTCTGGTCCTGTCCAAGAAGCGTGCCGAGTACGAGCGTGCTTGGAACCGCATCGAGGAGAAGTTCAACTCCGGCGAGAACGTCGAGGGCGAGGTTATCGAGGTTGTCAAGGGCGGCCTGATCCTCGACATCGGCCTGCGTGGCTTCCTGCCCGCTTCCCTCGTCGACCTCCGTCGCGTCAAGGACCTCACCTCCTACATGGGCACCCGCATCGAGGCCCGCGTCATCGAGATGGACCGCAACCGCAACAACGTCGTCCTCTCCCGTCGCGTCGTGCTCGAGGAGTCCCGTAAGGCTGAGCGCTCCGAGATCCTGTCCAAGCTCAAGTCTGGCATGCGTCTCCAGGGCACCGTTTCCTCCATCGTCGACTTCGGCGCCTTCGTCGACCTCGGCGGTATCGACGGCCTCATCCACATCTCCGAGCTCTCCTGGAACCACGTCAACCATCCTTCCGAGGTTGTCAAGGTCGGCCAGGAGGTCGAGGTCGAGGTTCTCGACGTCGATCTCAACCGCGAGCGCATCTCCCTGGGTCTCAAGCAGACCACCGAGGATCCGTGGCGCGCACTGGTCAAGAAGTACCCCGTCGGCGCTATCGTCGAGGGCACTGTGACCAAGCTTGTCCCGTTCGGCGCTTTCGTCGACCTGGGCGAGGGCATCGAGGGCCTGGTGCACATCTCCGAGATGGCCAACAAGCACGTCGATCAGCCTTCTCAGGTCACCCACGTGGGCGACAAGGTTCAGGTCAAGGTCATGGAGATCGACCTCGACCGTCGTCGCATCTCCCTGTCCATGAAGTCCGCTGCTGAGACTCTGGGCGTCGAGATCGAGGTCACCCCGCTGCCTTCCGAGAAGAAGGACGAGGAGACCGACGCCGAGTAAATCGGTTTGACGATCACTTGTTTGAAGGGATCCGCCTGAAAGGGCGGGTCCCTTTTTGTTTTGCGAGCGAAACGGCAGATTGCCGCCTAGGTCGTCCGTTAGCTATTGAGTTGTCGCGGCATGAAAAAATGCCGACATCCCGCCTCGGGGAGGAGGCGGGAACGCACCGAGTAGACGGAGGGGTGCGGAGCGCGGTCGCGTCTCGACTGACGACGTTGCCCATCGACGGAACTATTGTAGCGCAAGGGTGGTTCTTGGTTTATCGTGCGAGCGTTTGCGTTGTGCCGTTGCGTGTGCTGGCGGTGTGCTACACTCTTGCACTGCTGAGTGGGCCAGACGGTCGCGCGATGTACTGCTTGCAGTACGCGTGAGGAAAGTCCGGGCTCCAGAGGGCGGGATGCCGGCTAACGGCCGGGCGGAGTGATCCGACGGAAAGCGCCGCAGAAAAGAAGACTCCCACCTGCGCCGCAAGGCGTAAAGGGAAAAGCTGAAACGGTGGTGTAAGAGACCACCAGCGTCGTGGCAACACGGCGGCTTGGCAAGCCCCATCCGGAGCAAGCGCGAATAGGAACGCTATGGGCCGGCCCGGTCCGCGTTCGGGTAGCGTGCGTGGAACTGCACGGTAACGTGCAGACAAGATAAATGACCGTTCACGACAGAACCCGGCTTATCGGCCCACTCAGCTTTCTTGTTGACGCTGCGACGGCGTCAGCTGGCTGATTTGGCGCTCATTCGTCGGTCGCCGCCATAAGGCGTGCTTCCTCCTCTTTCGGGCCAAATCGACTCAGCTGACGCCGTCTCGCTGTTTTTGCCTGTTCATCGACGTTTTCATTGCTGTTGCGATCTCGGCTTTCAAAGCACCTTGCTTGCGCTGATGGGTTCTCGCTTTCGTTGACGGATTCATCGGCGTTACCGTTCTTGTTGGCGAGGGCATCAGTGCTGCCATTGCCGTATTATTGAGGCTGTTTGTTGCTTTGCTTGTGTTTGAGGGGCTTTGTTGGACAGCTATTTTACTTTGCAATCGAATATTGAGGCTAAGGGCGAGTTTGTCGACCGCAAGAGTCGCTTTATTGCCCAGCTGGTCCATGTTGAGTCCGAGGACGAGGCGAATGCCTTTATCGAAATGGTTCGCAAACGCCATTATGATGCTCGCCATAATGTGCCCGCGTGGATTTTGGTTGACGGGCGCGAGCGTCAGAGCGATGACGGCGAGCCGAGCCGTACGAGCGGCATGCCCACGCTCGAGGTGCTTCGCGGTGCGGGGCTCAAAAACGTGTGCTGTGTGGTCACGCGCTATTTTGGCGGCACGTTGTTGGGGCCCGGCGGCCTGGTACGTGCCTATACAGCGGCGACGCAGGCGGCGGTTGCGGCGGCGCAGGAAGCCGGGCAGATCGTTGAGATGACGAGCGTTGTGCCCGTTGACGTGCATGTGGCTTATCCGCAGTATGAGCAGGTGCTTCGTCTGGCGCAGGACTCGGGCGCCAAGGTTTCGGGCACCGATTACGCGGACGCCGTGACGATTCATTTGGTGTTTAAAGCGGGGGAGCAGGAGCCGTTTTGCGCAAAGATGCGCGAGCTTATGGCTGGCCGCGAGGATATTGAGGCCAGCGCCCCCGAGTTTGCCGAGTTTTAACGGCGACGGCCGGCGTGCTATGGGGTGTCCCGGGTGCGCCGGCTGTCGTTTTTTCTGTTGCCGTTATTTACTCGGCGAGCTGCTTCAGCACGTCGCAGGCGATCTCGACGGCGTCATCGATGCAGCCGGGACAGCTGCGGAGCGGGCCCTGGTCCGAGCCGATGCCCTTGAGCGTGCCGCAGATGGTCGTCGTGTTCTTCTCGCCAAAACGCTTAGCGATCTCGCGTGAGAGCTTGTAGGTCTGCCCCTTGGTCTTGGGGTTCTCCATGCCATCGCTCGTCACAAAGCCCATGATGGCCACGGCGCCCGAGATGGCACCGCAGGTCTCGGTCATGCCGCCCATGCCGGCGCCGAAGCCCTCGGTGAGGGTAAACGCGGTCTCGGGGTCGAGTCCTACGGCGGGCGCGAGCGCGCAGGCGACGGCCTGCGCGCAGTTGAAGCCGCGAGCGTGGTATTCGGCAGCCTGGGCCTGACAGCGGGCGGTTTCGAGATGGGTGGTATCGATTTGTTTCATGAGCCTCTCCTTGATTGCGATGTACCCGCCTATGGTACCCTTGCCGGCGCTTTTGCTCGTCGAGACCCCAACGCATATCTCATTGTTTTTGCTATCGAACACTTTCCTAAGATGTGAGACAAGCAAACCCGATGATTATGTCCCATAACCTACTTGAGGGATGGGTTGAGAGGGGTGCGGGGTAGCGGTATCGTGAACCGAATAAAACAAAACCCGAGCAAGGGAGCAAGATATGAGCGAGCAGACTATCGGTACCACGTGTGTTCAGGGCGGTTATCGCCCGGGCGATGCGGAGCCGCGCCAGGTGCCTATCTATCAGTCCACGACGTGGAAGTACGACACGTCCGAGCACATGGGTAAGCTGTTCGATCTGGAGGAGTCGGGCTACTTCTATAGCCGTCTCCAGAACCCCACCTGCGACCTCGTTGCCGCCAAGATCTGTGAGATGGAGGGCGGCACCGCTGCGATGCTCACGAGCTCGGGCATGGCCGCGAACTTCCTCGCGATCTTTAACGTGGCCGGTGCCGGCGACCACGTGGTCGCGAGCTCTGCCATCTATGGCGGTACGTATAACCTGCTCGCCCACACCATGGGACGTATGGGCCTGACCTGCACCTTCGTCGCTCCCGACTGCACCGACGAGGAGCTGGAGGCCGCTTTCCAGCCCAACACCAAGCTCGTCTTTGGCGAGACCATCGCCAATCCCGCGCTTGCCGTGCTCGACATTGAGCGCTTTGCCAAGGCCGCTCACGACCACGGCGTGCCGCTGATGGTCGACAATACCTTCCCGACGCCCGTGATGTGCCGTCCCTTTGAGTGGGGCGCCGACATCGTCACGCACTCCACCACCAAGTACATGGATGGCCATGCGGCCTACCTGGGCGGCGTGATCGTCGATCACGGCCAGTTTGACTGGATGGCCCATGCGGACAAGTTCCCGGGGCTCACCACGCCCGACGAGAGCTATCACGGCGTGACCTACGCCGAGAAGTTCGGCCGTGAGGGTGCCTTCATTACCAAGGCCACCGCGCAGCTTATGCGTGACCTCGGCCCCATGCAGAACCCGCAGGCGGCGTTCTTCCTGAACAGCTCGCTCGAGAGCCTGCACGTGCGCATGCCGCGTCATTGCGAGAACGGCCTGGCCGTCGCCAAGTTCCTGCAGAGCCATCCCAAGGTGCGCTTTGTGAGCTATCCGGGCCTGGAGGGCGACAAGTACTACGACATGGCTCAGAAGTACATGCCCAACGGTACCTGCGGCGTCGTGAGCTTTGGCTTTACCGGTGGTCGTGCGGCGGCCGAGACCTTTATGAAGAGTCTTAAGCTCGCCCAGATTGCCACGCACGTTGCTGATGCGCGCACCTGCTGCCTGCATCCGGCAAACGCCACCCATCGTCAGATGAACGACGAGGAACTTATCGCCTGCGGCATTTCCGCCGACATGGTTCGCCTGTCGTGCGGCCTGGAGGACACGGCCGATCTGATTGCCGACCTTGAGCAGGCGCTCGAGCAGTGCTAGGCTAGCGTGCGCGCGAGGCGTGGGACGGCTTTTCGGCTGACGACGTCCTCATAGTTCCGATTCCGTAGGCGGGACCCTGATCGCGACCGTTTGTAGGCGATTGGGGTCCCGTTTTTGCGTTGCACGATAGAAAGGATATACATGGAGAAAACTGCCGAGCAGCTGCGCCGCGAACACATTGCCCTGGAGGGCGACACCCACGGTAAGAATAAATGGGCGATTCTGTTCACCGTGCTCGTCATGACCTTTATGGCGTGTCTGGATGCGAGCATCGTGACGGTGGCGCTTCCGGTGATGCAAAAGGAGCTGGGTGTGGGTCTCGACCGCATTCAGCTCGTGACCTCGATGTATCTGCTCGCGACGTGCGTCGCCATGCTGCCGTTTGGCCGCTTGGGCGATGTGCGCGGCAAGGTGAATGTGTTCCAGCTTGGTGTGATCGTCTTTACGGGTGGCTCGCTGCTTTGCGGGCTTTCCGCTTCGTTCGAGGTGCTAATCTTGGCGCGTTTCGTGCAGGGCATTGGCTGTGCCGCCGCGATGGCCAACAATATGGGCATCATCACCGAGTCGTTTCCGGCGCGTGAGCGCGGTCGTGCCATGGGCATTCTGGCGACCTTTGTGGCTCTTGGCATGATGTGCGGCCCCGTGCTCGGCGGCGTGCTGGTGGCGAGCTTTCCCTGGGAGAGCATCTTCCTTATCAATCTGCCCGTTGGCGTAATCTCGTTTATCGTGGGACTCTATACGCTGCCGCATGTGAAGCCGGAGGCTGGCGAACGCCCTATGCCGTTGACAGAGGCGGCGCGTCGCTGCTTTGCGAGCTCGGCTTTCACGATTAACCTGGCTTGCATGCTTATCGTGTTCGTGGGTATCGGTGCCTCCGAGTTTGTGCTGCCGTTCTACTTTCAGGATGCCCACGGCTTTAGCTCCGATATCTCCGGCCTGTTGTTTTTGGCGATGCCGGTCGTGAATGCCTTTGTGGGCCCGCTTTCGGGCTCGGTGTCCGACCGTGTTGGTTGTGAAGCGCCCACGGCCGTTGGCCTGGGCGTGTACGTGTGCGGTCTCTTTGCGGTGAGCACGCTTGACGAGCACTCTTCCATCTTGATGATCGTGTGCTGCGTCGCGTTTATGTCGTGCGGCACGTCGATCTTCCAGAGTCCCAATAATTCACTGTATATGGGTTCGGCTCCGCGTGAGGCGCTTGGCTTTGCGGGCAGCTTGGGCAGCTTGGCGCGCTATGCGGGCATAGCACTGGGTATTACGGCGGCGTCGCGCATCCTGAATGGACAGACGAGCGCGGCGATGGGCAAGACGGTCACGAGCTATGTGGCGGGCCGTCCGGATGTGTTCCTCTTTGGTTTTCGTTCGGTGTTCTACGTGCTGATGGCCGTTGCTACTGTGGGCTTTGCGCTCACATTGGTACGTTTGGCGAGGACGCGCGCCCGGCATTAGCGTTTCGGGAGAGCGTCTGCCACGAAACACGCCCATCTACTACGTTTGACCGCGCGGCCCCAACCATAGCGCAATTGGTAAAAACAAAAGCGCAGGTAGAGAGCCTGCCGGTTTTTGAAAATCGGGGGTATGGACAGGGGCGTCAGGTTAAACGTAGTAAATGGGCCGATTTCGTGGCGAGCATCGCCGAATGATCCCCCGGGGACGGAGGAAAAGGGCTCATAAAAGTAGTCAAAAGAGCCCCGTCCCAAATTGGCTTGTCTTGCGGCTTTATGGTGCGATAGGGCTTGTGGGGCGGGCGGGGGTCGGTCCGTGGTAGACTATCGTGCAACGTTTGTTCATCGCGCGGAATCATTGCCGCGAGAAAGGGTTGCGCCATGCAGGAGCTTGAGGATCGTATTCGCCGTGACGGCATCGTAAAGGCCGGTAACGTCCTTAAGGTTGATGCCTTCCTCAACCACCAGTGCGACGTTGAGCTGTTCGACCACATGGGCGCCGAGTGGGCCCGTCTGTTCGAGGGCGTCGAGATCAACAAGATCCTGACCATCGAGGCTTCGGGCATTGGTATGGCCTGTATCGCGGCCCAGCATTTTGGCGGCGTGCCGGTTGTCTTTGCCAAGAAGGCCCAGTCCATCAACCTTGACGGCGAGCAGTATGCCACGACCATCTACTCCTTCACCAAGCAGAAGGAGTATCCGGTTATCGTGGGTAAGCGTTTCCTGTCCGAGGGCGACAAGGTCTTGATCATCGACGACTTCCTGGCCAATGGCTGCGCTCTTGAGGGCCTCATTAAGATTTGCGAAGCCGCTGGTGCCGAGGTTTCCGGTATTGGTATTGCCGTGGAGAAGGGCTTTCAGGGCGGCGGCGACAAGCTCCGCGAGCGCGGTTTCCGCGTTGAGAGTCTGGCCCGTATCGCCGATATGGACTGCGAGAACGGCGAGATCACCTTCGCCTAATCGCGCGGCACATACGATTTGCATGCGATGTGACAAAGGGACGGTCCCTTTGTCACATTTTTTGTTTGAGAGGAGGTGTTGGTATGGACGAGATCAAGATGGGCTGGCGCGAGTATGCGCGCTATGCCGAGATGTCGGCCGAGGAGCTGGCGCGCGACTGTGAGGTGCAGGTGTTTCGCGCGACGGGGCCGGGCGGCCAGGGCGTCAACACGACGGACTCTGCGGTGCGCATGAAGCATGTGCCTACGGGGATCGTCGTGACGGCGCGAGAGAGCCGTAGCCAGTTTCAGAATCGTGCGAGCTGCCTGCGCAAGCTGAAGGCTGAGCTCGAGCGTCGCGGCCGTCCGCCGCGCCGTCGCGTGAAAACCAAGGTGCCCCAGCGCTCACGCCAGCGCAGGCTCAACGATAAGCACTTCAACGCCATCAAAAAGGCCAACCGCCGCAAGCCGGGCAGCGACGAGTAGGCTCCTCAATAAGTTGCGGTGAAATAGGGACTGTTTAGCGGCCTTAGCTGCATAAACAGTCCCTATTTCACCGCAACTTAGGTGGGGCTAGCGGGTGGGGCGCCAGACCTCGAGGGCGGCGGCCAGGATGTTCACCTCGATGCGGGAGGCGACGATGGGTTCGCCGTCGGCCTGGATGGGGTAGTCGGGTTCCTCGAAGGTGAGTTCGGCACGGCGGCAGCGGCGCATGCGCACCGGCGGCAGCTTGGTGTGGTGGCCATCCTTGGCCGAAAGGAACATGGGCAGGGCGACTGCACGGGGCACGGGACCGCATGCGTAACAAACGTCGAGGATGCCGTCGCAGGGGTCGGCGTCGGGGCAGATGCGATAGCCCGAGCCATAGGTGGGACCCAGCTGGATGGCCATGATAATCGCCCGCACGCACTCGGCGGGCGCGCCGTCAAAGCTGACCGTCATGGGGTAGTTGCGGTAGCGCAGCCCAAACTGCTCCAGGCCCGAAAGGGTATAGAGCGGAGCGCCGGTAAGTCCCGTCTTTTTGCGCAGCTCGGTGGTGCCCAGGCCGATGGCGGCATCAATGCCGACGGAGAGTGTCTGGTCGTAATACTCGACGGCCGCCTCGCCGCTGCCGCTTGCGGGGTTCCATGAGCGAATGCGCCCGATGTCCTGACGCTGCAGCTCGCAGGTGAGCAGGGCACCAAAGTCCTTACCGGAGAAATCGTCGATGCCGAGCGCCTGGGCAAAATCGTTGCCGGAGCCCACGGGCAGGACGGCAAGAGCCGGTCGGGCAGCCTCTTCCTGCGCCATCAAGCCATTGACGACTTCGTGGATCACGCCGTCGCCTCCGAGTGCGATAACCGTGCGGTAGCCCTGGGCCTGTGCGGCAAGTTCTTTGGCGTGTCCCATGTGCTCGGTCAGCACCAGATCAAACTGGGATGAGCGCGCGGTCATGTCCAAAAAGCGCTGTAGGCGTTCGGCCACTTCGCGTGCCGCGCCCGACTGGGCGGCGGGATTGGCGATGATCAGCGTGCGACCAAAATCTGTTGCGTGCATGGGGCGACTCCCGGCGTATGGTATGACGGTGCGGCCGCGCTCGGGCTACGTTGCCCCGATTGTGGCTGCACGGCGAATACTTACGTCTACTCTATCAGGTCGTTGTGGCGCTCGATAGCCTCTGCCACCGTACCGCCCTCGTCCACAATAAGCGAACGGCGCTTGGGCGAGATGATGCGCTGGGCGGGGTACACGCCGCGGTGACCGCCGGCGAGATAGCTGATAAACGCAACGATGACAAAGAAGCCGGCGGCCGTTCCGTGGAACAGATCGATGGCCATCATGCAAGTGGTGATGGGCACGTTGAGGCCGGCGCAGAAGACGCCGAGCATGCCGAGGGCCGCCAGAAAGCTGGGGTCAATTCCGGCGAGGCAGCCGATCCAGCCGCCGAGTGCCGCTCCAATGCCAAACAGGGGTGTGACCTCGCCGCCCTGGAAGCCGGCGCCCAGGGTGAGCGCCGTCACGACCAACTTGATGGCTGCGTCGGCGAGGGTCGTATTGCCGGCGAAACCGGCGCCCGAGAGCCAGGTGGCAAGGCCGGCGTACTTCCAGGCATCGAGCACCGCGTAAGCTGCGAGCACCACGAGTGCGCCCACGAGGGCGCGAACAAGATAGTTGGTGATAAAGCGGCCGTAGAGGCTCTTGACGGTTCGAACCGACCAGGCGAAGAGGCGTGCGGTTAGACCGAACACGATGGCGCTGATGACGACGATGGTGACGGTTCGGGGCGTCATATCGGGGACGCTGGCGATGACGTTCGCCTCATACTCGGTGCCCAGGGCAAGCGACGTAAAGTAGCCGGTAAACGAGGCGACGAGGCAGTAGATGCCGGCGGTGTAGTCGATCTTGCCGATAAAGCACATCTCCATGCCAAAGAAGGCGCCGGCGAGGGGCGAGCCGAACACGGCGCCAAAGGCAGACGAGATGCCGGCGAGCATGAGGTCGTGATGGTCGTGCTTTTTAAGATGGGCGAGGTTTGAGATGTTGCTGGCGATGGTGCCGCCGATCTGCACGGCAGCGCCCTCGCGTCCGGCCGAGCCGCCTGTCAGGTGCGTGAGCGTGGAGCAGACAAAGGTGAGGACGGCCATGCGGGCATGGATGAGGCGGGTTCCCAGGGCGGAATCGATGACCAGGTTGTTGCCACGTTTGGCGGCAAGGCCGTGGTTCTTATACACCCATGCGGTGGCGACACCCACGGCGGGGAGCAGGGCGTAGACCCACGCATGGTGCTCGCGATAGTCGGTCGCGATGTTCAGCGAGGCTAAAAATGCCCAGGCGGCAACACCCATGGCGAGCGAGACGATCACGACGAGCACGAGCAGCTTGGCGCTCGCGAGCAGATTGCGGGCGTTACGGCGCGTGTCGGCGGCCAAGAGATGCTCAGAGCGGGTGAGCTGATGCCTGCCGGCCATGATGACGTCATTCAGGGAGAAGAAGCCTCCCTCGTCGAGCGGCAGGGAGTTGTCTTGCTCTTCGCTTTCGCTGTCTGATGTGTCGGTAAAAGCCATGGTGTCCTCTTCTTTGGTTGCAACGCAAGCATTATAAAACGTGGCAAACGCAACGAGTCGGTGGGTTGGTTTCCATTCTGTTTCGCGGCTTACAGCCGACAGGCGTATTCGCGAGTGCAGGCCGTGACGCGGTCGTGCGGCGGGGGATTATACTGAGACAAACATAAAGAATCGGCGCCCTTGTTACGCGCCGCGATCTGTAAGAGGTGCATATGGCAGAGAAGCTCATTCCGTTGGAGGACGCGCAGGCAATTGTCTTGTCACATGTGAGTCCGACCGGGGTTGTCGAGATTCCCGTATGGCAGGTGGCCGGCCTTCCCTTGGCCGAGGAAGCCGTGGCCGATATCGACATCTCGCCATTTGCCAACAGCGCCATGGACGGTTATGCCGTGCGCGCCGTCGACCTTGGTGCGGCCACCGGCGATACTCCGGTGACGCTTTCCGTTGTCGGGCACGAGGCAGCGGGTCATGTGTTTGAGGGCACGATCGGCGCGGGCGAGACGGTTCGTATCATGACGGGCGCGCCGGTGCCAGAGGGCGCCGATGCCGTGGTGAAGTACGAGATCGTCGACGTGCTCGACGGCGATGGCAACGAGGGCTCGCACGTCCGCTTCTCGGCGCCGGCTAAGGTGGGGGAGAACGTTCGCTCTGCTGCCGAAGAAGCCCATGCCGGCGACGTCGTGATGCGTGCCGGTGAGGTTGTGGCGCCGGCTGGTGCGGGCCTGCTGGCAAGCGCTGGGTACGCGATCGTGAAGGTGCACGCCGCACCGCGCGTGGGCATCATCTCGCTGGGCACGGAG
This sequence comes from uncultured Collinsella sp., assembly GCA_934658705.1. Taxonomy (GTDB): domain Bacteria; phylum Actinomycetota; class Coriobacteriia; order Coriobacteriales; family Coriobacteriaceae; genus Collinsella. The sequence goes on along the minus strand of CAKUHP010000006.1, from coordinate 31,546 downwards.
CTGGTTGCTCCAAGTGAGCTTCCGGCGCGTGGCCAGATTCGCGATTCCAACTCCTCGGCGCTGATGGCCGAGGCACTCGATGCCGGTGCCGAGCCTGTCTTCTATGGCATTGCGCCCGACGACGAGCAGGCGATATCCGAGCTCGTACACCGCGCGGTGCGCGAGTGCGACTTTGTCATTACGAGCGGTGGCGCCTCGGCCGGAGACTACGATTACGTGACGGCGCTGGTCCAGCGCGAAGGCGAGGTCCTGTTCGATCGCATCTCGATGCGTCCTGGTAAGGCCATCACGTTTGGACTGCTCGGCGGCAAGCCGTACCTGGGGCTTTCGGGCAATCCGGCGGCGGCCTACGTGGGCTTTGAGGTGCTCGCGCGCCCGGCGATTCGTAAGATGCGTGGTTTTGCCGAGGGCGCGCGCCCCGTGCAGCAGGCGACGCTCACGCACGGCGTGAAGAAGCGCCAAGACCGTCGCTTTTACGACCGCGCCAGCGTTGCGCGCGATGCCCAGACCGGCGTGCTTATGGTGACTGAGGCCAAGAGCCAGAATTCGGCGCTGCTTGGCACGATGCAGCGCGCGAATTGTCTGCTGCGCATTAACGAGGGCCCGTGCGAGCTCGAGCCGGGCGATGTCGTGGATGTCGTCCGCGTCGACTTGCCCGAGGGCACCGTGCTTTAGGAGGAGCGCTATGGAGTTGAAGATTTCGATCGTGACGTGTTCGGACACGCGCGATCTTGCCCAGGATGAGGCCGGAGCCGCGCTCGAGGAACTCATTGCGGCTCAGGGCTGGACGGTAGCCTCGCACGTGGTTGTGCGCGACGACGTCGACGAGATTGGCGCCGCTATCGTGGACGCTGCCGACGAGCGCCATGCCCATGTTGTGCTTACCTGCGGCGGCACGGGACTTTCGATGCGCGACGTGACGCCCGAGGCGACGCGCGCCGTCTGCGACCGCGATGTGCCGGGCATTGCCGAGGCGATTCGCGCGTACTCGATGACCAAGACGCGCCGCGCGATGCTGTCGCGCGCCGTGTGCATGCAACGCGGTCATACACTTGTCGTAAACTTTCCCGGATCCACCAAGGCAGCCCGCGAAAGCTGGGAGGCGATTGCCGACCAGCTGGAGCACGCGGCACAGATGACGGCGGGCGGCGGACACGCCAAATAAGTGTTTCACCTGCGGCGGAGTGACCCGAACGGTTGCTCCGCCTTTTTGCTTGATGCCGAGGTGAAGTCGATGCGTGTCGTAATCTGAAAATATATTCTCATGCGAGAATAATTTCTCACTGCCATTATTCGCGCTGAAGTATAATCTGATTACAGAATAAAGCCCGCGGTGGGGTACCCGGGCACAAGGTCCGAAAGGGTTCAATATGTTCGATATGGTTTCTCGCCGCGGTTTCGTTTCGCTTTCTGCCGCTGCTGCCGCCGGCCTTGGCCTTGCCGGCTGCTCGGGTAACAAGGAGTCCGAGTCTGCTGGTTCCGACGCCGGTTCTGTCAAGTCCTCCTCTAAGAAGAAGGCCGTCGAACTGCAGATTTTCGCCGCCAACTCGCTCGAGAAGGCTCTGCCCGAGGTCCAGGAGCTCTACACCGACCAGACCGGCACCACCTTTGCCGATACGCAGTTCAAGGCCTCTGGCGATCTGGTTGAGCAGATGAAGGCCGGCGCTGCCGTCGACGTGCTCATCACCGCTTCCAAGGGCACCATGGACGATGCCGAGACTGCCGAGCTCGTCGACACCGACACCCGTGAGGACATGTTCGTCAACGACCTCGTGATCATTCGCGCCGAGGGCTCCGACACCAAGGTCGAGGCCATCGCCGACGTCGCGAACCTGGACGGCAAGATCGCCATCGGCGATGCCAAGACCGTTCCGGCCGGCAAGTACGCCAACCAGGCGCTGGCGTCCGTCGGGCTCTACACCGGCACCGAGGGCGACGACGGCGAGTACGCGCCCGAGATTGCCGACAAGGTCGCGCTGGCCGATAAGGTCGGCACCGCTGCCGCCTACGTGTCCACGGGCGACTGCGTGGCAGGTTTTGTCTACAGCTCCGACATCTACCGCTACGACGGCATCGAGGAGGCCTTCGTGTGCCCCGAGGATTCGCACAAGCCCATTGTGTACCCGGGTGCCGTGGCCGAGAGCTCCGAGCATGCCGACGAGGCCAAGGCGTTCATCGACTTCTGCCTGTCTAACAAGAAGGCGCAGAAGATTTGGGCTAAGTACGGCTTTGAGCTTTCCGAGTAGTGCAGAAGAGCGCTGCATAACGATATGCTTGAGGGCGGGCGTTCTTGCGATCGCCCGCCCTATTTAGATTGAAGCGGCGTACCCGCGCGCCGTTGCCCTGTATTTGAGGAGTCGCCCGTGTCAAGGAAAACGATTTGCCTGCTCGCTGCGCTGGCGGCGATTGTCTGCGCATTGACGGCGCTGCCTGGGGCTGCCCGAGCCGAGGCGCTCTTCGCCACTGCCGACGGACGCCAAGCGACAGAGGACTCCGCGCTTATCGATGGCGTCGACTTTGGCCTCAACGCCTTTGAGCGCAACGCCAAGGGCACGGCCCGCTCGTTTGCCGACCAGCCCGAGGGTTATCGTTTTCCCATCTACAGAAAGACGTCGCTCGTAATGGTGACCACGCCTACGAGCATCGTGGTGTGGGTCGATGCGCATGCCGCCAAGGAAGCGGGCCTCGATATCGCAAATGCCTCCGACCAAAAGGCGCTCAAGAAGATGCTCGCGGGGCTCGATAAGTCTCACTCCATGGGAGGCGCGCTGCTGGAGGACTCCAAGCTCGAGTGGGTGTTTACCTCGGACAATGAGCTGGTACAGGGCGATTACCGTTATCTGTTTAAGGTGAAGGGCGACGACGGCGACTACTACACCGTCGTGAATGCCGCGGACGCCGCAAACCCCGGGCTCAATCTGGGTGACGGAGCCCTGTGGAGCGATAACGCCGCCTTGGTGCCGTATGCGAGTGTCTCGACGACGGAGCCGCTTTCGCTAGCGGAGCGCGCCGCGACCTTCTTTGGCAGTATTGACTACCGCCCGTTTTGGGTGTCCATCAAAACGAGCGGGCTTGCCCTGGTGATCGCCTTCGCGCTGGGCCTGTTCGCCGCGTGGAAGACCATGGGAACCACGAGCCGCGTGAAGGGCCTACTCGATTCGGTCTTTACCATCCCCATGGTGCTGCCGCCCACGGTCTGCGGCTTTTTGCTGCTTATGCTGTTCGGCCGCTCGACCGGGGTGGGCCAGTGGCTGATTGCGCACGGCATCTCGATTGTCTTTACGTGGCCGGCGGCAGTGATCTCTGCCGTGGTGGTGTCGTTCCCGCTTGTCTATCGTACGGCACTCGGCGCCTTCGAGAGTCTCGACACGCAGATGCTCGATGCGGCGCGCACGCTGGGCTGGTCCGAGCGACGCATCTTTACCAAGCTCATGATGCCCCTCGGCTGGCCCTCCATTGCCGCCGGCACGGTGCTCGCCTTTGCCCGCGCGATGGGCGAGTTTGGCTGCACGCTGTTCTTTGCGGGCAACTACGCCGGCATTACGCAGACCATTCCCATCGCCATCTACTTTGAGTGGATGGGCGGCAACACGTCGGTAGCGCTCTTTTGGGTCGTCGTCGTGATCGTCTTCAGCTTCTTGGTCATCCTGTTCATCAATATGTATACGTCGCATTCGCAAAAGTATCGCGAGCGTGGCCTTTCCCGTGCAGAGCGCAAGCAAGCCAAAGAGCTCGCTGGGCAGGGCGATTCGCTCGACCCCGTCGGTGGCGATGCTCTGCGTATCGATCGCGAGGCGTTGGCCGAGCTTATGCGTGACGACGCGGTCGCGAAGGGAGGTCGATAGGCCATGTCGCTCGTTCTGGATATCAAAAAGCGTTATCCCGGCTTTACCCTCGACATTCAGCTGGAAGCCGGCGAGGAGCGGGTGGCGCTGCTTGGCGCCTCCGGATGCGGTAAGAGCTGTACCTTGCGCTGCATCGCCGGCGTGGAGACGCCCGATGAGGGCAAGATCGTCGTCAATGGCGTGACCTTCTTCGACTCTGCCGCGGGCATCAACTTGTCGCCCCAGGAACGCAAGTGCGCCCTGCTGTTCCAAAACTATCAGCTGTTTCCCAATATGACGGTGGCCGATAACGTTTGTGCCGGCGTTGAGGATGCCGGCGACGCCGCAGCGCGCAAAAAGCTTGCCGAACGCTATCTGGGTATCTTTGGCCTGGCCGACTTTGCCGACCGCTATCCCGCGCGACTTTCGGGCGGCCAGCAGCAGCGTGTGGCGCTTGCCCGCATGGTGGCGGCGCACCCGGGCATCTTCATGTTCGACGAGCCCATGAGCGCCCTCGACGCGTATCTCAAGAGCGCGCTTGAGCAAAACATGCTCGACCTGTTCGATGTCTGCAACCGCACCGTGCTGTACGTGAGCCACGATATCGATGAGGCATGTCGCCTGTGCGAGCGCATCTGTGTGATGCACAACGGGCATGTGGAGGAGATCGGTTCCGTCGAGGACGTGGTCCGCCGGCCGCAGACCTTAGCCGCGCTGCGCCTGACGGGCTGCAAGAACACGAGCCGTGCGCGCAAGATCGGGCCTCAGGAAGTTGAAGCCCTGGACTGGGGCATGACCTTCAATGTGGGCCGCGAGGTGCCCGATAACGTGGCGTACCTGGGCATCCGCGCGAGCTACTTCCATGTGGACAACCGTGCCGAGCGTGGTCGCAACAGCTACGACCTGCACGTGGCCCGCGTGAGCGATTCGCGTTTTGAGCGCTTGGTGCTGCTGGATGTGCCGCGTGCCGACGCACCGACGCGCCTGCAGTGGAAGGTCAACAAGGTGAGTGCGCCTGTCGAGGAGTTGCCGCAGGCGGGGGAGACCCTGCGCATGCATTTTGATGCGAGCAGGATTCATCTGGTTTGCCGGTAGCTCGGCGTGCTGGACAGCCGGGATCAGCTTCTCGACCGTCTGACACGCTTACGGTCCGCCGTTCGCCGATTTCTGCATGACAAAACCTTATCAATCTGATAATTATTTATCAGACAGCGAGATACTCGCATCCCAATGCTGTCGTACGCGTGTCGGCGGTGTTCGTCTGGACGACGACCGTTGATATAGTTACCTTCGACGAGAAAAGGAGGGCGCGCCGATGCCGCAGAAGACATATTCGCGTCGCGTTGCCGCGCGCGCCCTCTATATGGCTCGGAGCCGCATATGAGCAGGTATGTTCACGGCTCCGGGAGAGACGACGCACAACTAAATCATCAACCGCAAAGCAGGTTCCCCAAAATTCCGGGTTTACGCGCGGCAGGGTTTTCGCCACCCACCGTGCAGCAATACCGTAGCTATTCATTTTTGGTTCGAGAGGGGAACCGTCATGGCTGAAGAATTTGATTTCCATCCGATGTGGGAGAGCCTCGGCATGAATCTTGCCGACCACGACATGCTGCTGGGCGCCGTGGGCCAGATGTACGGGGATATGTTCCTGACGCAGAACAATCGCCCCAAGTCCACTTCCTACCTGGATTTTGTTGCCACCAACATCCACAGCGGCCGTATTAAGGAGATGCTCGACAAGAAGGAGGCCGGCGAGGCCACCAAGATCGTCGGCTCATTCTGCGTCTATGTGCCCGAGGAGATCGTGCTTGCCTGCGACGGCATTCCCGTGGGCCTGTGCTCTGGTGCCGACTGGGCAACGGACAAGGTTGAGGAGCATCTGCCGCGCAACACCTGTCCGCTCATTAAGAGCTTTGCTGGCTTTAAGCTGGGCGAGGTCTGCCCCTACATCGAGTCGAGCGACCTGGTAGTCGGCGAGAACACTTGCGACGGCAAGAAGAAGGCCTATGAGTTCTTTGCCACGCAAAAGAACATGTACGTCATGGATATCCCCAACGTGCACGACGAGTCGACGCTCGTGACCTGGAAGGCCGAGGTCAAAAAGCTCGCTGCCAAGATCGAGGAAGAGTGCGCCGTCAAGATCACGCCCGAGCGCCTGAAGGCTGCCATCCACGCCGTTAACGAGAAGCGCCGCGCCCTGCAGCGTCTGGCTGCGACCCGTGCCGCCGACCCGGCGCCCATCAGCGGCCTCGATAGCCTGCTGACCGTGCAGGCTGCCTTTATGGACGACACGCCGCGCCTGACCGGCGCCATCAACGACATGGCTGCCGAGTGCGAGGAGCGCGCCGCCAATGGTGAGGGCGTGGCGCCCAAGGGCACCAAGCGCATCCTGTACACCGGCACGCCCATGGCCGTGCCCAACTGGAAGCTGTTCAACCTGATCGAGAAGGCTGGCGGCATCGTGGTGGGCGAGGAGTCCTGCACGGGTTCGCGCTACTACAAGGACCTGGTCGACGAGTCCGGCGAGACGGTCGACGAGATGCTCGACGCTATCGCCGAGCGCTACTTTAAGATCAACTGCGCCGTCTTTACCCCCAACGACCAGCGTATGAAGGACATCGTTCAGATGGCCAAGGACCTGCATGCCGACGGCATCGTCGACGTGGCCCTGCAGTTCTGCACGCTCTACGAGATGGAGTCCTTCGCCGTGGAGAAGGCCGCCGAGGAGGCCGGTATTCCCTTTATGCACATCACGACCGACTACGCCGGCGAGGACGCAGGCCAGCTGCAGACCCGCATTGAGGCCTTCTTGGAGACGATCTAGGCCGCGCGGCTTTCCCAGGCACCCGATCTTGCCGTTCAAACCGTCGCTTGCGTACCAAAGTACGCGGCGCTCCTCTTTCACGGCAACCTCGGGTACCTGGGAAAGCCGTCTCCGTTGTCGGATTTCTTAGTTTTTTTCTTTTTTGGGAGTTGTATGTCCGAGGTTTCTGAGCAGCCGTTGCCGCGCACGTTTGAGGAGTTCAACGAGCAGCGCAAAGCGGCGTTTATTCGCGTTAAGGATTATAAGCAGGCCGGCAATCGTCTGGTCGGCTTTTTGTGCAGCTATACGCCGCTCGAGATTATCGATGCCGCGGGGGCTGCAAGCGTCGCCCTGTGCGGTACGTCCGACGAGGTGATTCCCGAGGCCGAGAAGGTGCTGCCGGCAAACCTGTGCCCGCTCATCAAGTCGACCTACGGCTTTGCCTACTCGCAAAAGTGCCCGTTTACGTACTTTAGCGACATGATCATCGGCGAGACCACCTGCGACGGCAAGAAGAAGATGTACGAGCTGCTCAATGAGCTCAAGCGCACGTACATTCTGCATCTGCCGCAGAGCCGTGACCGTGCCTACGAGCGCGAGGGCTGGTACGAGGAGTGTCGCCTGCTCAAGGAGGAGCTCGAGAACTTCTACGGCATCACGATTACCGATGACGACCTGCGCGCTGCCGTCCGTCGTCGCAACCGCCTGCGTGCCGCCCAGCTCGAGATGTTTGCGCTGCAGGCCAACCAGCCGGCGGCTATGAGCGGCGTCGACCTGATGAGCACCATGTTCGCCGGTACGTTTAGCTTTGATATCGAGGCCTATACGCAGCAGCTGGAGCAGAAGGTCGCTGCCCTGCGCGAGGCTTACGACGCGGGCGAGCGCCCCGTTGCGGCGGATGCCAAGCGCATCCTCATTACCGGCTGCCCGGTGGGTGGCGTGATCAACAAGATCGGCCGCACCATCGAGTCCAACGGCGGCGTGGTCGTGTGCATGGACGACTGCTCGGGCGAGCGTACGGCCGCCATGATGATTGACCCCGACGCGCCCGATATCCTGCGCGCTATCGCCGATCGCTATCTGGACATCAACTGCTCGGTCATGACGCCCAACGACGGCCGCATGGACAACACGCTGGCCATGTGCGAGAAGTACCACGTCGACGGCGTCGTTGAGAGCGTGCTGCAGGCGTGCCACACCTTCAATGTGGAAAGCGCCCGCATGCAGGAGGCCGTCGAGGGCGCGGGCATTCCGTACATGAAGATCGAGACCGACTACAGCAACGGCGACATGGGCCAGATCGAGACGCGCATCGCCGCCTTTATCGAGACACTGTAGGACGAATGCGGCATAGGGACAGTCCCTTTGCCGCATGTGAAGGGGGATGCCGTGGTTGGCATTGGTATCGACATAGGCTCGACGGCTGCGAAGGCCGCGGCGGTGGAGGCGGATGGCGCCATCGCGTGGACTTGCGTTATGCCGACGGGGTATTCGTCGGTCGATGCGGCCGAGCGCCTGCGCGCAGAGCTTGCTTCGGCCGGCTACGACGTGGCGGCCGACGACGTGCGTGTGGTCGCGACCGGTTACGGCCGTGTCGCCGTGCCCTATGCGCACAAGGTCGTGACCGAGATCACCTGCCATGGCACCGGCGCTGTGGCGCTCTTTGGCGACCACGGCACCGTGATCGACGTGGGCGGCCAGGACACCAAGGTCATCCAACTTAAAGGCGGCCGCGTGGCCAAGTTTGCCATGAACGACAAGTGCGCTGCCGGTACGGGGCGCTTTTTGGAGATCATGGCCGATCGTCTGGGCATTTCTCAGCAGCAGATGGCAGACCTTGCCCGCTCCGGTGAGCCAACCAAGATCAGCAGCATGTGTACGGTGTTTGCCGAAAGCGAGGTCATTAGCCTGATCGGTCGCGGTGAGCCGCGCGAAAACATCGCGCGCGGTGTGATCGAAAGCGTCGTGTCGCGCGTGGCGACTATGGCCGGGCAGGCAGCGGGCGCCCCGTACTACCTGACCGGCGGCCTGTGCGAGAACGCTTACGTTGTGGAGCGGCTGGGCGCGCTGCTGGGCTCGCCGGTGACCACCTCGCCCCAAGCCCGTTTTGCCGGCGCCATCGGCGCGGCGATTCGCGCGCAGGCACTCGCGTAAGGGGGGCAGGTCTGTTGCGCATCCTCAACATCTCGGCTCAAAAGCCCGATAGCACGGGAAGCGGTACGTATCTCGCTGCACTGGTGGCCTCGCAAATTGCTGCGGGCCACGAGGCGGCGGTGCTGTGCGGTGCTGCGCCCGGGGACACGCAAGGGGAGCTCGACCCCGCCGCGCGCGTGTTCACCGTGCCGTTCGAGACGCCGGAGCTGCCGTTTCGCATCTGCGGTATGTCGGACGTGATGCCCTATCCCTCGACACGCTACCGCGATCTGACGCCTGCGATGGCGGCAGCCTTCGAGCAGACCTTTGGCACGGCAATCGACCATGCCGTCGCCGCCTTCAAGCCCGATGCCATCATCTGCCACCACTTGTACTTGCTGTGCGCCCTGGTGCGCGAGCGCGTGCGGGGGATTCCCGTGTGCGGCGTGTGCCATTCGACCGATATTCGGCAGATGCTGACCCATGGACTCGCCCATGATCGTATTGTCTCGGCGGTCCGCTGCCTCGATGCTGTCTTTTCGCTTCATGCCGAGCAGGCAGAGGAGATTGAGCACGTCTATGGCGTTGACCCGTCGCGTATCCACGTGATTGGAACGGGCTATGACCACCGGGTGTTTTGCCGTGATGCGCAGACGGCAAAGGTTCCCGGGTCGCTCGTCTTTGTGGGCAAGGTGTGCGTTAAGAAGGGCGTCGAATCGCTGGTGCACGCGATGGGGCGCTTTGGCGAGGACTCTGATGCGGCGTACAAGGTGCGCCCGAGTCGGCTTTTGCTGGTGGGAGGCCATGGCGATACGGATGAGTATGAGCGCATCGCTCGGGCCGCCCGGGATTCCCCCGTGCCGGTGGAGCTCGCCGGTCGTCTGAGTCGCGATGAGCTGGTGCGCGCTTATCGCGAGGCCGAGGTGTTTGTACTGCCGTCCTTTTACGAGGGCCTACCGCTGGTACCGATCGAGGCGATGGCCTGCGGATGCAAGGTCGTCATGACCGATCTGCCCGGCGTGCGACCGTGGATCGAGGCTACCTTGCCCGGCACGCCCGTGACGTGGGTGACGCCGCCGCGTATGACGGATGTCGATACGCCCGATGTGCTCGATTGTCCGCGGTTTGAGCATGCGCTGGCAGATGCCGTGGCTCGGTCGCTCGCGGAACCCATCTCGTCCTTTGATCCGTCTGCGGTTTCGTGGGATGCCTGCTGGGCGCGTATACTGGAGCAGTTATCAAACTTGAAAGGAGGTATCGATGGCAGAGGACACGGTTAGGCTCACGTCTATGACCGCTGCGAGCGGTTGAGCCGCTAAGTTGGCTCCTGGAGCCCTCGCCCAGGTCCTGGGCGACTTACCCAATGTGCATAACGACAACCTGCTCGTGGGATTCGACACCTCCGACGATGCGAGCGTCTTTCGTGTTGGCGAAAACCTGGGACTCGTGCAGTCCATCGACTTCTTTCCGCCGATGGTCGACGATCCGTTCCTGTTTGGCCAAATCGCCGCGGCCAACTCGCTGTCGGACATCTACGCCATGGGCGGTACGCCGAGCCATGCCATGAACCTGCTGTGCATCCCTAATTGCCTGGGCGTTGAGGTTGCGGGGCAGATTTTGGCGGGCGGCGCCGATAAGTGCGTTGAGGCCGGCTGCACCATCGCGGGCGGCCACACCATCAACGACGACGAGCCCAAGTACGGCCTGTCCGTGAGCGGCTTTGTCTCGCTCGACCGCATGCTTGCCAACAGCGGTGCGCGCGTGGGCGATGCTCTGTTGCTGACCAAGGCGGTCGGCTCTGGCATCATCACTACGGCCATTAAGGGCGAGCTCACCGAGCAGGATGAGGCCGCAGCGATGTTTGACTCGATGCGCACGCTCAACGAAGCACCGATTCGCCTTGCCGAGGGGCTCGAGCTTCACGGCTGTACCGACGTTACGGGCTTTGGCCTGATTGGACATGCGTGCGAGATGGCTGAGGGGTCGGGCGTGCAGATTGAGCTTGCGTCCGATGCGGTGCCGCTCTTTGACCAGGTGCTCGACATGGCGCGTCTGGGCATTATCCCGGCGGGTGCCTACCGCAACCAGGACTTCTTTGGCCCGCGCGTGGTGGCTGACGAGGACCTGGAGCCGGGTATGTTGGACGCGCTTTACGATCCGCAGACGTCTGGTGGTCTGCTCATCGCGGCGCCTGCCGCCGATGTGGATGAGCTTGCGCGCCGTCTGCATGCCGAGGGTCGTATCGCCGCCGTTGTCGGTCGCGTGTGCGAGCCGGTGCCGGGCGGTCGCGCTGTCCGCGTTGTCCGTTAGCGGTCCATGTATTCAACTATCTATCGTTTCAGAACGATGCAACCGAAAGGAAAACTATGTCTACCAAGATTGAAGTCAACGCCATGGGCGATGCCTGCCCGCTGCCCGTCGTTAAGACCCTTAAGGCGCTCAAGCAGCTCGACGGCGAGGGTACCGTCGTGACCTCCGTCGATAACGAGACCGCCGTCAAGAACATTTCCAAGATGGCGCAGGAGAAGGGTTGCACGGCATCGGTGGAGAAGGTCGCCGACGCCGAGTGGCACGTGACCGTGGCGACTGCCGGCGCCGTTGCCGTGGCAGATCCCGAGCAGGACGGTGCCGCCTTCTGTGATACCAGCGCCGGCAAGGGCAAGCTCGTCATTTCCGTCTACACCGACTGTATGGGCCGCGGTGACGACGAGCTGGGCCACAAGCTCATGAAGGCGTTCATCTTTGCCGTGACGCAGCAGGAGGAACTGCCCGCGACCATGCTGTTCTACAACGGCGGTGCCAAGCTCACCGTCGAGGGCTCGCCGGTGCTCGACGACCTTAAGGGGCTGGCCGAGCAGGGCGTGGAGATCCTCACCTGCGGCACCTGCCTCGATCACTTTGGCATTAAGGACCAGCTCGCGGTGGGCGAGGTCACCAACATGTACGTGATCGTGGAGAAGATGGAGCAGGCCGTGCGCGTCGTGCGCCCGTAACACTTGGACGGGATTGCCATGAGAGAGAAGCGCCCGGCGCTGGTCATCACGTTTCCCACCACGGCGGCCGCCATGGGGTGCGAGAGCCTTTGCATCGAGCGCGGCCTTCCCGGACGCACGATTCCCGTGCCTGGGGAGGTCGCGGCCGGCTGCGGCCTGGCTTGGAAGGCCTTGCCTGCGGATGAGGGCTTGCTGCGCGGCGAGCTTGCCGCGGCGGACGTTCCTACCGAGGGCTTTACCGTGATTGATATGTGGGAGGTCGTGCGATGATCTACCTGGATAACGCGGCGACGACCATGCATAAGCCGCAGACGGTGGTCGAGGCCGTGACACAGGCGATGTGCTCGCTCGGCAATGCCGGGCGCGGCGCCACGTCGGGTGCGCTCGATGCGGCTCGCACCATCCACGGCTGTCGTGCGAAGCTCGCGCGCCTGTTGGGCTGCCCGCGCGCCGACCATGTGTGCTTTACGCCCAACTCCACGGCGGCGCTCAACACGGCCATCAACGGTGTGGTGCGCCCTGGCGACCGCGTGGTCACGACGGTGCTCGAGCACAACTCCGTGTTGCGTCCGCTCAATCGCCTTGCGGCTGAGCAGGGCGTTACCGTTGAACATGCCGGATGCGACGCCAACGGCGTGCTCGACTATGACGAGCTTGAACGCCTGGTCACACCGGGTACGCGCGCCGTCGTCGTGACGCATGCCTCCAACGTGACCGGCAACGCCGTTGACGTTGCGCGTGTGGCGGCTATGGCTCATGCGGTGGGCGCGCTCGTGATCGTCGATGCCTCACAATCAGCCGGCACGGCGAAGATTGACATGCAGGGCATGGGGCTCGACATTGTGTGCTTTACCGGCCACAAGGGGCTTATGGGTCCGCAGGGCACCGGTGGCCTGGCTGTGGCGGAGGGCGTCGACGTGGCGCCGTGGGCCATGGGCGGCACGGGCGTGCATAGCTTTGATGCGCTGCAACCACTGGAGTGGCCGACGCGCCTGGAGGCGGGCACACTTAACGGCCATGGTATTGCCGGTCTTTCCGCTGGACTCGATTTTATCGAGACCCAGGGTGGGACCGAGGCGATTGCGGCTCACGAACGCGCGCTGGCCGATCGCTTCCTCGCTGGCGTGCGCGAGATTCCGTGGATCAAGCTCTACGGTGCCTTTGGCCAGCCGACGCGCACGGCAATCGTGTCGCTCAACGTGGAGGATGTCGATTCCGCCGAAATCTCGGACGCGCTCATGCAGGGGTGGGGAATTGCGACCCGTCCCAGCGCCCACTGCGCTCCGCTCATGCACCGCGCGCTGGGAACGGAGCGCCAAGGTGTCGTCCGCTTCTCGTTTGGGTATTTCAACACGAACGAGGAGGTCGACACGGCTATCGATGCGCTGCGCGATTTGAGCCGTAATTAAAGCAACCTTTTGCGCCCCCTGGTAAACCGTTTACGCACCTGACCCGCAATGTCGCCGATATAAGGTAATGTCGAATAATTACCCTCCATGGGCCCCTGTATCGTTGCGAATTGCGGGAAGGTTCCTATGAACAGGATCACTGCTGCTCTCTATAGGTTTTTAGTCGTCTATCTTTCGGTCGCGATGGTCGTGACCTCGATACCGCTTGCGCCCCGCGCGGCTTATGCCGATGATGCCGGGGCGACTGCTGTCGAGAGCGAAGCCCAAGAGACCGACTCGGGTTCCGACGCTGATGCCGATGCGGCCGATGACACATCATCGGCCGATGAGGGCAGTTCATCCACAACTTCCGACCAAACGAATAACGCTCAGGGCAAATCGTCCAGCTCTGATACCAACATCCCTGCGTCGAGTCTGACCCAAAACCTTTCGAGCGCCGCGACTGATTCCGATGCAGCAAAGACCTCGCCTGCAACGGCGGAGTCTCCATCCGATAGCAGCCAAACCGATGCCCTCGGGCATAAGGAGCCTACGGTCTACGAGTATGCCAAGCTTATGCCGAACGGCAATGTGTACCCGTGCGATGCAAGCGGAAACGTAACGGTAGAGATCGATGAAAGTGACCCGAATAAGAACTCTGTCGGCGGCATATGGGTAATCAATCTGATCGTTGATTACGGAGCGGATGGGATTCCCGGGTATATTTGTGACCGCTCCTCCAATCTGCGTTCGGTGCATTTTGAGAACAGCTCTATTTCTTCAATTGGAATACACGCCTTTTATGGGTGCTCGAATCTCGCCGATGTCAGCTTTTCCGGTATGACCATTGGGGAGATCGGGAAAGGGGCGTTTTCTGGGTGCGGATCGCTTACGAGCCTGAACATTAACGATGTCGCTACCATCGGCTCGATGGGCGAGGCTGCGTTTGCCTGGAGCGGACTGCGGTCTACGGGGCTCGACAAGGTCGTTGGCCTCAGTTCGATTCCTGAGAGCGCTTATAATGGCTGCAGCGCTCTGACCGATACCGGTCTGGGCGGTAACACATCCATCACATCAATCGGAGTCGATGCGTTCAAAAACTGCTCGCGCCTTGCGACGTCGGGACTCGAGAGCAATACGACGATCAAGACGCTCGGCGAAGGCTGCTTCTCCGGAGCCAATATGAGCGGCGGGCTGTCGCTGCCCCTTTATTCCAAGATCGAAGAGCTACCGAGCCGTGCGTTCTATGGCTCTAAGCTCGAAACCGTGTACCTTGGGTGCGACCATGCGGTGCTCATTAATTCCACCACGTTTCCCAAGCAATACATGACTGTCATGGTCCCTGCCAAGATGGCTACGCAATACGAAAGCGGCCACCCTAAAGATGTTTGGGAGAGCTGCAATGGTAGCCTTCCCGTCCCCGTGGGCAAGGTGCTCCAAAAGATCAAGATCTCGCGTGATCCCAACAAGATGACCTATCGGCAGGGTGACATCATTTCGCTCGAGGGCATGAGCGTCACGTTTCAATATCCTCATTCGACGATGGACAGCGACTACGAAGCTCTCTTAAAGGAAGAGCTCGGCGAATACCTTACGGCGACCCCCTGCGACGGCGACGTCTTCGATGACTCGATGGACGGAGAGCCCATACAGCTGGTGTATGACGACGGCTACACACACCTTGTCACGTACAGCAAGGGCGACCTGCAGCAGGCGGCCTGCGAGTACGCCAAGTTCATGCCGAACTACTATCTGTATCCGTGCGACGCAAACGGAAATCTTACCGTAGAGATTGATGAAAACAACCCACGCGAGAACTCTGTCGACGGTCGAATGGTAACGAATTTGATTGTCGATTCCGGGGTGGATGAAGTCGACGCGCAGCTCTGTGCCGACTCTACCAATTTGTGCTCAGTGCGCTTTGAGAATAGCTCCATTTCTAAAATTGGAATGCACACCTTCTATAACTGCCCGAATCTCACCGATATCAGCCTTTCCGGTATGACCATCGGTCAAATCGGAAAAGAGGCGTTCTTTGGCTGCAAGTCGCTTACGAGCCTGAACATCAACGAGACCGCTACCATCGGATCTATGGGCTATGCCGCGTTTGCCGAGAGCGGGTTAGAGTCCACGGGGCTCGACAAGGTTGTTGGCCTCGCGTCGATTCCCGACAGAGCCTACGACGGCTGCAAAGC
Source organism: uncultured Collinsella sp. (assembly GCA_934658705.1). Classification (GTDB taxonomy): domain Bacteria; phylum Actinomycetota; class Coriobacteriia; order Coriobacteriales; family Coriobacteriaceae; genus Collinsella. The sequence goes on along the minus strand of CAKUHP010000006.1, from coordinate 16,207 downwards.
TCTGACCGATACCGGCCTGGACAAGAACACCTCCATTACATCGATTGGCGTTTGCGCGTTCAGACACTGCTCGCACCTTGCCACCACAGGACTTGAGAGCAACACAACGGTCGAAACGCTTGGCCATACCTGCTTCTACGGCACCGACTTGAGTGGCGGACTGACGCTTCCCTATAACTCCAAGATCGAGGAGTTGCCGGAAAAGGCGTTTTACGACACCAATCTCGAAACCGTATTCCTTGGGTGCAACCATGCGGTGCTCATCAATACCGACACGTTCCCCAAGTACAACATGACGGTTATGGTCCCCGCAAAGATGATTCCGAAGTACAGCAACGGAGAGCCCAAAGCTGTTTGGGAGAGATGCAACGGCTGTCTACCCGTCCCGGTGGGCAAGGTGCTCAAGAGCGTTGAGATCTCGTGCGACCCCGACAACATGACCTATGAACCGGGGGACACCATTTCTCTCGAAGGCATGAGCATCGAGCTCGATTACCCGCATTCGGTATCGATTTGGAACTATGAGGCGCTCATAAAGGAAGAGCTCGGCGAGTACCTTACGGCGACCCCCTGCGACGGTGACGTCTTCGACGAGTCGATGGACGGACAGCCCATCAAGCTCGTGTATGACGACGGCTATTCGCATTTCGAAACCCAAACCAAGGGCACCTTACAGCTCAAGAAGCCTGAGCCGACATCGTTCCAAATCTCCTATGCCCAAACGATCGATAAAGGCGAACGCAAGCTGATGGACGGCGTTGAGCTGCCCGATGTTTCCGACTCGATGACGATCGATGCGGGCGCCGAGGTCACGCTCGATGCCGGTGCCTCGGGGATGCTCAACGACAACATAACGTTTAAGGGTTGGTATGACACCGAGTCCGGCGAGTACATCTCCAAAGAGACGGTCTACACGTTTACGCCGGATAAGGACCTGTCCCTCGAGGCGCGCTTTAAGCTCAAGGACTATGCGGTGCATGTCAACGATGCGCAGGCGACCGATTCATCGCAGGATTTTGCGCACCTGAGCGTTATCGCTCAAAACTGCTATCGCAATGCCGGTGAGACGGTTAAGGTTTCTGCCGTCACGGACAACGCGCTGTTCCTGGGCTGGTTCCTGGGCGAGGGCGATGATGCATACGCCGTGAGCGATCAGCTCGACTTTACCTATACGGTGGACGAGGCGGACGCGATGGTGTCCGAGGACAAGACTGACGCGAGGATCGAAATTACGCCGCGCTACTGCGCTCCGCAGGCGAGCGTTGTCCTGAGCGTGGACGGAGTCGATGAAAACGGCCAGCCGCTCGGACAGTTCCTCTCCACGGGCCTGTATGGCATTGGGTCGCGCGTCACGGTCGTGGCGGTGCCAATGCCCGGCTATGTGTTTGACTACGCGACCGATGCCCTCGGCAACGTCGTCTTTACCGGCGACGACGGCCCGTCCTACACGTTTGTGCTCGAGGGGGATGTGCAGTACACCGCGCATTTCCGCGAGGCGACCGATCCTGCCGAGTCGCTTGCGGCGCTAAAGGCCGCGCTCATCGCCGCGATTACCGCCGCGGCAGTTCTCGCAACCATATACGGCCTGGGCGAGATCGTCGACCCCATCGCGGCCGACGCGGTGATCGAGATCGGCATGGCCGACAACATTGAGGATGTCGCCGCCGTGGGCACCAAGGTGCTCAAGGAGATCAAGGACATCATTGACGACCACAAGAAACCGCATGATCCCGATAAGCCCCACGGCGACCACAAGATCGAGATTATTGCCACCGCGCAGCCCGAGGTAGGCGGTGTCGTTACCGGCGGTGGTTTCCACTACGAGGGAACAGTTGCCACGCTCGAAGCCGTCGCCAATCCCGGCTATCGCTTTGTGTGCTGGAAGCAGGACGGTGTTGAGGTTTCGACATCACCCGTTAAGACGATGACCATCACGGACCTGACGCCCGAGATTGTAAAGATGACGGCAGTCTTTGAGAAGGATGTGGACATTACAGCGGTTGCCGAGGCCGATGGCGTTCAGGCCGATTTCTCGACGGGCTGCACCGTAAGCCCCGTAAAGCAGAGCGTTAAACGCGGCGATAAGGCGATGGTCACCGCGAGCGAGGGTCCCGATTATGCCTTTGTGGGATGGTTCGAGGACGGTATCGAGGTTTCGCGCGAGCGTACGTATAGCTTTAATGCCGAGGTCGATCGCCATCTGGTTGCACGCTTCCGCAAGGCGGATAAGACCATCCTGGTGAATACCGATCCCTTCGACAGCGCGGAGGTGCTGTGCGATGGCGTGCCGGTCGTGGACGGCAAGGTTCGTGCGAAGGATGGGGACATCCTCACGTTTACGATGCGGCCCAAGGTGCGCCCCGACAATCCGGAGAAGACGTACCGGTTTGTGGAGTGGCGCGAAACCGATGCGCAGGGCATCACAATTGCCAACAAACAGGAGGTTTGCGAATACCGCGTTAACGGCAATGCCCGGATCGAGGTCGTGATGGACGGCAGGGATACGCATACCGTGCGTGCCGAGGCCGACCCGCTCGAGGGCGGCACCGTTACGCTGAAGCGCGGCGAGACTGCCGGTATGGTCCTCGAGGTTCCCGAGGGCGAGCGCGTGACTGCGGAGGCCACGCCATCCGAGGGCTATATCTTTGACGGTTGGTATCTGAGCAACGGAGGCTCGAATGCCACCTCGACGCTGGTTTCGAGCGAGCGCTCCTATACCTTTGAGCCCATTACCGACTGCGTGATTCAGGCGAAGTTTACGCGTGCCTGCAAGGTGGACGTGGTCGTTGAGCCAGCTGCGGCCATGGCGGGCAAGTATTTGGTGCATGGCGAAGGCTACTGCATGAAGGGCGAGCCTGCCACGCTGAGCATTGAGCTCACGGCCGAGGCGAGCAAACAGTTTACCTTTAAGGGCTGGTACGACGCTAAGACGGACCTGCTGCTGGGTACCGATCCATGCTACCTTGAGTTCTATCCCGAGGACGTGGAATGCACCGTGCGTGCGGTGTTTGAGGAAAACACGTATACCGTGACGGCGAAGGCAAAGAAGACCTTTGTGGAGCGCGGTACGGTTGAGATCGAGGGACATCCCGGGGCATCTTCGGTTACCTGCGGATACGGCGACACGGTGATGCTCAAGGCAAAGGCCAACGACGGCTACCGCTTTGACCATTGGAAGGATGGCTCCGGTAAGGAGTACGACACCGCCGAGCTGGTCGTCAAGGTTACCAAGAGCGATACCTATACCGCGATCTTTACCGACTCAAAGCCCGAGGTCATGGTGACGGCCGATTCGTGGCTCGCCGGTACCGTGACGTGCAACGGAACCGTGGTGAACCCCACGACCGATAAGTTTAAGCTGGGGGAGACCCTTCATCTGACGGCTAAGGCCCATCCAGGCTTTCTGTTCCGGGGCTGGTATGTCAATGGACATCTGAAGAGTGCCAAACGCGAGACCACGTTGGTTGCGAAAGCGCGTGGCAAAACCGGACGTTGTGTTGTGACGGCCGCCTTCGCGCCTGTCGATACCGTCTGCGTGCCCCTCGCCGATCCTGTGGAGGGCGGCACCGTCAAGGCGAGCCGCATCCTTGCCGACCGCGGCGCGGAGGTTGCCCTTAAGGCAACGCCCAATCCTGGCTATGTCTTTACCGGTTGGTATACGGCCGATGGCAAGCTTGAGTCTACCGATGCGGAGTTCACCTGCCACCAGGAGCGCAGCCATGTACACATCGCTCGCTTTATGGCAAAGAGCTATGAAGTCGACGCCACGACGGTAGTCGATTCCGGCACCGGTTCGCTGGTCGAATCGAGTGCCGCCGGCTGGGTCGAGGGCACGGGTACCGTCGAAGCGGGGCATGCCGCCACGCTGGCAGCGCACGCGCTTTCGGGCTATGCGTTTGAGTATTGGGCCGACGCTTCGGGCGCCGTGGTAAGCCGTGACAGCACCTACCACGTGGTGCCGACGTCTGACACGACGCTTCAGGCCGTGTTCTCGGCAAAACAATATACGGTGGACGTCTCGTGCGAAGAGAGCATGGGGACGGTCGAGGGCGCCGGGACATATGCCGCCGGACAGGTCGCTACGGTGCGTGCGACTTCTGCGGCAGATACCTCCTTTGTTGGCTGGTTCCGTGACGGCACGTGCGTGAGCTCCAAGAAAATCTATCGATTTACCGTGCGTGAGGACACGTCGCTCTATGCTGTCTTTGCGTCGGGCTCGTATGTCGTGCATACCGTTGCTTCGCCTGTCGAGGGTGGAGCCGTGAGCGGCTTTGGCGGCTATGAGGCAGGCGACCGCGCAACGCTTCGTGCGATCGCCAACACCGGGTATTCGTTTGCCGGTTGGACGGACGACAAGGGCGAGACAGTCAGCGAGAACGCGGACTATACCGTTAAGGTCACGGGTGACGCCACCTATACGGCGACCTTTACGCCTAAGTCCTATCAAGTCGTTTTGAGCGCGAGTGACGATAGCGTTGGCACCCTGAGCGGTGAGGGCTCCTATCAATTCGGTGATACGGTCGAGCTGAACGCCACGTCCATGGGAACCAAGCGATTCGTCGGTTGGTATGTCTTGGATGCCGAGGGCAACAAGTCGCTGCTGAGCTGCGACGCCCGTTGTTGGGTTAAGCTCGACAAGGATATGGTCGAGGGGCTCGAGGGCGATGCGTTGGAGCTCCAGGCCGTGTTTGCCGATCCGTACGAGGTGACCGTCACGGGCGAGGTCGTGGTGAAGGACAAGGCTTCGAGCAGGGGATGCCGTGTTACGGGCAGCGGTAGTTTTGTCGTAGGCGATCAGGTGGAGCTGACCGCTGTTGCCGGTATGGGCTATCGCTTTGTGGGCTGGAGCACCGACAAGGAGGGTACCTCGATCGTCGAGACCGCGACGACCCTCGATGTGACCGCCACGCAAGACATAACGTACTACGCGCAGTTCGAATCCGATGGACAGGTGACCATTACCGTCACCGGCTCGTCCATCTTCCGCGGTACGGCGCTTCTGGTCGATGGCATTCCCGCCGGCAGCAGGTCGTACGACAGGGGCGACATGTTTATGGCGATCGCGATTCCGTGGAAGAAGTATCACTTCTCGCATTGGGTCGACGATGCGGGCGTCACGGTGAGCTATAGCGCGTTCTATATCGGTACCGCAAAGGAGAATAGGCAGCTTACGGCCGTGTTCTATGAGACGGGCTGCGATGTTCAGGTTGCTACGTATCCCAAGGACGCGGGCTTTAGCATGGTTGCGCTCGGCACCGGCGGCTCCTACCACTCCGCGGCGATTATGTTTACCGTGCCGCATAAGGGCTGGAAGTTTAAATACTGGGTCGACGAGAACGGTATGCCCGTGGGGGCCACGCCGGTCATCAACCGCGTGGTGTTTGGCAACCGTACCTTTACGGCCGTTTATGAGCGGGCGTCGATGACGGTCACGGCGGTGGATTCGCGTCAAGGCGGACACGTCGAGGGTTCCTCCGAGGACGAATCGCTGGGGTATGCCGTGACCAACGAGGTCGAGAACGGTGAGTCGACGACGCTGACTGCCGTTCCCGACGCGGGCTATGTGTTCGATGGGTGGTATGCGCGCAACGATGATGGTTCGTTGGGTGATGAGCCGTTGAGCACGGACGCTACTTGGACGTTTGTCCCCGAGGACAACATGACCGTCGAGGCGCGCTTTGCGGAGGCGCCTAAGTACAAGGTGACGGCCCGAGCAGTCAACGGATCGGTCGATCCGGAGACTGCTTCGGTCGCTACGGATGGCAAGGTGACGCTTTCGGCGACGCCCGATGAGGGGTGCTATCTGACGCGCGTGACCGTTGCCGAAGAGGCCGGTGATGACGGTTCGGCCGGCAATGCCTATGACCTTGATATTTCCGACTACCAGGGCGGGGCGTACGAGGTCACACTGAGCGGCGTGAGTGCCCCGCAGCAGGTCACGTTTGAATTCGTAAAGGCTGCGGCTCCGGAGGTGCTCGCTCAGCCGCAGGGTGCGAGTGCTTACGAGGGCGATCCGGTCGAGCTTTCGATCGCCGCCGAGGCGGGGCGCAACGTTCGTGCCCACGCCGCTGTGTCTTCGGGTTCTGCCGCCGACGTTAAGCTGGGCTACCAGTGGTATCGTGTGCCCGCCGATGGCGGCAAGGCGGTGGCGCTGAAGGGCGAGACGGGGGAGACCCTCTCGATCGCCCAGCTCGACAGCGACGGCGAAGGTGAGTACTTCTGCCGCATTACGCAGAGCTATCTGGGTACGGTGGCAAAGACGGATACCGAGCATGCGACGGTGTCCATCGTGCCTCGCGAAACGCTCGTGTTCAATGGGCGCGTGCTGCCGGCGGCGACCGCTCACGATGGGTACCGTGCAGAGATTGCCGGCGCTACGGGCGGCAAGGCACCGTATGCGTACAACTTGGATGAGGTTGAGGTTCCTGAGGGCATGCAACTGACGCAGGCCGATGACGGAACGGGTGCCTTGGTGCTCTCGGGCATGCCTGCAGCAACGGGCGCGTGCCGCTTTAAGATTGCGTGCACCGATGACCTGGGCGACAAGCGTGTCGCGCATTTTGCGCTGGTTGTGAAGGCGAAGGAAGCGCCGCTCGCGTTTGAAGGCCAGACTTTTACCTATAACGGGGAAGCGCAAGCTCCGGAGCTTGCGGGCGTGCCCGAGGGCTGCGAGGGCGATGTCAAACTGATCTATGTTGGCACGGGCGACACCCAGTACACGTTCGACCAGGCGCCGGTGGATACCGGCACGTATCGTGCAGTGGCGACGCTCGACGCCAACGGGTACGTGGGCAACGCGAGCTGCGATTTCACGATCGAGAAGGCCCCGGTCGATATTTCTATCGAGACGTCTGATGTGACATACGATGGCGAACGACACGGCGCGGCGGTTACGGTTGCCGGCCTTGATGCGTCCGCCTATTCCGTCACGTATCGCGGCGTTGACGGAACGTCCTATGGCCCCACGGCGCTGGAGCCGTGCGACAGTGGCAACTACCGCATTACGGTTAAGGTGACCGACCCTAACTATCAAGGCAAAAAGTCCACCGAGTTCTCGATTGCAAAGGCCAGCCAGGTCATTACGGGCACGACGAGCTATTCTGGTGTTTATGGCGGCGATCCCATTGTGTTCGACAACGTCGCCCAGACGCCTGTGAGCTTTGAGCTCGTTGACTCCGCGGACGACGACGCAAGCCCGATTTCGATTAAGGGGCGTTGCGCGACCGTGAAGGCTGCTGGCACGGCACGTGTTATCGCCCATGCCAAGGCGTCTCGAAACTATCTTGCTGCCGAGGACGTTGAGCTTGCGGTTACTGTTGCGCCGGCTCAGCTGCTGGTGAAGGTTGACGATGCCGAGCGCTTTGAGGGCCAGGAAAATCCCGAGTTTACCTCGAGCCTGGTGAGCCGTTGCGACACTTCGGACGTTAAGGTTGCATACTTCTGCTCGGCGAATAAGAAATCGCCGGCGGGTGAGTACCAGATCAATGCGGCGGTCGCCGATCCGAACTTCGATGTCGCGGTCGCCCCCGGCACACTGACGGTCAAGAAGAAACCCGAGCGCTACAAGGTGACGGCGAAGGCGGTCAACGGTTCGGTCGACAATGCTTCGGTTACGGTTGTTGAGGGCGGGGATGCGACCCTTTCGGCGACGCCCGACGAGGGGTGCTACCTCGAGCGCGTGACGGTTGCGGAGGCCGGCTCGGACAAGGCCGTCGACCTCGACATTTCTGATTACAAGGGCGGCGCGTACGAGGTCACGCTGAGCGATGTCACCGCGTCGCAGGAGGTCACGTTCGAGTTTGCGAAGGCGGACGTGCCGCGTGTGGTCGCGCAGCCGCAGGACGTGAGCGCCCACGAGGGCGAGTCCGCTGCGCTCTCGGTCGCTGCTGAGGCGGGCAAGAACGTCGCCGACCACGCGGCCTCGTCCACGGGCTCTGCCGCCGACGCCGAGCTTTCCTACCAGTGGTTCCGCATGGTGAATGGCAAGGCCGTTGCGCTCGAGGGCGAGATGGGAGAGACGCTGTTGCTCTCGGACCTTGATGACGAGCGGGCAGGCGAGTACTTCTGCCGCATCACGCAGCGCTACCTCGGTACCGAGGTACGGTCGGACAGTGACCATGTCGTCGTTTCCGTCGTGCCTTGGGATACTCTCGTGTTTAACGGCGACGTGCTGCCGGCGGCGAGTGCGCATGATACTTATCGCGCAACGATTGCCGGGGCCGCGGGCGGCAAAGCTCCGTACGAGTACGCGTGGGATGAGACAAAGCTCCCTGACGGGCTCAAGCTCACCCGTACTTCGGGCGGTCTGACACTCTCGGGTGTTCCGTCCAAGACGGGTGTTTCTGCCTTCGATATTACGTGCACGGATGCCCGCGGCGAGACCGCGACTGCCCACTTTGCGCTCGTTGTCCAGGCGAAGCGTGTAAAGCTTACGTTTGCGGATAGCGACTTTACCTACAGTGGTGCGCCGCAGGCGCCCGAAGTTTCCGGTGCTCCCAAGGTCTGCAAGGGCGATCTCAGGATTAAATACTACGGGACCGGAAGCACGCATTATTCCTCGACCGAGGCTCCGACTGATGCCGGCACGTACCGCGCTGTTGCAACGCTACGAGCCCATGGCTATGTCGGTGCCGCCGCCTGTGAGTTCGAGATCGCGCCTGCGAAGCTAACGGTGAAAGTCGATGACGCCGAGCGCTTCGAGGGAGAGGCGAACCCCGCGTTCACCTCGAGCTTGGAGAGCGCGGTTGACACTTCGGGCGTGAAGGCCGAGTACTCCTGCGATGCCGACGAGAGCTCTCCGGCGGGCGAGTACCGGATTGGCGCGATGGTCGCCGATCCGAACTTCGATGCGACCGTTGAGCCTGGCACGCTGACGGTGAAAAAGAAGCAGGAGCCCGTCGATCCCGACCCGGATAATCCCGATCCCGATCAGCCTGACCCGGACAACCCGGATCCGGACAATCCGGATAACCCTGACCCGGACAACCCGGATCCCGACAATCCGGACCCCAAGCCCGATCCTGATAACCCCGACCCGGACAATCCCGAGCCCGATAACCCGAACAAGCCCGAACGCTTTGAAGTGAAGGCAAGGGCGGTCAACGGTTCGGTCGATAACGCTTCGATAACCGTTGATGCGGGCGGGGACGCGACGCTCTCGGCGACGCCCGACGAGGGTTGCTACCTCGAACGGGCGACGGTCACGGAGGACGGTTCGGACAAGGTCGTCGACCTCGACATCTCTGACTATAAGGGCGGAGCGTACGAGGTCACGCTGAGTGGCGTCACCGTTTCGCAGGAGGTCACGTTCGAGTTCGCGAAGGCGGATGCCCCGATGGTGATCGCCCAGCCGCAGGACGCGAGCGCCCACGAGGGCGATGCTGCCGTGCTCTCGGTTGCTGCCGAGGCGGGGGAGAGCGTCCTCGACCACGCGTCCTCGTCCACGGGTTCGGCTGCCGATGTCGAACTGTCCTATCAGTGGTTCCGCATGGTGGACGGCGAGGCCGTGGCGCTCGAGGGCGAGACGGGGGAGACGCTCCTCATCGAGAACCTCGATGACGATTGCGCCGGCGAGTACTTCTGCCGCATCACTCAGCGCTACCTTGGCACTGAGACGCAGGCGGACAGCGATCGTGCTGTCGTGTCCGTTGTGCCCCGGGATGCTCTTGTGTTCAACGGCGGCCTGCTGCCGGTGGCGCGTGCACATGGCGCGTACCGCGCGACGATCGCGGGCGCTGCGGGCGGCGAGGCGCCGTACGAGTACACGTGGGACGACGCGAAACTCCCCGATGGGCTTAAGCTATCCCGCACGTCGGGTGGCCTGACGCTCTCGGGAACTCCTTCCAAGGCGGGTGTTTCCACCTTCGACGTTACGTGCAAGGACGCTCAGGGAGAGACGGTGACCGCGCACTTTGTGCTGGTTGCCCAGGCGAAGCGAGTCGAGCTTGCATTTGAGGGCGGCAGCTTCGTCTACAGCGGTGATGCCCAAGCGCCCGAGGTCACGGGTGTCCCCAAGGCCTGCGAGGGCGACCTGAGGATCAGGTATTACGGGACGGACGGCACGCACTATTCGTCGAGCGAGGCCCCGACCGATGCCGGCACGTACCGCGTTGTTGCCACGCTGCGAAGCAACGGGTATATCGGCGCCGCCTCGCGTAAGTTCAAGATTACGCCGGCGAAGCTCAAGGTAAAGGTCGATGACGCCGAGCGCTACGAGGGGGAGGCGAACCCCGCGTTCACCTCGAGCCTGGAGAGCGCGGTCGGCACCTCGGGCGTGAAGGTCGAGTACTCCTGTGATGCCGATGAGAATTCGCCAGCGGGCACGTACCAGATTGGCGCGACGGTTGCCGACCCGAACTTCGACGTCGTCGTCGAGCCTGGCACGCTGACGGTGAAGAGGAAGCAGGAGCCCGTCGACCCCGAGCCGGTCGAGCCGAGCCCGGATAAGCCCGATGGCCCGGACCCTGACCAACCGGATAAGCCCGGTGCTCCCGATTCCGACCAGTCGGATTCCAAGGACCCGGCAAGGCCCGGTAGCTCGGATGGTTCTGCAGCCGATAAGGCAAATGCGAATGGCGCGGAAAACTCCGGCAAGAAGGTTTCGTCCAAGACGAGCGCGCAGCAGCTCGCCGATACGGGCGACAAAGCGCCGCTTGCCGTTGCTCTTGCCGCGGGCGCTGCTGCGCTTATCGCGCTGGGGCTTGAGCTGCTCCGTCGCCGCCATCCGGGCGCGTAGCGGCTCAAAAGGGGCACCTAGATTGACGCTTTGCACAATCTGGCTGCTCAAGCGTTTATACTTGCGGGACGGGTATTTTGCCCGTCCCGTATTTGTTTCGACCCGAAAGGTGGCCTTATGGCTTCATCTGCTCCGCGCGGCCTTCGCTCCGACCATGTCGTTACCGTCGGCATCGCTCTGTTCTCGATGCTCTTTGGTGCCGGTAACCTGATCATTCCGCCGTTGCTGGCGCTCCAGGCCGGCACGGCCACGCCGCTTGCCATGGTCGGCTTTTTGATTGCCGCTATCGGCCTGCCCGTCATGGGCTTTATCGCCGTGGCGCTTGCCGGAACGGCGCGCGAGCTGGCCGGTCGCGTGCACCCCAAGTTTGGCGAGTTCTTCGTCGCGGCAGTGTATCTGGCGATCGGTCCGTGCCTGGCCATTCCTCGTACGAGCTCCACGGCCTTCGAGATGCTGGTGCCGCTGCTGCCCGAGGGCATCTCGCTTGGCACCGCACGCTTGGTCTTCGCTGTCGCCTTCTTCGTGGTCGCGTTTGCGCTCACGCTGCGCCCCGGCGTCATCACGCGCGTGCTCGGTCGCATTACGGGTCCTGCGCTCATTGCGCTTATCGTGCTGGTCGTGGGTGCCGCCGTGATCTCGCCCCTGGGACCGGCTGCTGCCCCGCAAGCTCCCTATGATGCCGGCGCTGCAGTCCAAGGCTTCTTGACCGGCTATCAGACGATGGATCTGCTCGCATCGCTCGCCTTCGGCATCATCATCGCCGAGACCATCCACGAGTTGGGCGTGACCGATGGCAGACGTGTCGCCTTCGAGATCTCCCGCTCCGGTGTGATCGCCGGCGTGCTCATGGCCATCATCTATTGTGGCTTGGCCCTTGCCGGTATGCAGCTCGGCACCGTGATGCCCGACGCTACCAACGGCGCTGCCATCCTTGCTCGCTCAGCCTCCATGCACTTTGGGCTGGCCGGCACGGTCGTGGTCTTCGCGATCTTCTTCCTCGCCTGCATGAACGTGTGCATTGGCCTCATTAGCTGCTGCTCGCGCTACTTCTGCGAGACGTATGTGGTCGAGGGGGGAGCGGAGGCTTCCGAGGAGGCCATGCGTCGCCCCTTCGCGATCCTCGCCTTTGTGTTCGCAGCGTTTTCGTGCGTGCTTTCCAACGTGGGCCTCGACATGATCCTTATGTTCTCGGTGCCCATGCTCAACGCCTTGTATCCCGTTGCCATTGTGTTGGTGCTTATGGGCCTGGTGCACGGGTTTTGCGACGCGCATCCGCAGGTGTGGGTCTGGGTCGGCGGTGTGGTCGCCGTGCAGAGTGTGATCACCTCGGTCCGCGATGCGTTCTTTGCGGGTGCCTGGCTGCCGTTCGATGCGCTGCCCCTGGCAGACATCGGTGCCGCCTGGGCGCCGGTTGCCGTGGTGGCGTTTGTGATCGGCCTGGCCCATAGCCAGTTTGTCGCACATTCGAGGAGCTAGGGTTTCTGCGCTTGCACAGGCGGGGAGTCTCCCCTATAATTTCCTTCGCTTTGGGACACGCAAGGTTTAGACCTTAGCTGCTCAACACCTTCGGGACGTGGCGCAGTTTGGTAGCGCGCCTGCTTTGGGAGCAGGATGTCGCAGGTTCAAATCCTGTCGTCCCGACCATATCTTGCGGGCGTAGTTCAATGGTAGAACCCCAGCCTTCCAAGCTGATGACGCGGGTTCGATTCCCGTCGCCCGCTCCATATGATTGTTTTAACGGCTTTGGTTCCTTATGGGGACCAGAGCCGTTTTCGTTTACGTGCCGGGCGACGGGAATCAAAACTGCCCCACATCCCCTCCTAAGTTGCGGTGAAATAGTTCCTGGATTAGCCGCTAAAGCTGTTATCCAGGAACTATTTCACCGCAACTTATTGAGGCCGAGTTGGTTGGGCCGATGTTGGGTTCTGTTGTCGAGAAGATGCGTGCCGTTGGTCAGGAGCCGACGTAAGGTTTTGTTGTCGGAATGCCATGGCCGCGCAACATGGCGCCAAATGCTTCGACATCGTAGGTGTCTGAAAGTTTGAAATGAATGACGTTGTGGCCCATGGCACGCAGGTTCGCGTCGCGCATGAGGGCAGCCCGATAGGTGTTTGCCGCAGTATGTTCCGGATCATTTTGGGCATCGTCCTCAAACTTGCCTAGTCCATGCAGTTCAGCCGGCATCCAGGAGCCGTTTGGCATCTGCCAGCCGTAATCTGCCAAATAATAGCCGGCGTTTCCCGGTCGAGTGATTTCAACCTGAAGTTCGGGAGCGGTAACTCCCGCCAGAATCATTGCTGCCCGTGCTTCGGGTTCTCCACCGTTATCCGATCTGCCATCCATGTGTTAAAAAACGTCAAATGCGCGCGCGATGCCGTGCAGTCCGCGGCAGTTCGCTTGTGCATATGCACGTAATTCTTCACGCTCGACACCGTACTCACGAGCCAACCCGTCGACATAACCCAGCGCATAGCGAAAAGCGGTCGTTCGGGCGATGTCGACAACCGTTCGATACGGATCCGTGAGCGTAAACGGGCCGAGCTGCCACACTTCGCCCGCCCGCCAGCGACGATACTCAACGAATTCATACGTATCGCGTCTGGTGGAACGCGGAAGCAGCACTTGCACCTTGTCGAGAAGCGAATATGCAGAACCGATGCCGTAGAGCAGTGCCGCTGTTGCTCCGCAAAACACGGCATCCGGTTCAACGATCGCAATGGCGGATGCCAGCTGAAAGATTCGACCTTCTATGCCAAGGTCATTCCAATATGTAGGGTCGGCATAGACGTGGTTATAGAGTCGAACGATCATTTGTTTTTTCATGAGTGCGTAGGCGCATCGTTCATCCCATTTTTCCGTAGCTACAAATAGGCGTCCGTCATGATGAGCCTCGAATATCGAGAAGAATAGCTTTACCTGTGGTTTGGTGCAGCGGTCATCGTTACTCATTGGCGACCCCAAGGCATTGAGAGGGAACGAATGACATCAAGCTATCGCATATTCATTTTGTCGGACCTTGCCATGAACTGACCAAAAGCTTGACGGTGCAGGTCAGGGGCTTATAACGGAGCTGGGCACATCGGCAAACGGTCGATAATGGCCTTTCGGCGGTATTAAAAACCATCCTTACGGGAAGTTGCGGTGAAATAGTTCCTGAAAAGCTCGAATAAGCCTAAATCCAGGAACTATTTCACCGCAACTTAGGAGGGGATGGGGCTGAGGGGCGGGCGATGCCGTTGTCTGTCGGTTAGTTGCGGGGGCGGTGGCGTAGCTTGTCGATGGTGGCGTCGGTGCTGCGGTTGCGGGCGTCGCGTGCGGCATGGCCATCGCGGGCGTCGGTGGCGCGTTCGCGTGCTTCGGCTACGTTGATGCGTTTGCGGCGGTAGTCGATCATGCCTTGGATGACGGGCTTACCAAAGCTCACGACGTCGTCGTCGTAGATGGCGGTGCGGGCTGCGAGCAGGCAGTCGCTAAAGTCCATATGTGTCCTGCCGAACAGCTTGATGGCAAAGGCGATGACGGTGGGCTCGTCGACCATGACGTCGTCGAGCAACCTGGTCAGCGCCGCCGCGATTTTGGGGCGGGGGATCTTGTAGACATCGCGCAACGTGACGGCGACACGGGTGATGATCTCGGGGTAGACGCGGGTGGTGCGCGTGGCGATAACCTTGGCGGCGCGCGGCGACAGGACCTCGTCGTCGTTAAGCAGGTAGCGTAGGATAACGGTCTCGTCGATGATGGTGCTACTCATGGATGTCTACTTCCTCGGGACCCAAGATCGAATCGTCGCTTTCTGCGGCGAGATATTCAATCCAGGCGTTGCGTTCCTCGGACCGGCGATTGGGGTCCCCGTAAGCCTTAAGCACTCCGTAGGCAGCCGTGCCGTCCTTTGAGCGCACGGCGATCGGCTGAAAAGGCAGTTTGCGCATGAGGATGCTCTGCGAAACAAAAAGGCGGACAGCCTCGGCGAGCGATGTGCCCATGGCGTCGTAGAGATGCTCGGCGTGCTGCTTGTCTTCCTCGCGAATGCGCACCTGCAGGATGGCTCGTTTTTGAGTCGATGACATCACTGGCCTCCCTTAATGAGCGTGCAATATAAATGGTCAAATACAGCATTAGCTACTAATAACCAATCTTATAACCACTGCTTTATTGCACTCAAGTAAATGAGCGCGAAATATATATCAAACGTATTACATCCTTTATAAACGAGCGTGAAATCCCCCTTGGATGTACGCATGTAATACACTCACCTTTATAGCTTCTAGAGAATAATTCCAACCTGCCAAAACCCCTGCAATACACCCGTATTGCAGGGCCTATGCTCAAGTTTGCCCCCTGCAACTGCGTATATTTAACCTGTATATCGTTGGAGGAATTCTATCGAGTGTATGTTTCGCCGCATGCATTCGATACGTCGATGCCAGGCCACGGGCGGCTTGGGTCAATGTCGACAGGATCTCTCCGGCATGGGATTCAGGAGGGAGTGAACAACATGGGCAATAAACGAGTCGTAGCCGATTCTTCGCGCTGCATTGGGTGCCAAACCTGCATGGCTGCGTGTATCGAGGCGCACGACATCCCCGGTAACATCGCCGCGCCGCGCCTGCGCGTGACGCGTACGTACGAGATTTCCGCACCGGTGGCTTGCCATCACTGCGAGGATGCACCGTG
The DNA here is from genome assembly GCA_934658705.1 of uncultured Collinsella sp. Taxonomy (GTDB): domain Bacteria; phylum Actinomycetota; class Coriobacteriia; order Coriobacteriales; family Coriobacteriaceae; genus Collinsella. The sequence goes on along the minus strand of CAKUHP010000006.1, from coordinate 798 downwards.
TGCCAAGGCTTGTCCCACGGGCGCCTTGTTCTTTGATCCAAAGAACCATCGCATCGGCGTCAACGAGGACAACTGCATCGGCTGCAAGAGCTGCGTCATGGCATGCCCCTTTGGCGCCGTGAGCGTGGCGACCACGCAGGTCCCCGTCTTGATGGGTGACGTGCGCGTGGGTTCGCAGACTAAGAGCTTCGTGCTCAAGTGCGACCTGTGCGTGGACCGTCCCGGCGGTCCGGCGTGTGCCGAGGCGTGCCCGACCAAGGGCCTCACCCTGGTAGACGAGGAGCGCCTGGCAGAACTGACTGCCGAGCGTGCCCGCGCCACCATCGAAAACGAGGCGTAAGCGTCGGGCGACAGGCCCAATGATTGTCAAATAAGTACCGAGCATTCGGTAGCAGAGAAAGGAAGGAGGGTGTCATGGAGAAGCATAAAGTGATCTGCCCGTACTGCGGCGCCGGTTGCCAGTTTAACCTCTTGGTCCAAAACGGCCAGGTCGTGGGTACCGAACCGCTCAACGGCATCACCAACCAGAGCGAGCTGTGCCTTAAGGGCATGAGCGGCTACGACTTCATCAACGACACCAAGATCTTGACTCCTCGCGTACTGCACCCGATGATCCGCCGCACCAAGGGCGCGGATCTTGAGCGCGTAAGCTGGGACGAGGCACTGGATTTCACCGCATCTAAGATGCAGGCCATAATTGACGAATATGGTCCTAACGCTATCATGACCACCGGCTCTTCGCGAGGCGGCGGCAATGAGGCGAACTACGTCATGCAGAAGTTTACGCGTGCGTGCATC
>CAKUHP010000005.1 GCA_934658705.1 uncultured Collinsella sp. | reverse complement strand
CCTAAACCGCTAGACGAACGGGCCACATGACATCTGCACTGCCGTGCTGCGAGGACATATATTACGGGACAAAAAACCCAAGCGCAAGAAGAAATTCCAAATTCGCCAAAAAATGTCGGCAGGTTATGGAAACCGCAGGTAGACAGGGGCAATTCTTTTGGGACGGGGCTATTTTAGCTACCCAGCCGAGAAACAACCAAACCGTTCGCTTTTACAGCCGGGGTAGCTAAAATAGCCCCGTCCCAAATTAGCTACCCTAGGTTGAGATAAGCCAGGAGGACTTCGCGGTCGTTGGGGACGTTGTCTTCGATGACGGCGTCGAGGGCGGCATTGAGCAGCTGGCCCAACTCCGGACCCGGTTTAACGCCGGCACGAATCAGATCCCCACCGTTGATGGCGAGCATCTTGAGCGTATAGGGCTCCCCCGCTGCCAGCAACTCATGGGCCAACGAGCGCATCTCCTCGATCGTCTCCACGTAATAGAAGCAAGACGGCGCCTTGCCGAGCGTGTCGGCACGCTTAAGGTCCATAAGCTCGTCGATCAGGCGGGCCGTGTCGACGCCCTCACCCGAAAGCGCGCGCATCATATTGAGCAGACAGGTACGCTCCGGGCGCAGCGGCTTGTCGTGATATTTGATCAGAAGGCACACGTCGCGCACCAGATCGTGCGAAAGCGCCAGATGATCCATGATAACGCGTGCCTTCTTGGCGCCCAGTTCGGGGTGGCCGTAGAAGTGCCCGCTGCCGGCGTGATCGACGGTAAAGCACTCGGGCTTGGAAACGTCATGCAAAAACGCCGCCCACATCAGGCTCATCGAAGGTGCGATGCCGTCGCACAACGCCAACTCCCCCGCCACCGTCAGCACGCGGGCGATATGCTCGAACACGTTAAAGGCATGGTAGACGCTGCGCTGGTCGAATCCACGACCCGCGGCAAGCTCGGGCACGGCGGCGCAGATGAGCTCGGGGTAGCGAAGCATCGCGTCTCCCCCGTGACCGGTCGAGAGAATGCCCTCGAGCTCGATACCCACGCGCTCGCGCGCCACGGCATTGAGCAGCGGAGCGCACTCGGCAAGGGCCAGCTTGGTCTGGGGCTCGATCATAAAGTCCAGGCGGCAGGCAAAACGCACCGCGCGCAGCATGCGCAAGGCGTCCTCGTTAAAGCGGCGTTTGGGATCGCCGACGGCACGGATCAGCTTGCGCTCCAGGTCGCCCTGGCCGTCGTAACGGTCGACAAGGCCGCGCTCGGGATGCCACGCCATGGCGTTAACGGTAAAGTCGCGACGAGCAAGGTCATCCTCGAGCGACGCCGCGCGCTCCACACTCTGCGGGTGACGGCCATCGGTATAGAAGCCATCCAGGCGGTACGTGGTGACCTCGATACGCTCGCCGTCGCAAATAGCCGTGATGCCGCCAAATTTAATGCCCGACTCCACGACCGCAATGTCAGCGGCCTCAAGCGCGGCCTTGGACTCCTGCCACAAGCCGCTGCAGCACATGTCAACATCGTGGCTGGGGCATCCCATCAGTGCGTCGCGTACCCAACCGCCCACGTACCAGGCCTCAAGACCTACCGCCTCGAGCGCGCGCAAGACACGCAGGGAGGCATCGGTCGGCTGCGTACCGTTGAGCGAAACATTGCACATGCCTATGGCCTCCTGCGACTATCAAATTGGCTTTCGATTGCGTCTGCAAGAAGTCTAGCAAGAAACAGCCTCCCCTGCACACGCAAGTCCGATAAACAAAAACGCATCCGTCCTGTTCCCAAGACGGATGCGTAATGCTCAAATGCTCAAATACTCAAGCGCTATGCCCAAGTTAGCAGACCTGACGGATGGCGATGCCCTTCTTATACTCCTCGACCTTGGCAAAGTCGCCCAGGCCCGGACACTCGACCACGTTGGCGCCGGTGGCCATAGAAAGACGCAGGGCGTCCTCAACGCGCTCGGGGGCGTCATGCCACACGGACAGGAAGGCGGCTAGCGAAGAGTCACCGGCGCAGACGGTCGACAGCAGCTTGACGTCGAAGGTGCGGCTGGCAAACCAGATGTGCTCACCGTTGGAGAAGTATGCACCGGCACCGCCCAGGGTCAGCAGGACATTCTTGGCACCCTTGGCATGCAGCTCGGCCATGGCGCCCTTGACGGACTCATCGTCGCCACCGCTCACCTTAATGCCAAAGATATCGAGCAGCTCGTCATCGTTGGGCTTGATCAGCAGCGGCTCCATGGCAATGAGGTCGGCCAGCTGATGGCTCGAGATGTCGAGGACGAACTCGGCACCCTTGGCCTTCACGCGGCGCAGGACCTCGGCCAGGAAGCCCTCAGAGGTGTTGGGGGGCAGCGAACCGCTGATGACCAGGCAGGTCATGTCGTCGAGCGAATCAATAAGCTCAAACATCTCCTGCTCGTTGGCCTCGTTGATGGCGGCGCCGGCGTTGACCATGTTGTACTCGGTGTCGGGACCGGCGTTGAGGAACACGTTGACGCGCGTGATGCCGTCGGTCCACACGGGCTTGACGGGCACGCCAAGAGCCTCGGCGCCCTTAACGATAAACTCGCCCGAGAAGCCGGCGAAGAAGCCCAGGATCGTGGTGTCGACACCGTAGTGGTCGAGGGTAAACGAGACGTTGAGGCCCTTGCCGTTGGGTGTGTAGACCGCGTCACGGGTGCGCGTAACGGTGTTGGCGGACAGACCGTCGCAGGCGATGTTGTAGTCAATGGCGGGATTTGCAGTGAGCGTGTAAATCATGAATGTTCCTTTCACGAGGTAACATGTTGATGAAATTATATTCCACGCTTCGTCAAAAGGCTACGACAACTCGGTGAACGGTGTGGAAGCGGTGAAGGACGGCGGGCAATCCACTCCCCTTCAACAAAAAACGACGCCCCGGACAAACCGGGGCGCCGTATGCGCACATTATTTGTCGCGTTTCGCTTACTCGCGATCGAGCTTGCGGACGGCGACGCGCTTGCTGTACTCGTCGACGTGACCGAAGTCGCCGATGCCGACGGACTCGGCAACGTTGGCGCCAGTAGCCATAGCGAGCTTCATGGCCTCCTCGACGTTGTCGCGATCCCTGTACCACTTGTGCAGGAACGCAGCGAGGGTGCAGTCGCCGGCGCAGACGGAAGAGACCAGCTTGATGTTGAACTCACGCTTGGCGTACCAGATGTCCTCGCCGTTGGAGAAGTAGGCGTCGCCGCGGCTACCGCGGGTGAGCAGCACGTTCTGCACGCCAGCCTCGTGGGCGAGCTTCATGGCAACGCGGACCTCGTCGTCGGTGTCGACCGGAACACCAAAGATGGCCTTCATCTCGTGATGGTTCGGCTTGATGAGCAGCGGCTTCTTGTGAGCGAGCTCCTTGAGCTTGTCGGAGGACAGGTCCAGGACGACGTCGGCGCCACGGGCCTGAGCGTGCTCCATAACCTGAGCCAAGAAGTCGGACGTAGCTTTGGGAGGCACGGAACCAGAGACGATCAGGCACTCAAGGTCGCCCGCGGTGTCCAGAATGTTGTAGAGCTCCTTCTGGTGCTCCGGCGTGATCGGGGCGCCGGGGTTAAGGATGCCGTATTCGTGCTGGCCATCGTTGACGTAGGTGTTGATACGCGTGATGCCGTCGGTCCAGACCGGGCGGCACAGGCAACCCAGGTTCATGACCTCCTCGACGATGAACTTGCCCGTGAAGCCGGCGAAGAAGCCGAGCGCGACGGTGTCGACGCCCATCTTCTTAAAGGCGAAGGACACGTCGAGGCCCTTGCCGTTGGCCGTGTAGCTGGCCGAGCCGGTGCGGACGTTCTCGTCGGGCTCGAGCGGAGAGCTCGAAACCGTCATGTCGACAGCCGGATTAGCGGTTAGCGTGTAGAACATTTACAGTACCCCCTGTATATGTGAGGGCCGCGTGGCCGGCCCATTCCAACCACGCGGTTACCTCTGATACCAAATTAGCGAGCGGCAGACTCAAGCAGCGCCTTGACCTCGGCAGCGGTGTTGCAGGCGAGCGCCTTCTCGGCGAGCTCGTCGCACTCGGCCTTGGTCCACTGGCTGATGGTCTTGCGGGCGCGCAGGATCGACGGAGCGCTCATCGAGAACTCCTCCAGGCCCCAGCTGATCAGCAGCGGCTCGAGCAGCGGATCGGCAGCGGCCTCGCCGCACATACCGACCATGATGCCGGCCTTCACGCCGCTCTCGATGATGTTCTTGAGCGAGCGGAGCACGGCGGGATAGTACACCTGGTACAGGTTGGAGATGGTGTCGTTGCCACGGTCGGCGCACATGGTGTAGCCGATCAGGTCGTTAGTGCCGATGGAGAAGAAGTCGGCGACCTCGGCCAGGCGGTCAGCGAACAGCGAAGCGGCAGGCGTCTCGACCATGATGCCGACCTCGATGTTCTCGTTGAACTTGCGACCCTCTTCGGTCAGCTCGGCCTTGCACTCCTCGACGAGCTCCTTGACGGCCACGACCTCCTCGACGCAGGTGACGAGCGGGATCATGATCTTGACGTCACCGAAGGCGCTGGCGCGCAGCAGGGCGCGGAGCTGGACCTTGTACTGGTCGGGATTGGCCAGGCAGTAACGCACGGCGCGGAAGCCCATGAAGGGGTTGTCTTCCTTGACCATGTGCAGGTACGGAATCTCCTTGTCGCCGCCCACGTCGAGCGTACGGATGATGACCGGAGCGCCCTTGAGCGCGCTGGCGACCTTGCGGTAGGCGTTGAACTGCTCCTCCTCGGAAGGAAGCTCGGCGGAGTCCATGAACAGGAACTCGGAGCGGAACAGACCGATGGCCTCGGCGTCGTGATCGAGCGCGTTGGACACGTCATCGGGGTTACCGATGTTGCAGGCGATGATCTTCTTGATGCCGTCGGCGGTCACAGAAGGCTTGCCGCGGAAGGCCTCGAGAGCCGCCTTCTCGGCAGCGAAGGCCTCGGCCTTAGCGGTGTAGGCGGCGAGCGTCTCCTCGTCGGGATCGGCCTCGACGACACCCTTGCCACCGTCGACAACAACGGTCATGCCGTTACGCAGTGCGGTGCAGCTATTGGAAACCGAAAGGACAGCCGGGATCTCGAGGGCGCGCGCGATGATCGCGGAATGCGACGTACGGCCACCGGTCTCGGTGACGATACCGGCAACGTGAGCCTTGTCGATCGTGGCGGTCATGGACGGCGTAAGGTCGTGCACGACTACGACGGTGTTCTCGGGCAGGACGGAGAGGTCGACGACCTCCTTACCCAGCAGCTCGGCCAGAATACCGGTGCGGATGTCGGCGATGTCGGCCGCGCGCAGACGGAACATCTCGTCGTCCATGGACAGGAACATGTTCTCGAACATGGTCGAGGTGTCCATGAGCGCCTGCTCGGCGCAGGTGCCGCCGTCAATGGCGGCGTTGATGGCGTCGGTCATGCCCGGATCCTGAGCCAGGACGATGTGTCCGCTCATGATCTCGGCCTCGGCCTCGCCCACCGTCTCCTTCATGTGGTCGGCCTGAGCCTGGGTCTTCTCGCAGAAGACCGAAAGAGCGGCCTGATAGCGCTCCTTCTCGGCTGCCGAATCGGCAACCTCATGCGGCTCAAACGTCAAGTCGGGATCGACGGCGACCATGACGGTGCCGATACCGATGCCCTCGGATGCGTTGACTCCCTGATACATTCCCATTCCTCTCTCCGTGCCATGTGATAAAGCGTTTTGCCATATCCATGACAAGAGAGCGCAGCTACCCTCAACAGGTCACTGCGCTCCCAAATATGAACTTAATTGTTCAACATGCGACCCGATTGAGTTCTACTCGCCAAGACCGCTCTTGATGAGCTCGATGGCAGCAGCCAGAGCCTCGGCCTCGTCAGCGCCGTCGCACTTGACCTCGACCTCGGTACCGCAAGGGATACCAGCAGCCATGAGGGCCATCGGGGACTTACCGTTGACCTCCTTCTCGGGGGTGACGACGGTCACGTCGCAGGCATACTTGCCCATGGTGGAGGCGAAGAGGCCGGCGGGACGCATGTGAAGACCCTGCGGGTTGACGAGGGTAGCCTTCTCAGAAACCATAATTGACTCCTTTTTTGTGTTTAACCCCTGTCATGCATGCGGCAGGAGTCAGATTCACGACGTTGTTTATATTAACTCACATCAAACGGTTTTTCATTGTGTTTCGGACGAATTATTGGACGGATGTCGTTGCTGGCCGCTTGCCTGCCGGGCGGGGCGGTTAAGTTTGCTGCTCTACAGTCCTGCGCAAGACGGAAAGCACATTAAGTGCTTTCCTTTGCGTGCGGAACTCGCGACAAACTTAACCGCCCCGCCCGGCAGGCAAGCTGCGGGAACTCAGTCGGTCCAGAGTAATATCGGCCGAAAGGAATTAGGGCTGGATATCTGTTCGTCTGGTTGATCTGGTTGATGGGGTATTTCTATACCCTTCTGTAAGTTGCGGTGAAATAGGGACTGTTTTCTGATGGTAAAACGGTTTAGCAGTCCCTATTTCACCGCAACTTATTTTGGGGATGAAAAAAGGCGGAGGCCCTGGTGGGGGTCTCCGCCTTTGTTACAGGGGGCGATGTTAATCGCTAGCTGTGGGGTTAGACCAGGCGGGCGTTGATCGTCTTGGCGATCTCGGCGGCGTCGGTGGAACCCTTGACGGTGGCACGGAAGTCCTCGTCCATGAGCGCCTCGGCGACCTTGGACAGGATCTTGAGGTGCGTGGTACCAGCCTGGGCGCCCGGGATGAGCAGGGCGATGGCCACGTTGACGGGAGCGCCGTCCATGGTGTCCCAACCGGTCACGCCGGACTCGTCCTTGACGACGATGACGGCGGCCTCGGTGATGGCATCGGACTTGGCATGCGGGATAGCGAAGCCCTCCATCATACCCGTGGTGCCCTCGGCCTCGCGGGCCAGGAAGGCGTTCATAACAGCGTCGGCATCGTTGGCGAGACCGGCCTTGACAGCCTGGTTGGAGACAAAGCTCAGGGCCTCGTCACGAGAAGCGAAGTCCTCGGCGACAAAGACGTTCTCGACCTTCACGAAGTCGGAAGCCTCGGCCTTGGGGGCCTCGACGGCAGCGGCCTTGGGAGCCTCAACCGGCTTGGCAGCGGGAGCGGCCTTCTGGTTCTTCTCGAAGTCATACTTCTTGAAGGCGACGAACAGGATGCCACCGACCACGGCGCCGATGAGGATCGCGAGGACCCACAGCGGACCGTTCTCGACAACGGGCAGGACCAGGAAGCCACCGTGGGGCGCCGGATCGTGGACGTTGAACATGATGGTCAGGATCGAAGCGATGGAGGAGCCGAGCATCATGATGGGCATGACGGGCCAGATGTTCTTGGTCATGAACGGAATGGCGCCCTCGGTGATGTGGGTGCAACCAAGGATGAGGTTGACGATACCGGCGTCATGATCCTCCTGGCTGAAGTACTTCTTGCCGACGACGACGGCGAAGGTGGTGATCAGCGGCGGAACGATGCAGGCGGCGGAGACGGCAGCCATGAAGTTGGTGCCGAAGTTGTAGGTGTCAGTGCCGACACCGGCGGCCAAGGCCTCGGTGAGCATGGCGGTACCGGTGACGTAAGCGGCCTTGTTGACCGGGCCACCCATGTCAAAGGCGCACATGCAGCCGATGGCAAGACCCAGGACGATGGCGCCAGAGGCGGACAGGCCCTTAAGGAAGTCCATCATAGCGGTGTTGATGGCAGCCATAGGACCGGAGATGCCGAGCATGACCATGCCTACGATGAACGTGGAGAACAGCGGGTACAGGAAGATGGCCTTCAGGCCGTTGAGGTTCTGAGGCAGCTTGGCAAAGACCTTCTCCAGCAGCAAGATAACGTAACCGGAAAGGAAACCACCGACGATACCGCCGAGGAAGCCAAAGCCCACGCCCGAGCCACCGGCGTCGATCAGGCCGGTCTCAGGCGAGACGGGCAGACCGGTGATGGCGATCATACCGGCAACGAAGCCGGGAACGAGCGCCGGACGCTTGCCGATAGACTCGGCGATATAGGCCGAAAGCACCGGAACCATGAGGTTCATGGCAATGCCGCCGATGATCTTGAGCATCGCGGCGAAGGTGTTGTACTGGACGTTCGTGGAGTCGAACGACATGATGCCCCACAGGAACGAAACAGCGGTCAGAACACCACCGGCGACGACGAAGACCAGCATGTGGCTGACGCCGTTCATGAGGTGCTTGTAGATGATGTGGCCGACGGACTCCTTCTCCTCGACCTCATCCTCGACATCGGCAGCGGCAGCAACCGAGTCGTCGCCCTTGGCGGCGAGCGCGCGGTCAATCAGCTTGCCGGCGGCCTCGACGGACAGGGCCTTGGAAACACCAACGGAAACCATGGGCTTACCGGCGAATCGCTCCGCCTGGACATCCTTGTCGGCTGCGACGACGACGGCCTTGGCACCGGCGATCTCACCCTTCGTGAGCTCGTTCTCGACACCGACCTGGCCATGGGTCTCGACCTTAATGGTCAGACCGCGCTCGGCAGCTGCCTTCTCCAGCGCCTCCTTCGCCATGAAGGTGTGCGCGATACCGGTCGGGCAACCGGTGGCGGCGATGATGTCAAACTTAGCCATGTGTCCCTCCTTCTTGAGTACAGCGCCCGCGGGCGCTCCCCTACACGCGCTTCTTGCGCGTTTTTCCACACCTGAAAGATACCAACCCACCGCTTGCGTGAGAAGAGACAAGGCGCAATTCTCCGGTGAAAGGTTCTTTCATAACCGTAAACGGTAGGTGAAAGTTTACCATCAAACCTTGAAACGGCAAGGTGTATCTTGTAATTAAAAATGCCCGTATACTATGGCATTGCAAAACAAGTTCGATTTTCATGCCAACCAGGAGCCATCCATGACCGATAGCAGCAAGAGCGCGCTCTCCCTCATTAGCAACCACAAGGGATACAGCGAATCCGAGCAGCGCATTGTCGACTATATTCTGGAACACCAGTCCGAAGCGCCACGCCTGACGGCCGCGCAGCTTTCGCGCGCCGCCGCCACGTCCGAGGCGACCGTTTCGCGCTTTTGCCGCAAGCTGGGTTTTGGCAGCTTTCGCAGCTTTCAGTTTTCGCTGGCGCGCGACTTGGAAAGCCAGCGCAACGAGGGACTGACCGACGAGGTCTCGCTCGACAACATGGAGCAGAGCCTTAAAAATATCCTGGCAGCTAAGGTAAGTGAGCTCAACGCGACCATCGACGGCATTGACCACGAAACCCTGGCGGCCGTCGTATATGCACTTAAGAATGCCGGCGTCATTGAGTTCGCCGCCGTGGGCAATACGAATGCAGTCGCGCTCGATGCAACGTTTAAGTTTTCGCAGCTGGGCCTGCGCTGCATGGCGAGTACCATCAGCGAGACCGCAATCGGTTTTGCCCTGACTCTGAAGCCCGGTGACGTCATCGTGCTGATCTCGAACTCCGGCAAGTCGCGCCGTCTTAACCGCATGGCCAAGGCCGCACGCGAGGCTGGCGCCACTGTGGTCGTAATCAGCGGCGACAATAAATCCCCACTCGCGCGTCTGGCCGACTATACCTTTAATACGGTGAACCATGAGGCGCTGCTGACGACGGGCGATTTTGCGTTCTCCAAGATCAGCGCAACGATGATCATCGAGGTCATCTACAACTTCCTGCTGCCCGAAATCGAGGACGCACGCGAGCACATCAGCTACTACGAGGAACTCATCCAGCCGGATAAGGTCGTGGAATAGGCAATGTGACAAGCTCCTTGAGGCTGCTGCCACGAAAGCCGCCCATCTACTACGTTTTAGCCGTGGGGACCAACCATAGACACAAAACAGAGAAAACCGCAGGCGTTCTACCTGCGGTTTTCTCTTTGTCAATATTGGCATGGTTGGCGGTGCTCCACTAAACGTAGTAGATAGCCGCATTTCGTGGCGAACGGCTCTGAACAAGCACGTGGTGGGGCTTAATTACCCTCGCGCCTCTTCGAGCATCTGCTTGGCGTGGGCCAAGCTTGCCTCCGATTGGTCGCCGCTGAGCATGCGGGCGATCTCGGCGGTACGGGCGTCACCGGTTACTTCGTCCAGATGTGTCTGGGGAACATCGCCCGGTTCCTTGCTGACCACGTAATGTTTGTCGGCCATGACGGCAACCTGCGCCAAGTGGGTCACGACAATCACCTGGTGCGTGGCAGCAAGATCGGACAGCACGGCGGCGAGGGCGCGCGCTGTGGAACCGCCGACGCCGGCATCGACCTCGTCAAACACGAGCGTGTCGACACCGTCGGCGTTGCCTAGGACAACCTTGCTCGCCAGCATCACACGGCTGAGCTCGCCGCCCGAGGCAATACGGCGCAAAGGACGTGGCGTCAGGCCGGCACCGCTGCGGTACAGTAGCTCGTAGCTCGAAGGACCAGCCGGTGTCCACTCGGCGCGCGGCAAATCACGCGACTCCCACACGAGCTCAGCGCTACCCATCTCCAAGCGTGCCATTTGACGACCGACCTCATGACAAAAGCGCGGGGCAGCCGTGTTGCGCGCACGCTTGAGTGCCTTGGCGGCAGCAAAGAGCTCACGTTCAGCCGCACCAAGCGCTTCGCGCGCCTTCCTGATCTGCTCGTCGCCATCGTCTACAAGCGACAGCAGCTCTTGCGAACGATCACGCATGGCAAAGACATCGTCCATGGTGGGGCCCCACTGACGCAGCAGGCCCTTGAGGTCGGCATAGCGCTCGCGCATACGAGCGAGCTCACGTGGGTCAAACGCTACGCCATCGCGATAAGCACGCAGTTCATTGGCGCAATCCTCGAGTGAGATGCAAGCGTCCGAAAGCGCGTCGGCAATGACGCCTAGCTTACGGTCGACGGTCGCCATGCGCAAAAGCTCGGCTACGGCGCCGTTCACGGCATCGAGCGCTCCCCCTTCGGCAGCAAGCGATGCATGGGCCTCGTTGGCCGTTGCCACCAAGACCTCGGCGTGCTCCGAGCGCGGCAGCAGCTCCTCGAGCTCCTCGTACTCGCCTGGCTTGGGGTCGACCTCGGCGATGCGCTCGAGGGCAAAGCGTGCCTCCTCGACGCGACTCCCCTGAGCGCGTGAGGCCTCCTCCACACGGCGAAGCTCCTTGGCTGCCGTGCGCGAAGCCTTAAAGCAAGCACGATAACGGTCGAGCGCCTCGAGTGCCGAGCGGCCTGCCCAGGCATCGACCATGGCGACATGATGCGCGGGATCGAGCAATCGCTGATGCTCGTGCTGGCCGCACAGGTCCACCATTGCGCCCACGCGCTCAGAAAGCTCACGCACGCTAGCGATGCGACCATCAATCTTGACACGGCTGCGGCCCTCGGCAGAAAGGCTGCGCTGCACGGTGAAGCCCTCGGCATCGTGCGGACCATCGAACAGACGCGCCTCGACGCTCGCCAACGCCTCGCCCTCGCGCACTGTCGATGAATCCGCGCGCTCGCCCAAAATGAGCTTGAGGGCAGACAGCAGCGCGGTCTTGCCGGCACCGGTCTCACCGGTCAGGACGGTCAAGCCGGCACTCGGTACCAGCGTCGCCTCGCGAATGAGTGCAATGTTGGAAACCTGCAGCTCATCGATCATGACGGACTCCGTAGAATACGCGGCTCACCGAGTTATAGAAGCTCTCGGGGCCGTAGTCGAGAAGCAGTACATCGCCGGGACCGCGGCGCACGGCCACGCTCTCAACGGTGCCGTCGCAGGTAATGAACTGGCCGTCGATAGCAATCGCCGGCACGCTCGGGCGGTCATCGGACATAAAGATCTCGACGACATCGCTCGGAGAGGTCAAAAAGGCGCGCGCCTGAATCGTGTGCGGCGCGATGGGCACGCAAACCATGCCTGCATAATCGGGGCTCACAATAGGGCCGCCGGCGCTGAGCGCATAGCCCGTAGAGCCGGTCGCCGTGGACACGACCACGCCGTCGCCGCGCAAGCGGTCGATATGGTGCCCCGACACGGTAATGTCGAACTCAACCATATCGGACAGCGGCCCGCGCGTAAGCGCCATATCGTTGAGGGCAAAGGAGCGCACCACGTCCTTGGTTCCGTCGTCGCGCACGGACACGATATCCGCGGCGATGGTGGCGCGACGGCTCACATGGAGCTCGCCGGACAAGGCGTCGCTCACGACCTGCAAAATGTCGCGCTCCTCGGGGCTCGCCGCCGTCAAAAAGCCCAGGTGGCCATAGGAAAGTCCCAGGATGGGGATCTCGCGGTAGTTGAGAATTCGAGCAGCGCGCAGCAGCGTGCCGTCGCCACCGAGCGTAATGACCAGGTCGGCACCATCCACGTCGGGCGTGCTCTGAATCTTAGAGCGCTGGTCGGCCGCCCACGCAACCTCATAGCCCTGACGCGTCAGCCAAAGCTCGAGCATCAGGCCACTCTCGACCGCCTCTTGCTTGTAGTAGTTGGGAACCAGAAAGACCTTCATAGCGTTGCAGCTTTCTCGCTCAAAGCCGATATCTGGGAATGCAGCTCATCATCGGAGCGCTCGCCGTCGGCAAATCTCGTGCCGTACAGGAAAAACTCGACGTTGCCCTTGGCGCCATGGATGGGCGACACGCACACGTCGACCGGGAACAGGCCCTTGGCGGCAAAGAGCTCGATTACTGACACGAGCGTATCGACGCGCACAGCGGGGTCCGTTACGATGCCGCCCTCGCCCACCAGCGCTGCCGGAGCCTCAAACTGGGGCTTCACCAGCGTACAAAACGAGCCAGCAGGCGTCAGGCATGCCAACACCGCATCGATGATATTTGCAATGCTCGTAAACGAAACGTCGCACACGGCCAGGTCAATGGCGCTGCCATACCCAAGTTCGGGCAGCTGCGTCACGTTTGTGCGCTCATGGAGCGTCACGCGATCGTCCTGTCGAAGCGACCAATCGAACTGAGCACGGCCTACGTCGACTGAGACAACAGTCGCGGCGCCGCGCTTGAGCAGACAATCGGTAAAGCCGCCGGTAGAGCAGCCCACATCCAGGCAGGCAAGGCCCGTGGGGTCGATGTCAAACGCATCGAGCGCGCCTTCGAGCTTAAGGCCGCCGCGCCCAACGTAGGGGATGCGCCCCTTAACGTGCAGCGGCAGGCCCGGCACCACCTTGAGCCCCGGCGAGGTCAGGCGCTCGCCGCCGCTCGAGACCAAGCCGGCCATAAGTGTGCGAAGGGCATCCGCGCGATCGGCGCAGATGCCCTGTGAAATCAGTTCGTCATCAAGACGCACGCGTTTCATGAATGCCATCAACCATTCGTGTCCGGGGATGCAGCCTGCGTACCCTGGGATTCGTTTGCCGCATCCTCATCGTATTCCTGCTCGAGCTTATCGGCCTCACGCGGCGTCAGCTCAAACTTGTCGACCATGTCGACTGCGCGGGAACCTAGTTCAATCGCCTCGTCAAACAGATCGAGCGAACGCTCCAGGGACGTATCCTTGGAGCGAACGGTGGCGATGATCTGGTCCAGGCGGTCCGAGATCTCGTCGAAGTTGCGGACGGAACCCTCTGGCATGGCTACTCCTCGATGGAGTCGGCCTCGACGGCCTCAGCAGCATCCGCATCCTCGGCAAGCACACCGGCGGCTGCCTGAGCGGCAGCGACCTTGGCGGCAGCCTCGGCAGCCTGGGCCTCCTCGCGAGCGCGATCCTCGGCCAGCAGCTCCTGGTACAGGTCCTCGCCCGGCAGTTCCTCGCTGCGAGCGATCTTGCCCAACACGCCGTTGACAAACGAAGCGGACTGGTCGGTACCGTAAGCCTTGGCGATCTCGACGGCCTCGTTGATCACGATAGCGTCCGAGACCTCCTCGTCGGTAAGGAAGCGCATCTCGTAGACGGCGATACGCAGTAGGTTGCGGTCGGCGCCGGGCATGCGCATAAGATCCCAGTTTTTGGCGACGGCGCGCAGAGCACAGTCGATGCGATCGATGTGCTCGTAGGCACCGCGGCAAAGCTCCAGCGCATAGGGGTCGAGGGGACCCTTCGAGATCAGGAAATCGCCCTCGAGGACGCGCTCGAGCGGGCTGTCCGTGGCCTCGGCCTGGAACAGCAGCTGCAGCGCCTGACTGCGGGCAAGCGTACGCCCGCGATAAACCTTAAGGCTCAAAGGTTACTCCTTGGGGAAAACGAGGCCGTCGATGCAAACGTCAACGCGCTCGACCTCGACGCCCACCTGGGCATCGATGGCGGCGACCACGGCGGCGCGAACGGCCTCGGCGAGTTTCTTGAACGGATAGCCAAAGAACACCACGACGCGCACGGTGAGTGCGAGCTTGTCGCCGATGACCTCGGCCTCGACCGCCGGCTCGGAAGCCGGGGCCTTGGACGAAAGCATCATGGAGACAAGGTTGGTGGCAAGGTCCTTGACGCCCACGGAGGCGATGCCCTCGACATCCGTCACGGCGCGCGAGACGATGGCGGTCAGAACATCGGGCGAAATGCCGATGCCGTCAATCTTGATTTCCTGGGGCATGAGTCCTCCTAGAAGAGTTGGTTGCTAGACGCGGGAGACGAACTTGCCGTCGCGGGTGTCAACCTTGATAACCTCGCCCTCGTTGAGGTACATGGGGACCTGGATGACAGCGCCGGTGTCGATGGTGGCCGGCTTGGTGGAACCCTGGACGGTGTCGCCCTTAAAGCCCGGGTCGGTCTGGACGATGGTGGTCTCGATGAACATCGGCGGGGTCACGCCCATGAGCTCGTCGTCGGCGAAGAGCAGCTGGCAGGTGTCGTTCTCACGCAGCCACTTGGAGTTCTCGCCCACCATGTCCTCGGGAACGGGAACCTGCTCATAGGACTCGTTGTCCATGAAGATGTAGTCGGAGCCGTCGTTGTAGAGGTACTGGAACTCACGGGTGGTGAGCATGACGCTCTCGAACTTGGTGCCGGCGTTGCAGGTGTTCTCGACGACGCGGCCGCTCTTGATGTCGCGGGTCTTGTAGCGCACGAACGCGCCGCCCTTGCCCGGCTTGACGTGCTGGAACTCGACGATGGTGTAGACCTTGTCCTTAATGCGGAGACCGAGGCCGTTCTTGAAGTCGGCGGTAGAAATGGTAGGCATAGCGACCTTTCTTGTTATGGGCAGAACGCACAAGCGTCCAAATTACATACGACCGAAATTATACACTTGCAAACGGCGCCTGCAGCGAGCGCATAAAAAGAGAACGCGGGGCGCCCGATTCATTCCGGACGCCCCGCCCCAAAGTAGATTTTTGGGACATGCCTAAAAATCTACTTTTCGCGTTTCCGCGGCAACGTTTCCAAAAGGTAGATTTTAAGGCATGTCCCAAAAATCTACCGGGAGGGATTAGCAATCGATGACGTGAAGGTCATGCGGGGTCTTGGTGAAGGGCTCGTAGCCGTTCTCGGTGACCACGCCGTAGTCCTCCAGGCGCACGCCGCCCACGCCGGGCAGGTAGACGCCGGGCTCCATGGTAATGACCGAGCCGACCTCGATGATATTCTTGCTGCGGTTGAAGTTGGGCAGCTCGTGGATGTCGATACCGACGCCGTGGCCCAGACCATGGTTGTAGTAATCGCCATAACCGGCATCGCCGATGATCTTCTTGGAAAGCTTGAAAATGTCGTTGCCCTCGACGCCCGGATGGATGGCGGCAACGCACTCCTCGTGCGTACGGCGCACGAGCGCGTACAGGTCGAGCTGTTCCTGCGTGGGCTCGCCCATCACGACGGTACGCGTCATATCGGAGCGGTAGTCGCAGTAGCCCGCGCCGTAATCCATGAGGACGAAGTCGCCCTTCTCGATGACACGGTCGCTCGGCACGGCATGCGGGTTGGCAGTGTTGGGACCACTCGCCACGATGGAACCGAAGGCCAGGCTGTCGGCACCGTTGGCAAACATAAAGTTCTCGAGCTCGTTGCGGACCTGCTTCTCGGTCATACCGGGCTTAATAAAGCCGAGCATGTGCTGGAAGGCGGCATCGGTGATCGACTGCGCGTGGCGCATGAGCTCGATCTCCTCGGCATCCTTGATGGCGCGCATCTTACGGATGTCGTCGTGCATCAGCGGCAGCATGCAGGCGACGGAGCGGTCCTCAAGACCACGCTGAATGCCCTGGTAAAAGTTGATCTGCATGTCGTCCTCGACGGCGCAGACGCGGCACTTGTTGGCTGCGATCTTACCGGCGACCCAACCGGGAATGGTGCCCTCGTCCATGTCGTAGACCCAGGAGCTGCCGGCGGGCGTGTTCTCCTCAAAGCTGTTGAGGTAGCGCGAGTCGGTATGGAACAGGCACTGATCGGCCGTAATAAACGCAGCGTGCGGGAACTCGAAGGTGTAGTCGAAAACGCCCTTCACGCCCGTAAGCCAACGAAGGTTGGCCTCGTCGCGTACCACGATAGCGTCGTAACCGCGCTCAACCATCAGGGCGCGGACACGCTCGATACGACCGGCAGGACCGGCAGCAAACTCAGACATGCAGATTCCTTTCTTGCTGTCTCAATAAAGACGGGACGGGCCTCAACCGGGCGACGGAATCGCACGCGATCCGTAACCGATTGGAAACCCGCCCCCCAACATGATACGAAAGACGATGGATGTCAATAAAACTTAGAGAAGTTCCTTGCGAGAAGCCAAGTAGGCTTGGGCATGACGCTCGAGAACCTCGTCCTCGACGTTCGTCAGTCGAATGGCGCCAAGCGCCGCCGGCAACGGCAACATGCTACGGTTTGAGCGAGCAAATTGCTGCTTGCGGAACTCCGCAATAAAGGCGGCGGGCTCCAGATCAAAGGCGAGCTCCTCGATAGCAAAGTCCTCCAGGCAATCGTCGACCTCAAAGACGTAATCGATATCGAAATCGCAGGCATCGTGCGCAAGGCGCGCCTCAAAGCGCATGCCCTCGGACAGCAGCTGGTAGGCGGGGACCTGCGCCGCGGATTCGCCCAGGCAGGCACGTAACGTGCGCTCCCCCATCTTTCCAAAATCGAGCGCATGGCGGGCGCTCGGGTTCGTGGCCATCAGCACATCCTTGCGCGCGGTCTGGGACCACTGCACAGCATTGACGAGCGCGACCTCCTCGCCCGCGAGAATCTCGGGGACGGTCTCGGTAAACTGATTCCAACGAGATTTACTGCTCGAAAGCATGGTGCCCACGAGCACGGTATATCCGCGCTTGAGTTCCTCGGGGTCGGCCTCGCGCACAAGATCGAGGTCGCACACGACCAAGCCCGGCTCGGGACGGAACGCGATGGCGGGAAGCGCATTCACCGCGGATGCCACAAGCGGCTCCATCGTCGTCGCGACCGTGAGCATGGCATCGAAGGTCGTCGGCAGCAGAGCGCACTCGGTGCGGCCGCACCACTGGTTGGCACACCAGCAAACGACCGAGCACGTCGCCGCGTCACCGACAGCGACAACAAGGTCATCGCAGGTAATACCGTTGGAAGACAGAGCGCCAAAGACGGAATCGGCATCGGCCAGCGTCGCGGCGACAGCCGAAACCTCGAGGATGAGCTGCGACACGGCAAAACCAGCGTCGACCAGCGCATGCTCGACGACCTCGCCAAAACGCTCGGATGTGGCGTCGTTCCAAACCACCATCGCGCGCTTGGGCTTACCCACCGCCGAGGCAAACATGCGCGACAGCTCCTCGAACGCGCCCAATCCGACGCGGACATCGACGCTGCGATTTTGGAAATTGATGAGTTGACGGCGAATCATAGCAATCCACGCTCCAAAAGCATCTCGGCACAAAGGTAGGAAACGTCCTCGAAGGACTTATTACGAATATCAAGGGTAAGGTCGGCGGCCTGGCGATACAGCGGACGGCGGTGCTCAAACAGGCGCGCCGCATGCTCGGGCGAGCGGAAATCGGGCCGCGTATCGGAGCGGCGAATCTGGCGCATCGAGTCCTCAAAGTCGCCTTCGAGATACACGCACGTACCCATCTTGTGCATCAGCTCAATGTTCACCGGCGTCTCGACGATGCCGCCCCCGCACGAAACCAGCAGGCTGCGCTCACTTTGGAGCGAGCGGAGTGCCGAGGTCTCGAGCTCGCGGAAACGGTCCTCGCCCTCGGTCTCAAATATCTCGGTTACCGACTTGCCGCACCGGCGCACGACCAGACGGTCGGTATCGATGAATCGACGCTTAAACATGGTGCCGACGTTGCGCGCAAGCGTCGATTTGCCCGCGCCCAAAAAGCCGATAAAGAAGATATGGTCGCAGCCGTGTTTGATGTGCTGAGACATAACGAGACCTATTCCTCGCAGGGAAGGTCGCGCAGAGCCCGGCGCTCAAAGATACGGAAGATCTGCGTGTACCACAGGTCCTGGGTGGCCTGCGGCTTGACCAGGATGGTGTCGACGCCGGCGAAATTGCCGCTCCAAACGTCCGTGTAGAGCTGGTCGCCGATCAGCACGGCCTCATCGGCCGTGGCGCCCAGGCGCTTAAGGCCTGCCTTCAGGGCAAACGGCGCCGGCTTCATGGCGTGACTGATGGCCTCGAGCCCCAGCTCGCGCGCCGACGCCATAACCTGGTCGCGATGCCAGTTATTGGACACCATGCACAGCTTAAAGCCCTTGGCATGGGCGGCTTCGAGCCAGGCGGAAACCGCGGCGGGAACCTGCTCGGTATCGCGCGGCACCAGGGTGTTGTCGCGATCGAGCAGAATGGCTCGCTTACCGTCGGCCCACAGGGTATCGAGGTCGATGCGGTCGACCGAGGCAACATATCGTTTGGGGCTAAAAATCCTCATGATCAATTCCAAGACTGTTGGTGCTCTTCGTAGGTCTTCGAGAAGTACTCCTCGTCCTGCGTAATGTAGAAATACAGGTCATCGGAGTCGGTCGGCTCAAGGGTGGCCTTGAGCGCCTCGAGCGACGGAGAGCAGATGGGCGTGGGCGGAAGGCCCTCGTGCTTGTAGGTGTTGTAGGGGCTATCGCTCTGCAGGTCATCGGCGGTAACCTCGCCACCGGTGACATACATCATGGTCGCATCGCTGTTGAGATAACGCAGACCATCGAGCTTGCCGGCCAGGCGGTTATAGAATACCGAGGCCACGTGCGCGCGCTGATCGGCGTTAAGGCCCTCGCGCTCAACGATAGAGGCAAGATTGACGATGTCGTAGTCCGACATCTCCACGCCGTAGCGCTCCTTGATTTTGGCCTCGCAGCCGGCAAAGTCGAGCGACTTGTACTCGGCCTTAAACTGATCGAGCATGGCGCGAATCACGTCGTCTACAGACGGGTCCTTGCCCAGCGAGTAAGTCTTGGGGAACAAAAAGCCCTCGAGCGAGTCGTTGCCGGCGCCCGCCAGGAACGGATAATCGTTGATGTAATAGGAAGCCTTTGCCTGGTTAAGGAAATCTTCCTTGGAGATACCGTCATATGCCGCGGCCACGCGGTCGGCGATCTGGTCGACCGTCAGACCCTCAGGAATCGTGAGGGCATCGGAGCCGGCATTGGGGCCCTCCATAAGCTGCTGCACGACCTTTGTCGCATCCATGAGCGTGGTAAACGAGTAGGTGCCAGGCTTGAGCGACATATCGGCGTTGAGTTTTTTGACCGCCGCGTAGTAGTCCTTAGGATTCTCGACGATATGGTTCTCGGAGAGAATCGAGGCGATCGTATCACCCGAGGCACCATCGGGAATCGTAATGGTGACCTGCTGGCCAGCCGTGACGTTCGCGTCCCCACCGGTAAAGAAGCCCTTGACGGCCGGCACGACAAAAAAGACGATCGCGACAAGCGCGAGCACGGCGAAGACGCCACCGATAATCATGGGCACCGGGGAGCTTTTCTTTTGCGCACCGCGGCGGGCATGGGTGCTGTAACTCGAGCGCGTTGCCGGAGCAACGCCGTGCGAACCATGAACGCGATGGGCATGGGAGCGAGGCTGCGAGGCCTGCGCCTGTGTGCGCTGCGTAGGAGTCTGCTGCTTAAAGCGCGTGCCGCCCGCGGGCTGCGCCGTACGGGCAGCGGGCTGCTGAGCTACGCGCTGGGTAGGCTGTTGGGCCCTACGCTGGACAGGCTGAGCGGGGACCGAGGAGGGCTGAGTCGCGCGTTGCGTCGGTTGCACCGGGCGCTGACCAGGCTGGGCAGGACGCGGCGCAGGCTGCCGTGTACGATTTGGCTGGCGCGGATCGGAAGCGCTAGGCATGCTGGACCTCCTCGTTTTTACGATCGAGCCACGTCTGCAAAAACAGGCTGGCGGCGATCATATCAATCTTGCCCCTCATCTGCTTTTCGTTGAGTCCCTGCTCACGCAGGATACGCTTGGCCTCTTGCGAGGATAGGCGCTCGTCCTCAAGCTCCAGTGGAAGATCGAGCTCGTCGGCAATCTTTTGTGCCACGGCGGCGACGCGCTCGGCCTGGGGACCGGGCTCACCGGCCATGGTCAGGGGACGTCCGCTCACCAGGATTTCGGGCTCATAGTCCTCAACCAGGTAACGGAACGTTTTGGCCATACCGGTGACCTCGGCAGCGGGGAGCACCTTGACAGGCATCGCCATCTTGCCATCACGGCTCGAGACGGCGATGCCAATCCTGGTCTCCCCTATGTCCAGTGCGAGCGCGACCACAGCGACTTCTTAGGTTCTTAGGCGCCGAGCGCGGTCTTGGCGGCCGCGAGGGCATCGGCGATACCGGCAGCGTTCTTGCCACCAGCCTGGGCCATGTTGGGACGACCGCCACCGCGACCGTCGACCAGGCCCGCGATCTGCTTGATCACGTTACCGGCGTGAAAACCGGCCTTGACGGCGTCATCGGAACCGGCGGCGAGCAGGGCCGGGGTGCCCTTCTCGGTCACGCTGGCGACGACACAGGCAACGGGGCCGGCGACCTTCTGGTGCACGGTATCCCAAACATTGCGCAGGTCGGCGGCCTCGAGGCCCTGAAGCTCAGCGACAACCAGCTTATAGCCGTCGAGCTCGACGGCACCCTCGATAGCGCTGGAGATGGCGTCGGAAGAGCCACCGGTGAGCGCCTTCTTGAGCTTGTTGGAAGTCTCGCGCAGCTCGGCCTGCAGGTTCTCAACGCGGGCGGGGACCTCGTCGACGCGGCACTTGAGCGCAGCGGCGGCGGCGTCAACGAGAGCCAGGCGGTCGGCCATGTAGTCGAGCGCGCCCTTGGAGGTCACGGCCTCGATACGGCGGACGTTCGAGCCCGTGGAGGACTCGGAAATGATCTTGAACAGGCCGATCTCGGCGGTGTTGGCGGCATGCGTACCACCGCAGAGCTCGCGGGAGAACGGCTGGTCCTCGGCGCCCACGGAGACGACGCGGACGACGTCGCCGTACTTCTCGCCAAACAGGGCGACAGCGCCGGCGGCCTTGGCCTCGTCGATGCCCATGACGCGGGTCACGACCGGCTTGGAAGCGAAGATCTGCTGGTTGACCAGGTCCTCGACAGCCTTGAGCTGCTCGGAGGACAGGGCCTCGAAGTGCGTGAAGTCAAAGCGCAGGTGCTCGGGCGTCACCAGCGAGCCGGCCTGGGAGACATGCTCGCCCAGGACCTGCTTAAGGGCGGCGTCGAGCAGGTGCGTAGCGGTGTGGTTGCGGCGCAGGAAGCCACGGCGCTCGGCGTCGAGCGCGGCGGTCACAGCAGCACCGACGGTCAGCGTGCCCTCGGCAACGTGTGCGACATGCGCATACAGGCCGTTGTGGTTCTTAGTGTCGGAAACGGTCAGCACAACGCCCTCGGCGGAAAGCTCGCCGGCGTCGCCCTGCTGGCCACCCATCTCGGCATAGAACGGGGTGCGGTCAAGCACGACCTCGACGTCCTCGCCGGCGGCAGCGGACTCGACGGACTCGCCGTTGCGCACGATGGCGACAACCTTGGCGCCCTCGATCACATCGTTGTCATAGCCGTCGAACTCGGTCGCGGCGACCTTATCGGAAAGCTCGACCCACACGTCGTTGAAGCTGCCCCAGGCATCACCCTTGGCGTTGGCGCGGGCGCGAGCCTTCTGGTCCTCCATGCAGGCCGTGAAGCCGTCCATGTCGACGTCGTGGCCAGCGGCGCCGGCAATCTCGACGGTCAGATCGATGGGGAAACCAAAGGTATCGTGCAGCTTAAAGGCAACATCTCCCGGAAGGACAGCACCCTCGGCAAGCATTGCCAGAGCCTCGTCCAGGTAGACGCGGCCATTGTCGAGCGTCGTGGAGAAGCGCTCCTCCTCGGAGGCGACGATACCCTTGACGAGAGCGACGTTCTTGAGCAGCTCGGGGTAGGCCTCGCCCATCTGAGCGTTGACCTCGTCGATGAACTTGGTCAGGAAGGCGCCCTCGATACCCAGCAGGCGACCGTGGAACACGGCGCGGCGGAGCAGGCGGCGCAGGACGTACTCGCGGCCCTCGTTACCGGGCAGAATGCCGTCGGAGATCATGAAGTCGACGGCGCGGGAGTGGTCGGCAATGATGCGAAGGGAGCGGCTGGCACCGGAGTAATCATCGGCGTCATAGGTCTTGCCGCTAATCTCCTCGCCCAGCTTAATGAGGTGCTGCATCAGATCGCCGTCGTAGTTGGCAGTCTTGTGCTGCATGATGGCGGCCATGCGCTCCAGGCCCATGCCCGTATCGAGGTTGCGGTGCGGCAGCTCCGGCATGGAGCCGTCCTCCTGGCGGTCGTACTGGGTGAACACGAGGTTCCAGAACTCAAGGAAGCGGTCGCAGTCGCAGCCGGGCTTGCAGTCGGGGCTGCCGCAGCCGACCTCCTCGCCCATGTCAAAGTAGATCTCGGAGCACGGACCGCAGGGGCCAGTGGGACCAGCGGCCCAGAAGTTGTCGTCCTCGCCCAAGCGAGAGATGTGATCCTCGGCAACGCCCAGAGAGCGCCACACGTCGTGGGTCTCGTCATCCTCGGTAAAGACGGTAAAGTACAGGCGGTCGAGCGGCAGCTTGAACTCCTTGGTGATGAGCTCAAAGGCCCAAGCGCAGGCCTGCTGCTTGGAGACGCCGCCAAAGGAGAAGTCGCCGAGCATCTCGAAGAAGGACAGGTGACGGCCATCCTCGCCGATGCAGTCGATGTCGTTGGTGCGGACGCACTTCTGGCAGGAGATCGCGCCGATCTCCTTCATGGTCTTCTTGCCCTGGTAGTACTCCTTAAACTGGTTCATGCCGGCGTTGGCAAGCAGCAGCGAAGGATCGTCGGGAACGAGGGACGAAGAAGGATAAAGCTTAAGACCGCGCTCCTCAAAGAAGTTGAGGAACTTGGAGCGGATCTCGGCCGTAGTCATTGACGGGTAGTCAGCACTCATAGAGGGAATCTCCTCGGTTTCATATCGAAACAGTTCAAACGTAACGATATTACCATCCCACCGCGCAAGTGCAAAAAAGAGGGCCGCCAAACAGCGACCCTCCAGCGAAAGTGCACGTTATTTAGGACAGTCATATTCTTTGAAAAAGAAATGGCTGTTGTAGAATTACATACAAGAGCACCCGGAAGGAGCAATCGATGAAAAGCAAACGATTTGTCCTGAACACACTTCTGGTGGTAGCACTTTTAGCCCTCTTGGCCTTCTCCCGCTGGTACGCAAACCAACCAGCATTTGGCTACGTATTGTATTCAGTAGTGTCCGGCGATATGACCTATGGACCTCTACGCGCAATTGACGTTCTCTATTTCTATGTAGCCGGCCCCTTATCAATCGCTTTGCTCGTGTTTCTTGTCATTTACAACATCAAGAAACGCTAACAGGGCCTATTTGGAATCCGAATCGTCCATGGTGCCGTCGATGCCGGTGCTGGTGTCGTCCTCCGTGTTGGCATCGTCGTCCTTGGCGAAGGGATTCTTGAAGAAGCCCGTGGCATCGGGTTGCAGGCCCGAGAGCTTAATCCAGGGATTATCGAGCTCGGGTTTGGGCATGGCCTTTGCCTCAGGCGCGGTCTCGTTGCCGATGAGCTCCGACTCGTAGATGAAGGTGTCGTCGCCGAGCGCGTCGTAGGCGGCAACCGGTTTGCCCTCGGTGTCGCGATACGGCGTGCCCTTAAACACGGCGCCGTCGTAGGCAACGAGCTGGCGGCCGGTCTCGTTCTCAAAGTAATACACGAAGATACCCTTGAGCGCCGCGCATAGCGGAATGGCGATGATCATGCCGATGGGGCCCATGAGCGCCGAGCCAATGACGAGCGCCGTCAGGCTCATGATGGGATGCACCTGCACCGAACTCTGCATGACCTTGGGAGAAATCACGTTATCGGTGACGTTTTGCGCAATCATAGTCACGATGAGCGTCCACAACGCCAGCATCGGGCTGAACATAAACCCGAGCACCGTGGCGATCGCAGCACTCACCCAGGGACCGACAACCGGGACCAAGTGCATGATGCCGGTAAAGATGGCCATGAGCGCCGCGTACGGGTGCCCGATGATCATAAAACCGATAAAGGCTAAGATGCCACCGCAAATGGACGTCACGACCATACCGCGCATGTAGCCACCGACGGAACGCGAAAGAATCGCGACAACAAAGCGGTACGAGGTCTCCTTCTCCTGACCGATGATGGTGCAAATCTCGTGGTGCATGCGGGGGTAGTCGCAGGCCATCCAGTAGGCAAGCACCAGGCCCAGGAAGATCACGAACAGCTGCGAAGCCGTGTTGGTGATAAGCGGGAACACACCGCGGCCGAGCTCGGCAGCGATCTGAGACACATATTTCGACGCCACGGTAACGAGCGAGGACAGGTTGTTGTCCAGATACTCCTTGAGCGGCGTGTTATTGAGCGTCTTGGCGTTCGAAATCATTTCGTTAAGGTCGCCGCCCGCAACACGAAGCTGCCCAGGCAGACGGCTCAAGACCTCCATGATCTGGCCAAACAAGATCGGCGACAGGATGCAGACGACACCGACGAGCACGGCAACGACCACAATAAGTGCGATGAGCGAACCGATGCCGCGATTCACACCATGATGCTCGAGCCAATTGGTAATGGGCGACATCACAAAGGCGATGATGGAGCCAACGGCCAGAAACTCAATAACCGGCGCCAAGATGCCCATGAGGTTGAAGATGACGGCAGCAATCGCAATACAGCCAACAACAGCCCATATGCGCAGGGTCAAAATACGGGTATCACGCAGTGTACGGTCGGTTTGTTGGGGGTGCTCACTCATGAACGAATCATCACTCCGTCGGGATCGATCTTGTCCTGAATCTTTTTAAGCGTTCGGCGTAGCAGGCGCGAAACCTGCACCTGGGAAATGCCCAGCTTCTTGGCGATCTCGATCTGGGTCATGCCCTTCACAAAACGCAGCTCGATCACTTCGCGCTCGCGCGGCGAGAAATCACGGATAGCTTCCTCGATCACCAAGCGGTCATCGGTAAAGTCAAGCTCGTTATCGTCATCGGCATAGCGGTCGAGAATCGAAGGCGCATCGTCGGAATCGGATGCGCCAGGAGCCTCGATGGGCACCGAAGTGTAGGCCGAAGACGATTCCATGGCCTCCAAGACCTCGTCGACGGTCACGTCCAGATATTCGGCGATTTCCTCAACCTTAGGCGAGCGCTGCAGCTCGTTGGTGAGCTTATCGGTAGCCTGGTTGACCTTGGCCGAGAGCTCCTGCAAGCGGCGCGGAACACGCACGCTCCAGCCCTTGTCGCGGAAGTGACGCTTAATTTCGCCTAGTATGGTGGGCGTGGCAAACGTGGTGAACTCGAGGCCGCGCTCGGGGTCAAAGCGGTCGATAGCCTTGAGCAGGCCCAGGTAGCCGACCTGCATAAGGTCGTCAAGCGGCTCGCCGCGGTTCTTAAATTTGTTGGCAAGAAACCTTACCAGGTTCATATGGGACATGACGAGCTGCTCGCGGGCGTCCGGGTCACCGGTCTCCTTGTAGCGACGAAACAGCTCGCGGGTTTTCTCCTTGTCCCAAGCGGTCTTACCGCTCCGGGAACGTTCGGTCATATTAGATATCCGCCTTGAGGTCGAGGGAAAGCGTCAGGGGCGACGCGGTCTTTTCGTAGGAATCGCACACGCTCGCCAGGATGAGCTCGGCATATACCGCAGCCTGGTCATCCTCATCGACGGTCGCCCGATCGCCGAACGTAAAGGTCATGCCGACATGGGTCTCGTCAACATCGAATGCAATGGTGATGTCATCGGAATCAACAGCCGTACAGCCAAAGATGAAGGCCTCTTCGGCGGCCATGCGAATGTCCTCGATGCGGTCGACGGACATGGAGCACAGGGCGCCGACGTTGGCGGCCGTCATGCGCACCAGGCGCGCCAGACGCGGGTCACCGGCAACAGTCAGCGTGATGGGGCAGGTTGCTTCGCTACTCATCGCAGGACTCCTCGGAGGTCTCGGCGGGCGTGTAGGTGTAGTACTGAGCCGGCTTAGTAGCGGGTTTTTTCGTATCTTCGGCGCCATCGGCGGCCTCGTCCTCGGCCTCGCCGATCAGGACGCGCTCGGTGGGCTGCTCGGCCTCGGCGGCAGCAGCGGCAAGCTTACGCTCGGCATCTGCGGCGGGCGCCTTTACCTTGTTTAAAAGCTTTTGCACGGCGCCGGCAGCAGAATCGGTCACACTCGACACGGCGTTGCTGGCCTCGGCCATGCTGCCCGTGACCTCAGAGATATCGCGAACGACCGCCTCAACCTCAACGAGGTTGGACGTTAGGGCGTCGACGACAGTCTTGCTCGACTTAAGCAGCGGCTCAACCTGAGCAAGCGCCGGCGTGAGCTCGTCAACGGCGCCATCGAGCTTTGCCACCACGGGCTGCGCCTCGGCAATGGTGTTGTTGAGGTCGGTCACCGTCTTGTCGAGCGAATCGACAACGGTGCGGGTTTTGCGCAGGGTGAGCGCAAGTTCAACGATAGCCCACACGCCGGCAACGGCGAGCAGCAGCAAGGCGATTTGAATGGGACTCATACAAGCCTCCCAAAGGAATCGAAATACAGACGCTTTCAATGGTACCCCAAAGGGGACCGAACATGCCAAGAGCTGATACGTGGGACAAAATTATCAGCAGCTACTTCGGCGCGTTCCCGCTGCGGTCGCGTTCGCTTTGCTCTACGCGCCATTCTTCCCAACCTCGACCGGCGGGCTGCCAAAACGCGCCGCGCTCCAGGCCTTCGGGCAAATATCGCTGATCGACCCAGCCCTCGGGATAATCGTGCGGATACTTGTACACACCGTACTCATCGCTGCCCGGACGGTGGCGATCGCGCAGGTAGCTCGGTACCTCGCGCAGTCCACTGTTATGGATATCGGCCAGCGCCGCATCGATCGACGCCTCGCAGGCATTGGACTTGGGCGCCAAGCACACATAGAGCGCCGCTTGCGCCAAGTTGATGCGACACTCGGGATAGCCAATGACCTCGGCAGACTTAAACGCTGCATGCGCCACCAACAGCGCCTGCGGATCGGCATTGCCGACGTCCTCAGAAGCATGAATCATAATGCGGCGGGCGATAAACTTAGGGTCCTCCCCCGCATCAATCATGCGCGCGAGCCAATAAATGGTGGCATCGGGGTCGCTGCCGCGCATGGACTTGATAAACGCACTGATGATGTCGTAGTGCATGTCACCGTTTTTGTCGTACGTAAACCCGCGACGAGGATTCGCGATCTTTACATCATCGACGGTGATGGGATACCGCTCCCCCGCTGCCGGCGCCGGCATACCCTCGGTATCGGGACGCGTCACAGCGATCTCGCTCGCCAGCTCGAGCGTCGTCAGGGCCGAGCGCGCGTCGCCCGCGGCCAACGTGCAGATGGTCTTAACCGTATCCTCATCGGCCGAGAACTTGCCGTTCAAGCCCTGCGGAGCCTCGAGCGCACGCTCGATAAGCGTTTCGATATCCTCGTCTTTTAGGTGCTCAAGCTCCACCACGCGTCCGCGCGACAACAGTGCGGAGTTGACCTCGAAGTACGGGTTCTCGGTCGTGGCACCGATCATAATGACAGTGCGGTTTTCGACAGCGTGCAACAGCGCATCCTGCTGCGACTTCGAAAAGCGATGAATCTCGTCAATAAACAAGATGGTGCGACGGTCGTACGTATTCAGACGCGTCTTTGCCTCGTCAATCACGCGACGCAGATCCTTCACGGTACCCGTCACGGCGCTGACCTCAACAAACTCGCTCTTGGTATGGTTGGCGATGATATGCGCCAGCGTGGTTTTGCCCGTGCCTGCAGGACCATACAGGATCACGCTCGATAGCACATCGTGCTCAATCGCCGCACGCAGCCACGAACCCTTTCCCACGGCCTTTTGCTGGCCCACGTACTCGTCGAGCGAATTGGGGCGCATGCGCACCGCGAGCGGCGCATTTTTAAAGGAACGCTCGCGCGTCGAGGCAGAAAAAAGGTCGTCCATAGCTATCCCGTGTGTCATTCATAATCGCGTTTCAACAACAGTATAACGAAAGAATACGAACTATCGTTCGTTAATATAAGTGCGATGCGGAAACTTTAAACCCGGGAACAGCTTGCTCGTCAGCTCGCAGAAATAGCCGTCTGTCATGCTCGCGATGTAATCCACCACCGCTTGATCCTTGTCGTTTTGCCATTCATAGGTACGGTCGTAGTAAGAAAGTTGCTGCTCAATACGCGAAATGTGGTGCTTAAAGATATAGGAGGATTCGTCACCTTCATTTATATCCTGCAGGCAACGGTCGTAGAGCTTTTCGAACGCCTCGCGCAGCTCAGCCTCGGAATCGCCCTCGATGCCACCCTTGCTGTAGATCTTCTCGTAGTTCTCGCGCTTGGCTCGGCGAATTTCCTCAAACAGGTCCTCGCTCATCTCGATACGCGGTTTGCCGTAACTATGCTCAACGATATCGACAGAAGCGTGCGTGAGGATCCAGCTGTTGTAAAAACCGCCCAGACCGTCGTCAAAAGCGTCGGGTTCAAGCAGGCCCGCCGCAATCGCATCCTGGCGATCACGACCGACGTAGGCGAGGATATCCGAGATGCGCACGACGCAGCCCTCGAGCGTCATGGGGCGCAGATGCTCAATCGCGCTATAACCCGTGGCGATGCAATCCTCGACTGTCTGATCGAACTGGTCAAAGGATGCCATGCTCGACAGCTCAAACACGCGCTGCTCATACTCGCCGTTGTGGCACAGCACACCATCGAGCGTCTGAAGCGACACGTTGCGGCCATAGAGTGCATCGAGCACGCGCACCGACTGCACGTTATGGAAAAAGAAACGGCCGGTGCGCTCGTGATAGATATCGTTGAGGAAGCGCTCGCCGGCATGGCCGAAGGGCGTATGTCCCAGGTCATGGCCCAGACCAATTGCCTCAATCAGGTCGCAATTGAGCCCCAAGGCGCGACCGATATCACGCGCAATGCGCGAGACGAGCTGCACATGCAGGCCACGACGCGACAAGTCGTCGTTGCTGCGAAAGCTAAAGACCTGCGTTTTACCTGCATAGCGGGTGTATGCCGGCAGATGGAGGATTTTTTCGGTATCGCGCATAAAGCTGGGGCGCATAAGCGTGCCCCTGTCCGCGGCACGGTCGATGCGACGAATGACCTGGTCGTCGTTGCAACGATACGGATTGACAGCGCCCGAAGCACGATCGGCGGCAATGCGCTCGATAAGCTCGGGCGACAACGCCGAGGGAATACGGTCCATACGTGCCTTGATGGCGGACGTATCTTGATTAGTTGCCATGGCATGCTCCTTAAGAAGGATGCGCAATCGGTTACAGCGTGCAGCCCACGACCTCGATTATGGCAAAAATCGGCACCAAAAACGGCAGCAATGGCAGGGAGCGCGATTTTGTGATGAGGCAGGCGATGGCAAGAAACAGGAGCGCGGCAACAAATGCCACGATACCGCCCAAGGGGTCAAGCGTGCAAAGCGCGAAGAGTGCCTTGACATCTCCCATGCCAATACCCGGGGCTTGACGAAGGCGCCGCCAGAGAGACTCGGTGAGCACGAGCGCGAGATAGACGATAGCGGCAAGACCAGCATGATCAAAAGCCGTGTCCATGCCACGATCGAGCCAAACCCCCGCAAACGCTGCCACGGCACAAACCCCGGCAAGCGCATTCGGGAACCGCCGCTCACGAGCATCGATGACGGCGCCGGCGATGGCGCACAGCCAAAACGGGATATAGACCATCGAGCACCTCCTCGAGTTGCATCGCAAAAGCAAAAACCACCACAAAGGTACCTGTCCCCTTTGCGGTGGTTTTGGTGGTGGTTATTTGGCGCCTTGCATGACCTCGTCGAGGGTGACGCTGACGGCGTGCTGCGTCGGGACCCAGTCGACCTTCAGGAACAGCGCGGCCACCGTGATGGGGATATAGCTGAACATAAAGATCGGGAAGGTGAACAGGTTGGTCACCAAGCGCCATTTTTGCGCACAGTGAATGTGTTTGTACTCAAAGATGGTCGTAAGCAGCGCCAGAATAAAGAAGGTTTGGTACATCATCGCAAAGGTCATGATGAGCGAGGCGGCACAAGCCTGCATCTCGACCTCGGTAGCCAAGAAGCCGTGCGAGAGACCGCCCACGATGAGGAAGGTCGCGTTGGCGAGCATCGAGATCAGCGACAGCAGCATACCCGGCGCGATGGTCATAAACATATCGTAGGCGGCAAAGCGGTGATAGCGGAAGGTCGACTTGACCAGGTGCTTGCCATAGGTAAAGAACACCTGGTAGAAGCCCTTGGTCCAGCGCATACGCTGCTTCCAAGACGCCTTAAACGTCACCGGCTGCTCGTCGAAGAACTCCGCCGGCGCATAGCCGATGCGAATACCGTGGATGGCGCAGAATGTGGTGAACTGGATGTCCTCGGTCAGCGTATGGAACTGCCAACCGTGCATGCCCTCGATCACGCTGGCCGAGATCAGGTAGCCCGAACCCGAGACAGCGCAGGACGTCTTGCAGATATTACGCGCGTTGTTGAGGAAGCGCGCCTCGCGAAGATACCAGGTGGCGTTGGCAGCCGAGATCCACGAGCTGCCGAAGTTCTTGGAGTTTCGATAACTCGTGACCACGTGAAAGCCCTGGTCAAAGGCATCATTCATCTTGGAGACGTAATCGCGGGAGATAACGTTATCGGCATCGAAGATAAAGTAGCCCTCAAACGTGTCGGGATACTCGTTAAGAATGCGATCGAAGCCGAAGTCCATGACCCAGCTCTTGCCCTTGCGGGCCAGGTCATTGCGCTCGTAGACGATAGCGCCGGCCTCGCGCGCGAGCTGTGCGGTGTTGTCGGTGCAGGCATCGGCGACGACAAAGACCTCGATAAGCTCGGACGGATAGTCCTGGTCCTTGATGGAACGCACGAGGTTGGCGATCACCGCTTCCTCGTTATGCGCGGCGATAAAGAAGGCATAGCGATGGAGCTTTTTGGCCTTAGGAGGTGCGACCTCACCGCGCAGGGCGCCGATGATAAAGAAGACCACCTGGTACAGAAAGCAGACCGTGAGCAACGTGACCACAATCTGGTTAAAGATCACGATGGGCGTGTTGGTTTGTAAAAAGGCGAGCATGCAGGCTCCCGAGAACGCGTTACGTAAACAACCGTATATCTTACCGCAGGCTAGAGACGTTCAAGAAACCACCTAATACTGACTAGGCTTCGAGCAGACCGAGCTGAGGGACGATCTCATCTCCAGCGGTCGTGCGACCAAGCGAGCGCGGGGCCAGGTCGTCCAAGACGGCAGCGAGATCCCACGGTAACTCATCGCGGCACTCGATGCGCTCCCCCGTCACGGGATGGTCGAACGCCACGCGCCAAGAATGAAGGAATTGCCTGGTCAGGCCCTGATCGGCGCGCGCATCGCACTTGCCGTAGAGAGGATCGCCCACGCAGGCGTGATTGATATGACGCATATGCACGCGAATCTGATGCGTACGACCGGTAAACAGGTGGCATTCCACGAGCGTATAGCCGTCGTCGAAGCGCGAGGAATCAAAGCGCTCAAGGACCTTAAAGGTCGTAATAGCCTGACGCGCGAAGGGATCATCGGAGACCGCCATCTTAACGCGGTCACGCGTGGATCGGGCGATACCGGTGTTAATGGTTCCCTCGTCCATGGCAATGTGTCCGTGAACAAGCGTGATATAGCGACGGTCGAGCGTACGCGTACGGATGAGATTCTGGAGCGTGCGCTGGGTATCGTCGTCCTTGGCCGCAAGCATGAGGCCCGAGGTATCGCGATCCAGGCGATGCACGATACCGGGACGGTCCTCGCCCTGGACGGTACCAAGATGGTCGATGCCGCAGTGGTAAACCAGGGCGTTCGCTAGCGTACCGCTCTCGTGACCGTGAGCGGGATGGCACACCAGACCACGCTGCTTGGAGAGCACGATGAGATAGTCGTCCTCATAGCGAATGTCGAGCGGAATGGCCTCGGGAATCACATCGGTGGGATCGTGCGGCTCGGGCAGATCGACCGAAATACGGTCGCCGGCACGCACGGCGTACTTTTTAGACAGGCACGTCTCGCCATTGACGGCAACGGCACCGCCCTCGATCAGATGCGCACAGGCAGAGCGCGTAGGGCAGCCGTCATTGGCGCCCAGGTAGGCATCGAGACGCTGACCAGCGGAATCGTCGGCAACAAGAATATGGATGTCGGCCATTAACGCTCATTCCTTTCGCGAATCTTGCGGGCACGCTCCCCACGCTGCTTAGCCTTGCGCTTGGCGCGGGCCTCGTCACGGGCGTTAAGCTCGGCGGTCGCATCAACCTCGCGGGCCGCGGGACTCAAGAACATGTAGCCGATAAGGGCGAGCACGACGCCCACGGTAATGCCGATATCGGCAACATTGAAGACGGGGAAGTCGATGAAGGTGGTGGCAATATAATCGGTCACATAGCCAAAGGCCAAACGGTCGATAGCGTTGCCGATGGCACCGCCCGCAACCATCGCCATGCCCACAACCTCCAGGTGGGCAAGCTGAGGTGCGCGAACGAGATACATGGCAATGGCGATAATGACCGCCAACGCTAGCACGGCAAACGCAATGCCATGTCCCTCGCCCATGCTAAAGGCAGCGCCGATATTGCGGACAAACAGGAAGTCGATCACGCCGGGGATAACGGTCACATGCAGAGCATCGCCCACGGCACGAACCGCAAGCTTGGTCAGCTGGTCAACAAGCAGCACAACCAACGTCACCCCGCCAGCAATACCCAACCGCCAACGCAAAGGCGGCGTCATATCCCCAGTACGACCCAAATCAATCCCCTACTCTCAAATGCCTGAATTAAGTTTTATGCAAACCAATATCTTATATTGCCCAGCAACGAAAACGCCAATGATTCGTCACCGACAGCGAAAACCCGCCAGAGCGAGCAAGGTGCCTTGAAGCAAGGCGGCATAGACCTTCTGGTCATGCCGCCGAAGCTGAAAGGCAGATTGCCGCTCTGGCGGGTTTGCAGCGTGAAGCAGTTACGCGGTTTGTAAAACCGCGTAACCTAAAGGACGTTTGCAGCGTCGGTAGGTTTCGGCGTTCTACGAACGCCGAAACCTACAGCGCCTCAGCGCAGCGCTTGCAGATATGCGCATGTCCGTTGTACTCGCCAACGGTGGTGCGGTAGTTCCAGCAACGGTCGCAGCATTCGCCCTCGGCAGCCTCGATGGCAACGGAGAGCTCCTCACCCTGGGTCAGCTCAACATCGGAGACGATGTAGAACTCGGCAAGGTCGACGGCCTTTTCACCGGTCAGCAGCGCGTACATCTCGGCGGGAACGACCGCCTTGACGCGGACCTGCTGGCTCTTGGTAAAGGTGCCGGCGGAGCGGGCATCCTCAAGGGCCTTGGTCACAGCGCTACGGAGCTCGAGCGAGGCCTCGAGCACGCCCTCAAACTCATTGGCCTCGTCGACCGTGATGGGCGACTTATACCAATCGAGCAGCGCGGCGTACTTCTGGTGATCGACGCAGCCGGCGGGCGCGTAGGCCATGGCCTCGTCGACCGTGTAGGACAGGATCGGCTGCAGGTCACGCATGAGCATCGAGAAGAGCTCGGCCAGCACGGTCTGGGCGCTGCGGCGCTCGAGCGAGCCGGGCTTGTCGCAGTACAGGCGGTCCTTCAGGCCGTCGAGGTACACGTTGGAAAGCTCGGTGACCACGAAGTCGTAGAGCGCACGGTAGGCGCGCGGGAACTCGTAGCTGGCGTAGGCGTCGTCAACCTCGGCCTGGACCTGGGTCAGGCGGGCAACCATGAGCTTGTCGAGCGGCAGCAGGTCGGCAAAGGCGACGCCGTCGGTCTCGGGCTCAAACTGGCCCTCGAGCTCGGAGAGCAGGAAGCGCAGCGTGTTGCGGAAACGACGGTAGGCATCGGACGTACGGGCAAGGATCTCGTGGTCGATGGAGACGTCGGAGCTGGTATCGACGGAGGCGACCCACAAGCGGATGATGTCGGCACCCATCTCGTCGCAGACCTTATTGGGGTCGATGACGTTGCCGAGCGACTTGGACATCTTGCGACCCTGGCCGTCGAGGGTGAAGCCCTGCGAGACGACCGCCTTGTACGGAGCGCGGCCGTTGGCGCCCACCGAGGTGAGCAGCGAGCTCTGGAACCAACCGCGGTGCTGGTCGGAGCCCTCGAGGTAGACGTCCGCCGGGTACTCAAGCTCGGGGCGGTACTCGCAGACGGCCTTCCAAGACACGCCGGAGTCCCACCAGACGTCGAGGATGTCCTTATCGGCCTTGAGGTGATGGCCGCCGCACTTGGGGCAGACGCAGGCCTCGCCCAGGTAGCTCTCGGGAGCGTCGGTGAACCAGGCGTCGGAGCCCTTCTCGTGGAAGAGCTTGATGACGGCGTCGAGCGTAGCGTCGTTCATGACCTTCTCGCCGCAGTCGGCGCAGGTGTAGCTCGGGATAGGCACGCCCCAGTTGCGCTGACGGCTAATGCACCAGTCGGGACGCTGCTCGACCATGGCGCCGATGCGGTTGGCGGCATGGGCCGGATACCACTTGACGTTCTCGCGAACCTCTTTGCCAGCCTGCTCGCGCAAACCGGTCTTGTCCATCGAGACGAACCACTGGTCGGTAGCACGGAAGAGCACCGGGTGCTTGCAGCGCCAGCAGTGCGGATAGCTGTGCGTGATCTTCTTCTCGAGGACCAGGGTGCCGCGCTCGCGCAGGAACTCGATAATGTGCGGGTTGGCCTCATCGGTATCCATACCGCTGAAGGGGCCACCGGTGCCAAACTCCTCGCCGGTGTAGAACTTGCCGTCATCATCGACCGGCATGCAGATGTCGGTGATGCCCTCCTTGAGGCAGGCGAAGTAGTCGTCGACGCCGTGGCCGGGCGAGTTGTGGACGATACCGGTACCGTCGTCGACACCGACGTAATCGGCCAGCAGCGCCACGCCCTCGACACCGTCGAAGATCGG
The DNA here is from genome assembly GCA_934658705.1 of uncultured Collinsella sp. Taxonomy (GTDB): domain Bacteria; phylum Actinomycetota; class Coriobacteriia; order Coriobacteriales; family Coriobacteriaceae; genus Collinsella. The sequence goes on along the minus strand of CAKUHP010000005.1, from coordinate 25,133 downwards.
CTGCTTGTAGTGGATGTGATGGAAGGTCTCGGCGGGAACCACGTAAGGCTTGCCGTCGACCATGACCGGGGTGTACTCCCAGCCAAACTCCTCGCAGCACTTGGGAGCCAGGTCCTCGAGCATGACCTCGGCGCGACCATCGTGCTCGACGGCGACATAAGCGGCGCCGGGCTTGAGGGAGACAGCCTGGTCGGAGGGGATGGTCCACGGCGTGGTCGTCCAGATGATAAAGTCGACCGGGCCATCGAAGTTCTCGAGGCCGGCGGGCTTAGTGGTCATCTCGAAGCGCACGAAGATGGAGGGGCTCGTCTCGTCGGAGTACTCGATCTCGGCCTCGGCAAGAGCGGTGTGGCAGTGCTTGCACCAGTGCACGGGCTTATGGCCGCGATAGATCATGCCCTTGTCGAACATGGCCTTAAAGACCTCGATGTCGGCGGCGTCGTGCTGGTGATAGAGCGTCAGGTAGGGGTTGTCCCAGTCGCCGAGCACGCCCAGGCGACGGAAACCGGCCTTCTGCAGCTCGATGTTCTCGACAGCGAACTTGTTGCAGAGCTCGCGGATCTTAGCCGTGGAGGTCTGGTTGAACTTCTCGGTGCCGAGCTTCTCCTCGACCTTGTGCTCGATAGGCTGACCGTGGCAGTCCCAACCGGGGACATAAGGGACTTCGCAGCCCTGCATCATCCAGTAACGGTTGATCATGTCCTTGGAGATCTTATTCATGGCGTGGCCGATGTGGATCGGGCCGTTCGCGTACGGAGGACCGTCGTGCAGCACGAACTTCTTATGACCCTCGTTCTTCTTCAGAACTTGCTCGTAGACCTTGTTGTCCTGCCAGTCCTTGAGTCGCTTGGGCTCGGACTTGGAAAGACCGGCACGCATGGGAAATCCGGTTTTGGGCAGATTCATCGTCTGCTTGTACTCGTTTGCCACGGTACCCCTTTCTTGTCGTGGGCGTGCACGCCCTCTGGGCACCAAAAAAGCGCCCGTCCCTGCAAGCTGGGACGAAGCGCCACAAAACGAGCAGACTGCCCGCAAAAGCTCTTCGCTTAACCACCCAGCTTAGATGCCCTCGCCCGCGTCGCCGCGCGCTCGCATCCGTTACTCGGCTGGCCTGTATCGACGACCATCTCGGCGATGTCTACTAAGACGAACCTGTGCGGCGCGTCCGTTGGGACCGCAGCTCCGGGGTGATTTTCATCGGTCGCATGCACGGGCTCTCAGCACTCCCCGCTCTCTGTGGCATGCGGATGGCCGACTACTCGTCCCCATCAACGCTTATGCGGAGTATGCTAGCACGTTCCGCGCCGGCGAAAAACCCTCAACACTGGTTTCATACTTTAGAAATTTCTCGCGAGCACAGACCTTCTCTTGGAGCAAAATACCTGAAAGCACTTTATCGAACGAAAGAAGGCTGCTGTGCGCACGATTGGAATGAGCGATTACACCGTTGGCGAGGATTGCTTTGCCGAGCTGCCCGCCGCGCTGGCCGAGTACGGAGCGACGAAGGTCGCCATCATTGGCGGCAAGCGAGCCCTGGCCGCGGCGCTACCGGGTATCGAGGCGGCGCTTGAGGGCACCGATGTCAAGGTCCTGGAGACGCGCGTCTATGGCACCAACAGCACGCGTGCCAACATCGCCAAAGTCGTGAACTCCCCTGCCTGCCAGGAGGCCGACGTGCTCATCGCCTGTGGCGGCGGCAAGGCGCTCGACACCGTCAAGACCGCGGCCATTGAGCTCAAGAAGATCGTCTTTACGGTACCGACGATCTGCTCCAACTGCTCCGCCGCGACCGCCATTGCCGTCGTGTACAACGATGACGGCTCGCTCGAGGGCTATTCGTATCCCAACCGCCCCGCGCACATCTTCATCAATCCCAAGATCATTGCCGAGGCACCGGCCGAGTACTTCTGGGCCGGCGTGGGCGATGCCCTGTCCAAGCAGCCCGAGGTCGAGTACGCCACGAGCGCCGGCAATCTGGAGCACACAGCCGGCCTTGGCCTGGCACTCGCGCACACCTGCTCCGAACCGCTGTTTACCTATGGCGTGCAGGGTCTTGAGGACGTTCGCCAGAACCTGTCGACCGAGGCCGTCAAGCAGATCGCGCTCGATATCGTGGTCAACACGGGTTATGTCTCGAACCTCACGAACCAAAACGATTACTACTACAACTCGAGCGTGGCGCATGCGTTCTACAACGCCACCTGCAGCATCCCGCGCGAGGGAACGTATCTGCACGGTGAGGTCGTAAGCCTGGGTGTGCTCGTGTTGTTTGCCTATACGGGCGATACCGAGAACCTTGAGCGCTACGCCGCCTTTAACAAGCAGATGGGCCTGCCCGTGACGCTTGAGCAGGTCGGCCTTACCGAGGCGGATATCCCGGCCCTGTGCGAGTTCGCGCACGCTACCAACGAGTGGAAGCAGGGCAACCCGGAGCCCTTCACCGACGAGAAGTTCGCTGCCGCCATCAAGGCCGCCAACGCCTACGGCCACACCATCTTGGCCTAACCTGCCAAAACCACCACAAAGAGGACAGGCACCTTTGTGGTGGTTTTTATTGCTCAAGCGTACTCGGGTCGAATTCGCTTGCAGGGATTACGCGGTAGCCGCGACGCAGGAGAAGATCGACGAAGACACCGTTGCCCGCCGTGAGTGTGCCGCTGAAGGACCCGTCGTAGATACGGCCCACGCCGCACGAGGGGCTTCGGTCCTGCAGTACGCACGCGACGATCTTGGACGGGCCGCCTGCCTGCTCGCACATATCGAGCGCGCGCTGGGCGCCCATGCGAAACTCGCGGTCGACCGACACGCCCTCGCGGGTACGAACTTCACCATTCACAATCTCGGACGGGTCGCGCGGCGTCGGCAGGCCGCCAAAGACCTCGGGGCATACCAGCAGTACCTCGGTCCCCGTGCGTTCGCACGCTTCGACCAGCTCACGATGATAGTTGTCGAGCCCGTTGTACTTGCAGCTCTCGCCCATCAGGCAGGCGCTCACCACGATCTTCATTCCCCAACCTCCCATGGTAGATTTCTGGGACATGCCTTAATTTCTACCTATTCAAAAGGCAGAAATTAAGGCATGTCCCAAAAATCTACCTAGAGCAAAACGCCCCATTTGAGATCGTCACTCAAATGGGGCGTTCGACGCTATACGACCAGTCTTACTGCTGCTTCGGCATCAGTGGGTTCTCACGCGTGAGGAGATTCATGAACTCCTCGCCCGTGATGGTCTCCTTCTTGTACAGATAACGAGCCAGCTCATGGAGCTTGAACTTGTTCTCCTTCAGGATCTGCAGGGCGCGATCGTGCGCATCCTCGATCAGTTTGGCGACGATCGCGTCCACGCGCTCGGCCGTACCGGGAGCACAGGTGAGCGACGTGTCCTGGTTGAGGTACGCGTTTTGAACGGTACCGAGCGCCATCATGCCAAACTCATCGGACATGCCAAAGCGCGTCACCATGTTGCGGGCGAGCTTGGTGGCCTGCTCGATATCGTTGGCGGCACCGGTCGTCATCTCGCCAAAGATGAGCTCCTCGGCCGCGCGACCACCGCAGTAGACGGCGAGCTTGTCCAGAACCTCCTGGCGCGTCGTCAGGAAGCGCTCGTCCTCCTCGACCTGCATGGTGTAGCCCAGAGCACCGCTTGTGCGTGGCACGATGGTGATCTTCGTGACCGGCGCAGAGCCCTTCTGGCGGGCAGCGACGATGGCGTGGCCGATCTCGTGGTAGGAAACGACCTGCTTCTCGTGATCGGACAGCACCGTGGACTTACGCTGCTGACCGGCGATGACGACCTCCACCGACTCCTCAAAATCGTCTTGCCTAGCGCGCTTGCGGCCCTCGCGGACGGCGCGCAGGGCGCCCTCGTTGATGATGTTGGCCAAGTCGGCACCCGAGGCACCGGGCGTGGCGCGGGCAATCGCGGTCAGGTCAATCGGCGGCTGCGTCTTCACGCTCTTGGCATGCAGCTCAAGAATGTTCTTGCGACCGGTCAGGTCGGGCAGCTCGACGGGAATACGGCGGTCAAAACGACCAGGGCGCAGCAAGGCCGGATCGAGGCTGTCGGGGCGGTTGGTTGCGGCGAGGACAACGATACCCTTGTGGTTGTCGAAGCCGTCCATCTCGGTCAGCAGCTGATTGAGCGTCTGCTCGCGCTCGTCGTTGCCGCTAAAACCGCCGCCATCGCGCTTCTTGCCGATGGTATCGATCTCGTCGATAAAGACGATGCACGGGGCCTTTTCCTTGGCCTGCTTAAACAGGTCGCGCACCTTGGCGGCACCACGGCCGACGAACATCTCAACGAACTCGGAGCCCGAAATGCTAAAGAACGGAACGCCCGCCTCGCCGGCAACAGCCTTGGCGAGCAGGGTCTTACCGGTGCCCGGAGGGCCAACGAGTAGGGCACCGCGCGGCAGCTTGGCACCGATCTCCTCGTAACGCTGCGGCTTCTCCAGAAAGTCAACGACCTCTTTGAGGGACTCCTTGGCCTCTTCCTGGCCGGCGACGTCCTTAAAGGTCACGCCCACGTCCTTGGAGGCGATCACGCGCGCGCCGGACTTACCTAGTCCGCCGCCGCCAAAACCGCCGCCGCCAAAGTTCATCGACGGGCCGTCATCGCCCATGGCCTTCTTCATGCGGCGGTTGAGCCACCAGCCGATGAGGAAGAAAATCGCCATGGGAAGAATAAGCGTGAGCAGGTAGTAGGTCATCAGGCCCGAGTTTTTATCGGGAACGACCGACTCCAGCGAAGCACCGGACTCAAGCACGCGATCGGTAAAGCCCGCATCATTCGGCACACCGGTCGTCTTGTAGGCGATGTTCTCGTCCTCGCCCTTCTTGGTGTAATAAATCGTGTAATCGTCCGTGTTGTACTCGACCTTGTCGACGCTCTTCTTATCGAGCGCTTTGACAAACGTCGAGTAATCGGTCTTCGTAATCTGCTGCGTGTGACCGATGTTAGGGAACAGAACGGTCGAGAGCACGAGGTAGACGACGAAGGCGATGAGCACGTAGAGGATCATATTCCGTCTACGTTTGTTGTCATCCATCTCCATCTGCTTGAACTCCATCTACTGGGGTTGATAATGCTTTCTAGAATACCCAACCCGGGCGGCGATAAACCGACGCCGGGCACGAAAGGACAGAGATGGCATCACTGGAAGTCGGCAAGGTTCAAATCTATACGGGCGACGGCAAGGGCAAGACGACGGCTGCGCTGGGGCTCGCGCTGCGCGCCACGGGCTATGGGCTCAACGTGCTTATGCTGCAGTTTGCCAAGAAGCTGCACTGCGCTGAACACGATGCGGCACCTCGATTGGGGCTACGCATTGTGCAAGCCGACCGCGACACGCCCGAAGCCTGTGCCGCACAGATTATGGAGCTGGCGCGCGAGCAGATTAGCCAGGTCGATGTGCTAATCTTGGATGAACTGGGAGAAGCCATGCGACGGGGCTTTGTGACGCGCGAAGATGTCGAAGCGCTGATCGCGATGAAACCGACCACCACAGAGCTCGTGCTCACCGGCCGCGGCTTGCTACCCCTCACCGACCTCGCCGACCTAGTCACCGAAATGCGCCCCGTCAAACACTACTTCGACGAAGGCCTCCTAGCCCGCCAAGGCATCGAATACTAATTGATCCGCGGGGGACGCAGAAAGAAGTTGCGGTGGAATAGTTCTTGTTTGGCGGCCCACAAGGGCTTTTCAGGAACTATTTCACCGCAACTTAGCAGGGGTACCTGACGGATGTCCTAGGCAGTGGCGCGACCGAGCCAGTTGCCGCTGTGGTGGTAGATGGTGAACATCGTGGCGGTGATGAGCCAGGTTACGGGGTAGACCAGCAGCAGGTGTTCGAGCGACGGGTCGAACGGCATAATCGCAAACACCCAGATCACCCTGAGGACGACCGTGCCAAAGATGGTAAGCATCATAGGCTGCAAGCTCACGCCGGCGCCGCGAATGGAGCCCGACGCGTTCTCGATAATCGAGAAAATCGCGTAGAACGGTGCGATGAAATGAATGATCGTCGTGGTGTATCCAGAAATCGCGGCATCGTCGATAAATAGACGGGACAGCGGGCCCGAGAACAACATCAACACGGCAGAGAGGCCACCGATCAGCACAAACGAAAGCACGAGCGACGTGTGGTAGCCCTTGCGCATGCGCTCGTAATTACGCGCGCCATAGTTCTGCGCCGAGAAGGTGGTGATTGACACGCCCAGTGCCTCGGTCACCATCCAGATAATGCCGTCCAAGCGGCCGGAAAGACCCCAAGCAGTCGTGACGTCGGCGCCAAACGAATTCACCGACACCTGGATCAGTACATTCGAGATCGAATACGCCGCTGATTGAAAACCAAGCGGCAAACCGCACGAAATCATGCTCTTGCAAATACCGCAATCGATACCGAGCTTGGAGAGCGAAAGGCGCCATGCACCCGGCGCGCGCATCATGCGAATCACGATCATCGTGGCATTAGAGCAAATGGTCAGCGCCACCGCGATACCGCAGCCAAGGGCCTCCATATGCAGCACGGCAACGAAGATGATGTCGAGCACGACATTGACGAAGCACCCGGAAGCGATGATCATCGCGGGACCGCGTGTGTCGCCCACAGCACGCAACAGCGCCGTTCCCATGTTGAGCAGCAGCGCCGCGACCATCGCGGCAAAATAGCAACGGGCATAGGCCACGCCCTCCGCCAGCAGCTCGTGCGGCGTGTTCATCAAAACGAGCATCGGCTCGACGAATACCATGCCCAGAATGGAAATGACGATACCACCCACCAGCGCGAGCGTCATGGCCGTATGGACCGAGCGGCTCAGGCGCTCGTCGTCGTGCTGGCCAAAAAACTGTCCCGTGATAACGGCGCAGCCGGCACCCACGCCCACGCAAAAACCAATGCAGAGCTCCGTAAGCACCATCGTGGCCTGAATGCCGCCCAGCGCGAGCTTGCCGCCAAACTGACCGACGATATAGGTACCGATAAGCGTGTATGCCTGTTGAAAAAACGAACTAAAGAAGATGGGAACGCACAGCGAAAGCAGTTGCTGCCAAATGACACCCTGCGTTACATCGATAGCCGTAGATTTCTGAGCCACACGCCCTCCCCACCTGCGTACGCCAAACAACAAAACAGCAATTTAAAACCAAAGCCAATACCAGCTTAGCACCGACCGGCGTCGACCGAAACATCCCGAATCAGGGCCCGGTGCTGAATCTCTACCTAGTGATACAGTCCCGGTTGGTAATGGTACTCATTGCTCACATGCGGGCATAGCTGCCAAAAGGCGACAGCACTCGCCGCGGCAACGTTGAGCGAATCGACCCCGTGAGCCATCGGAATGCGTACGGCGCGGTCGCAGCCGGTAATGGTCTTGGCGCCCAGGCCGGCGCCCTCGGTACCCATAAAGATCGCCAGGCGGTCAATCTCCCGCAGCGAGGGATCATCCAGCGAAACGGAATCGTCCGTCAGAGCCATGGCGGCACACGAAAAGCCAGCGTCGTGCAGGGCGGCCAGGCCGTCGTGCGGCCACACGCGCGCCTCGCTGCCAATGCGCGTCCACGGCACCTGAAATACTGTGCCCATGCTTACGCGGGCCGAGCGACGGTACAGCGGATCGCAGCAGGTGGGACTCACCAAAATGCCATCGACGTTCAGCGCGGCAGCAGAGCGAAAGATCGCGCCGACGTTGGTGTGGTCGACAATGCCCTCGAGCACGCACACGCGCACCGGGCGCTCCCCCGCCGCCTCGACAACGCCATCCAAGAACTCCGCAACCGGAATCTGACGCGGACGACGGAATGCCGCGAGCGCACCGCGGGTCACGTTAAAGCCCGTCAGCCGCTCCATGAGCTCCATCGAGGCCACGAACACCGGAACCGGACCGGCGCCCTCGCGTACCGTCAGGCGCTCAAGCAGAGGCATCATCTGGTCGAGCCAGCGCTCGCCCAAAAGAAAACTCACCGGTTCGTATCCGGCACGAACCGCACGCTCGATAACCTTGGCGCTCTCGGCGATAAAGATGCCCTTCTGAGGCTCCAGCACGCAGCGCAGCTCGCGCTCGGTCAGTCGCACGTAGGCGTCGAGCCGCTCGTCCTCGAGCGAATCGATTCGCAGTACCTCAACGGCATCAGTCATAGCAGCCAGCCCGCACCTTTCTTTGCAGCACCTATACAAATATCGGGGCAACGCCATGCGCCGCCCCGTCACTCATTTCAACCCGATAATACCGAAGGGATAATCGGTTTTACGCCTCAACACGACGATACGTGACGAACTCATATTTGAGCCCCTCGTCGCCCTCGCCGGCGGCAATCGTCGCGACCTCACCGGCCTGCGCAACCTCCCACGCGGGATCGGCATCCAGGTCGGGAAAGTACGTATCTACCGCATGCACGCAGTGGTTATGCGTGACCTCAGCCTCGACACAATACGGCAGAAACTGCCGATACACTTCGCCGCCGCCAATCACCCACGCAACGGGCTCGTCGGCCACGGCAGCCAGCGCCTCGTCAACGCTATGCACCACGTCGACACCCTCGGGAGCAAAGCCCTCGTCGCGCGTGAGTACAATGTTGCGACGGTTCTTAAGCGGACGCCCGCCGGGAAAACTCAGCAGCGTCTTGCGTCCCATAATGACCGGGCAACCCTTGGTGCATGCCACAAAATGGCGCATGTCGGCGCGGTTGGACACCACCATGTCGCCCTCGCAGCCAATGCCCCAGTCATCGCACGCGGCAACGATGGCAGAAAGCTTACAAGCCATACCCGTCACCTACACCGCGATGGGAATGTTCTTGACCTGCGGGCCATGCTCGTAGCCCTCGACAATCAGGTCGTCGGTCGTAAACGCATAGAAGTCATGCACGTCGGGGTTGAGCGTTACCTTGGGCGCCGCAAACTGCGGACGCTCGATAAGCTCGCGGACGATATCGACATGACGGTCGTAAATATGGGCGTCGGCGATCACGTGCAGCAGCTCGCCGGGAATCATATCGACCGACTGCGCCACCATCATGAGCAAAATGGCGTACTGGCACACATTCCAGTTGTTCGCGGCCAAAATGTCCTGGCTGCGCTGGTTGAGGATCATATTGAGCGTCGGCTTGTCGTCCTGCGGACGCTGCGTGACGTTGTAGGTCACGCTGTAAGCGCACGGATACAGATGCATCTCAGACAGGTCGCTGAACACGTAGGTGTTCGTCATAATACGACGGCTGTACGGCGTGTGCTTGAGGTCGTACAGCACGCGGTCCATCTGATCGAAGTCGCCCTCGGCATAATGGCTCTTCTGGCCAATCTGATAGCCGTAAGCCTTGCCGATCGAACCGGTCTCGTCGGCCCACTCATCCCAGATATGGCTGTTGAGGTCATGCACGTTATTGGACTTCTTTTGATAGATCCACAGAATCTCGTCCATGGCAGACTTAAGCGCCGTGCGACGCAGGGTGAGCGCGGGGAACTCCTCGCGCAGGTCATAGCGCGCCGTGACGCCGAAGTTTTTAATGGTATAGGCAGGGGTGCCGTCCTCCCACACCGGACGGACCTTTTGGCCCTCGGTAGTGGTTCCATGGTCCAAGATATCGCGGCACATGGTTACAAACTGTTGATCAGCTTTGCTCATTGACCCTCCTGTCAGTCGCCTATAAGCGAGATTTATTGTAGCCCAGGCATACTCGACCCCACAGCCCAAACATAAGCTGCCATTTTCTGACATATGCCAGAAATACCTTGCGCCCTAAGACTAACGCGCTATTCTATTGTTGACATATGTCAGATAAGGAGTGTGCATGGCAGGAAGACGCGAGAAACTGCGCCGCGTCGGGATCATCCCCGAATACCGCGGCTTTACCCCCGATGGCCTGGCCAGCGGTGATGCCATCGACATGACCGTCGACGAGCTCGAGGTGCTGCGCCTGTGCGACCTGGAAGACCTCAACCAAGAGGCGGTCGCTCAGCAGATGGGCATCGCCCGCGCCACGGTGGCGGCAATTTGCAGCCGCGCGCATCGCAAGGTGGCCAATGCGCTGGTCAACGGACGAGCGCTCGTCATCGAGGGCGGCAATATCGCATACTCCCCCATCACCATAACGACGGCCGCGTGGCCAGCTAAGGAGGTCGGCACCATGAGGGTGGCAACCACGTATGACAACGGCAACATCTTTATGCACTTTGGGCGCAGCGAGCAGTTCAAGATCTACGACATCCAGGACGGCAAAGTGCTCAACGAGCAGGTCGTGGGCACCGGCGGCACCGGCCACGGCGCCCTTGCGGGTCTGCTTGCCAACGGCGGCGTGGACACGCTCATCTGTGGCGGCATCGGCGGCGGCGCCATCAACGCGCTCGCCCAGGCTGGCATCACCGTCTATGCCGGCGCCCAGGGCAGCTGCGACGCATGCGTCGAGGCGCTCATCGCCGGAACGCTCGTACAGAACGGCGAGGCCACGTGCGGTTGCCATGGCCACGACCACGCCCACGAGCATGGCGAGTCCTGCGGCTGCCACGGTAACCACGAGCACGAGGGCCACGAGGGCTGAGGCTGCCATTAACGGCAAGCAACGACGCCAATGATCGTCTAGCCAAATAAACTCAACACGGCACAATAGCAAAGGCCGCGCGGAACAAACTCCGCGCGGCCTTTGCCATAAACAGATCAAGCAGATCCGTTACCTCTTATTGCGCATCTGCGCTTCCATCTGCCGCAGCAAATCCATATCGGACTTGGGGCCGCCCGTACCCAGGCCACCCATACCGCCCAGACCCATGGCGTCCAGACCGGGGATATTGGGCATGCGCATTTTCTTGCCCTTCTTACCCTTCTTGCCCTTTTTGCCGCCGGCCTGCGCCTGATTGGCCATCGTGCGCATGCGGCCCATCATCTTGTTCATCTCGCCCCACTGCTTCATAAGGCTGTTGACCTCGGTGGGGGTCACGCCGGCGCCCTTGGCAATACGGGCACGACGCTGGCCGTTAATAATGGAAGGACGCAGGCGCTCCTCCTTGGTCATCGACATGATGATGGCCTCGTTTTTATCGAAGATGCCCTCGTCAAGGTTGCCGCCCATCTGGTTGAGCGCGCGCTGACCGCCGGGAAGCATGCCCAGGATGCCCTTCATGCCGCCCATCTTCTTGACGGCTTTCATCTGATCGAGCATGTCGTTCATGGTAAAGCCCTCGCGCAGCATACGCTCGGCAGCCTCGAGCTGCTCGGCGTCGGCTGCCTCCTGGGCCTTCTCGATAATACCGACGACGTCGCCCATGCCCAGAATGCGCTTGGCCATGCGGTCGGGATAGAACGGCTCCAGCGAATCGGGCTTCTCGCCCATGCTCACGAACTTGATGGGCTTGCCGGTCACCTGACGCACCGAAAGCGCGCCGCCGCCACGGGCGTCACCGTCAAGCTTGGAGATGATCACGCCGTCAAAGTCGGTGCGCTCCGCAAAGGTCGAAACGACGTTGACGATGTCCTGGCCGGTCATGGCGTCGACGACCATCAGCACCTGGTCGGGCTTGACGGCCTTCTTGATGTCGACGGCCTCCTGCATCATCTGCTCATCGATCTGCAGACGGCCGGCGGTATCGACGATGACAACATCACGCAGGTGGTCGACGGCCTCCTGAATGGCGCCCTTGGCGATGTCGACCGGGTGCGCACCATCGCCGCGGAAAACCGGCACGCCGATCTCGCCGCCGAGCGTGGCCAACTGGTCGGCAGCGGCGGGACGGTAGACGTCGCATGCGGCGAGCAGCGGCGAGCGGCCCTGCTTCTTGAGCAGGTAGGCCAGCTTTACAGCCGCCGTGGTCTTACCGGAGCCCTGCAGGCCCACGAGCATAATGACATTGGGGATACGGTTGCTAAAGACGAGTTTGCTCTCGGTGGAGCCGAGCATCTCGGTGAGCTCGTCGAGCACGATCTTGACGACGTTTTGCGCCGGCGACAGCGACTCCATGACCTCGGCAGTCATGCAGCGCTCCTTGGTCTTGGCGACAAACTCCTTGACGACCTTAAAGTTGACGTCGGCCTCGAGCAGCGCCATGCGAATGTCGCGCATGGCCGAGGTGATATCGGCCTCGGTCAGCTTACCCTTGCCGCGCAGGCGGTCAAATGTGTCGTTGAGGCGATCGCTCAGGGAATCAAACACTAGCCACTCCTTAGTTGGACTCGCCCACCAGGGCGCGGCAGAAATCTTTGGCGTTAAACTCCTGCAGGTCATCGACCTGCTCACCCACGCCGATGCGCAGGATAGGGAGCTTGAGCTTCTCGGCCACGGCCATGGCGATACCGCCCTTTGCCGTGCCGTCGAGCTTAGTCATGATAATACCGTCCAGGCCCAGCGCCTCGTTAAACTCGAGCGCCTGGTTCAGGCCGTTCTGGCCGGTGGCGGCATCGATCACGAGCACGACCGAGACCGGCATGGGGCCGGCGGCCATATTGGCGGCACGCTTACGGGTCACGTTGACCACCTTGGCGAGCTCGCGCATGAGCTCGGGGCTCGTGTGCAGACGGCCGGCGGTATCGATGAGCACCAGGTCGCTGCCGCGTTTATCGGCCTCGTCGAGCACGTCGTAGCACACGCTCGCCGGATCGGAGCCGCGGTCGCGCTTGATGACCGGTACGCCGGCGCGCTGGCCCCACACATCGAGCTGCTCGATAGCGGCGGCACGGAAGGTATCGGCCGAACCGATCACGACGTTCTTGCCGCGGGCGGCCATGGCACTCGCGATCTTGCCGACCGTGGTGGTCTTGCCGGCGCCGTTGATGCCGACGAACAGCACGCAGCTCGGCGTATCGGAGAACGGATCGCGCTCGACGGGCACAAAGTGACCCTCGAGCTGCTCGGCCAGGGCGCGGCGAAGCTGCGGGGCGGTCTTGAGGTTCTTCTTGGCGGCCGTCTCGCGCAGGTCATCGGATACCTGAATGGCGACCTCGGCACCCATGTCACCCATGACAAGGGTGTCCTCAAGGTCCTCCCAAAAATCCTCGTCGACCTCGCCGCCAAAGTAGAAGACCTCGTTGAGGGCCTCGCGGCTGCGCTCAAGTCCGCGCGAGAGAGCATCAAAGAATCCCATTATGCATTCACGACCTTTCCGGTTTCGCGATCGAGTTTTTGCGAGACGACGCGACTGACGCCGTCGGCTTGCATCGAAACGCCGTAGAGAACGTCAGCGTCCTCCATAGTACGGCGCTGATGCGAAATGACCAAGAGCTGCGTATCGGAACGCAGCACGTCGAGGGCGCCGATGAGCTTTGACAGGTTGGCGTCGTCGAGCGCCGCCTCGACCTCGTCCAGCACATAGAACGGCACCGTGCGCGTGCGGTACACGGCAAAGAGCAGGGCGAGCGCCGTCAGGCTCTTCTCGCCGCCCGACATGAGCATCATCTTGGTGATGCGCTTGCCGCGCGGCTGCGCCACGACCTCGATACCCGTCTCTGCCGGATGCTCTGGATCGGTCATCTCCAGATGCGCCTGACCGCCCGGGAAGAGCATGGCGAAGATCTCGCGGAAATTCGCATCGACCTTCTCAAACGTCACCAAGAACGCCTTGCGCATCTTGCGGTCGATCGCCACGGTGATCTTGGTGAGCGCCTTGCGCGCGCTCTCCAGATCGGCAAGCTGCTCCTCGATGTAGTCGGAGCGGCGCTTGAGCTGCTCGTACTCCTCCATAGCAACTTGGTTTACGGGACCCAAGTTGTTGATCTGGCGCACAAGCTGGTTGAGCTCGCGCTCGGCCGCGTCGCGGTCGGTGGGCGCGGGAAGCATGAGCGCTTCCTCGAGCACCGTGGTGCCGTCGGCCGTGATGGCCTTGATGGCAGCCTCGACCTGCACCTCGAGCTTGCCGCGTGCGACCTTGAACTCGTTTTGCGTCGCGGTGGCGGCGTCGACCCTCTCTTTGGCACGGGCGACCTCAGCTTTGGCGTCCTCGATGGTCTTTTTGAGCGATGCCGAGTCCGCCTCCTCGAGCGATGCCTGGTCGCGCAGGCGCGCCGCCCAATCCGAGGCACGCTCGAGCAGGGCCGAATAACGCTCGTGCATGGGATCGACACGCAGGCGCAGCAGCTCAAGTGAGCGCGAGGCCTGACGCGTTCCGCGGATACGGCGGTCGATGCCCTCCAGGCGATGCTCCAGATCGGGCACACGGCCCTTCAGCGAACGCAGGCGCTCGCTCGTCTGGGCCAGGCGCACCTTGGCGTCGGCGAGCTTGCCGGCGGCCTCGGAGTCGTCGCGACGCACGCGATCAAGTTCGTCATTGGCCTCGGCAATCTGCAGGCCCAGGTCACTTGCCTGAGCGCGGGCCTCATCACGCGAGCGGGTAAGCTCGTCCACGCGCGGACGGGCGGCGCGGACAGCCTCGGCAGCCTGCTCGCGACGCTTGGAAATGCGCACGCGCTCGACCTCGGCGTTGTTGGCGCTCTGCTCCAGGCGGCCGATCTCGGACAGCAGGGAGCGGCGCTCGCCCTCAAGGCGGGCGATCTCACCGGCGGCGTCGCCCTCGGCGGCACGAGCCTCCTCGACGGCCGCATTGGCCTCGACGACCTGATCCGAAGCGTGCTCAAACACGGCGGCTAAGTCGGGCTCCAAGCCTTCCAGCTCGCGAATGCGGCGCTTGCGCTCCAGAGCGCCCGACGCCTCACCGGCATCGAGGCCCACGCGCACCAAACCACCGCAGGCAACGCGCGCGCCATCGGGGGTCACATAGGTCACGCCTTCAACGACCGGCGCGGACAGCGCAGAAGCCAAGTCGTCGACCACGTAATAACTACCGAGCAACGCCTCGACGACCGGGCCATAGCCCGCGCGAACGGACAGGCGATCGACCAGACGGGTTCCGGCAGCACCCTCGGCGGCGGCAGAGCCGCTCACGCCGCGCGCCACCAGCAACGCCTCGCCCGAGGCCTTCTTCTGGTCCAGGGCGGCACGGCCGGCGCGCTCAAGCGCGGCAGTATCATCAAACAACAGGGCATCGATATCGCCGGCGAGCAGCTGCTCAACCAGGCCCTCAAGCTCGCGTGGAGCCTCGAGTACGTCACCCAGACGTCCCGAGACGTCATCACCTAGCGCCCCCACCAGACGGCTCACGAGCGGCGAGCTGTCGGCCATACGGGCATCGAGCTTCTTTTGGCTGGCAAGTTCCGAGCGAACCTCAGACAACTTATTACGGGCTTCGCTCTCGCGGGCTCGCAGGTCCTTGAGCGCAGCGCGCGCGACCTCGGCGGCCTCACGGGCTTCGACCTGGGACGTACGGGCAGCCTCAAGGGCGCCCTCAAGCTCCTCAGCACGGTCGCGGCGGCTCTCGAGCGATGCCGTGACCTCCTCGAGCTGCTCATCGATCTGCTCCAGGCGCGAGGCATACATGTTGTCCTCGACCTCGGCGTTGGACAGCGAATCCTTTACCTTGGCGAGCTCGAGCGCGGCGTTATCCGCCACACGCTGCACATCACGCTGCTCGCGCGTCAACTGCGAAATCTGAGCATCGAGCGCCACGCGACGCTCGTGAAGCTCGGCGGCGGCAGGACAGGCGGCGTCAACGTCCTCCTGGGCCTGCATGTGCGCACCGGTCACTTCCTCGAGCTGGGCACGGGCGTCCTCAAGCTCCTCGACCACGCGACGACGCTGATGCTCGGAGCCCGAGATCTGGCCGCGCATGTCGGATAGGCGCGACACCATGTTGTGGCCTTTTTCCTCGAGCAGGCGCATGTCGGAGTTAATGCGACCGACCACGTCTTGCATATGGCGGCGCTGCTCGCCCAGATCGCCCACAAACAGGCCCTTTTCCTCGAGCATGACCTGGAGCTTCTCGAGCTCGCGCTCTTTCTCACCCAGTCGGTACTGCGCAAGCTCCAGCTCGGCGGCACCTTCCTTGGATCGGCTCTCCAAATCGTTCCACTGCGACTGCAGCGAACGCAGCTCATCAACGGCCAGCATCTGCGTAAGCTCGTTCGCGCGCGAGGACAGTTCCTTGTACTTGCGCGCGCGATCGACCTGACGCTCCAGCGGACGCAGCTGACGGGCGATTTCCTTATTGATATCGCGGGCACGGGTCAGGTGCTCGTCCATCGACTTGATCTTTTTAAGCGCGCGCTCCTTGCGGCGCTTGTGCTTGGAGATGCCGGCGGCCTCTTCGATGAGGGCGCGGCGCTCCTCGGGGCGGCTCTGCAAAATGGCATCGAGCTTGCCCTGGCTGATGATGGAATGCGTATCTTTGCCCAGGCCCGAATCGTGCAGGATGTCCTGAATGTCCATCAGTCGGCACGGGCTCGAGTTGATGAGGTACTCGCTCTCGCCCGAGCGGTACATGCGGCGGGTGATGGCAACCTCGTCAAAGTCGACGGGCAGCATATGATCGGAGTTGTCGAGCACCAGCGTGACCTCGGCCACGCCCACCGGCTTGCGCGCCGACGAACCCGAGAAGATAACATCCTCCATGGCCTGGCCGCGCAGCTGCTTGGCGCTCTGCTCGCCCAGAACCCATAGGATCGAATCGGAGATATTCGATTTTCCCGAGCCGTTGGGGCCGACGATGACCGTCAGGCCCGGTTCAAACGACATGTGGGCGCGGTCGGCAAACGACTTGAACCCTTTGAGCGTGAGGGACTTGAGATACACGGTTCCTCGCTTATACGTGCTTCTTGTTGAGAATCACGCCGTTGGTGGTGTAACCCATGCGGTCGAGTGCCTCGAGTGCGGCGGCTCCCTCGGCTTCCTTCTTTGAGGAACCGGAGCCGCGACCCTGGCGAATGCCATCGATCAGCACCACGGCGGTAAAGGTGGGCGCATGCGCCGGACCCTCGGAACCCACCAGCTTGTACGCCGGAGGCTCGTGGCCGTCAGCCTGCACGCACTCCTGCAAAAACGACTTGGGGTTCGCGGGGTGCTCGGCACGCTCGGAGGCCAAATGCGGCTTGAGCGTGCGGTGGATAAACTCCGCCGCGGCATCCCAGCCGGCGTCCAGATACAGCGCGCCGACGAGCGACTCATAGACATTCTCGAGCGCCGAATGCAGACCGCGCGCGCCGGTGCCGGTCTCGGAGGCGCCAAAGATGATGATGTCGTCGATGCCCAGCTCGTGGGACACCTCGGACAGCGTGGCACCCGAGACGAGCGACACCTTTAGGCGCGTGAGCTTGCCCTCGTCAAACTCGGGGTAGGACTCAAAGAGCGAACGGGCGACGACGGCACCCAAAATGGAATCGCCCAAAAACTCCAGGCGCTCGTAGCTTGCCGAAACCGGCTGGCCTTCCACGGCAGAGGGATGCGTGAGCGCCGCGCGCAGCAGCACCTTGTTATTGAACTCGTAGCCCAGGATTTCCTGGGCGCGCGTAAGTCGTTCAGACAAAGCCAAGACTTAGGCCTCCTTGGCAGCTTCGATAGCGTCGACGGCGTCGGCGACAGAGTTGAGCGAGAGCAGGGTCTCGTCATCGATCTCGAGGTTGAACTCGTCCTCGATGGCCGTTACCAGCTGCAGGCGCTCGAGCGAGTTGGCATCGAGATCGTCAAACGTGGTCTCATCGCTAATTTCAGCAACATCGACGCCCAGAACGTCGGCGGCAACCTCGGCGATCTTGTCGAAGATTTCGGAGCGGTCCATAGCGCTTCCTCTCATAGTGCATGAATACCAAAAGACCGGCGCCGCGCAGGCAGCGCCAAACACGGTTTTGATTCTACCCCACGACGCAGGCCGCGAGGCGCATAACAGCGCCCTAACTCGCTCTTACGAAACGATACCGTCCATGGAGTTGGCGACGTTCTCGACGAGCCCGGCGCGCACGGCCTCCGCCGCGGCGAGCGTACCGTTTTTGACGGCCTCGACCGAGGTAGCACCGTGGCCGATCAGGACCACGCCACGCAGGCCCAGCAGAATCGCACCGCCCTTGGCATCGCCCGAAAGCTTGGCCTTGAGCTCGCGCATCTGCTTTTTCATGAGCAGCGCAGCGATCTTGGTGCCAAACGAGCCCATAAAGGCACCCTTGAGCTCCTGCAGCAAAAACTTGGCAGCGCCCTCGGTTGCCTTGAGCGCGATGTTGCCCGACATGCCGTCGGCAACGACGACGTCAAAGTTGCCCGACGTCAGGTCAGTGCCCTCGCAGTTTCCCACAAAGCCGGGAACGGCAGCCTTCATGGCCGGGAAGCACGCCTTGGTAAAGTTGGAGCCCTTCTCGTCCTCGGTGCCATTGCCGAGCAAGCCCACGCGGGGATGCTCAATACCCAGGACGACGCGCGCATAGGCGCTGCCCATCTGGGCAAAACGAACCATATCGTCGACCTCGACATCGGGGTTGGCGCCCATATCGCACAGCACCGTCAGGCCGCCGGCACGATTGGGCAGCGCATTGGTCAGGCACGGACGCACCGGCTGCTTCTTGCCCTCGGCCTGATACCGAAAGGGCGTGACGTAGGCGGTGGCGGCAGCGGTCATGGCACCGGTGGAGCCGGCGGAGAAGAACGCGTCCGCGTTGCCCTTCTTGATGGCGCGGCAGGCAAGCACGATCGAGGACTTACGCTTGGTCATCACGGCGCGAATGGGATCGTCATCCATGGCGATGACATCGGGTGCCTCCAGGGCCTCGACGCGCGCATGAGAGGCGGCAAAGGGATTAACGATTTCGGCGGGACCGGCCGCCAGGACCTCGATATCGGGGTCGGCTGCCAGGGCAGCCTCAATACCGTCGAGGACGACCTGCGGCTTCTCGTCTCCGCCCACAACGTCTACACAAACGCGAACGTTACTCATATACATGCTCCTTATACAAAAATGGCCGACTCATTGAGCCGGCCATTGTGGTTCCATTTGGAACGGCATCGTATCCAGAGTATACAGTTACTCGGTAACGATAACCTCGCGGTCCTTGTAGAAACCGCAGCTGGGGCACACGTGGTGCGGGAGCTTAACAGCGCCGCAACGGGGGCACGTGGACTGAGCCGCAGCCGAGATCTTCATGTTGGCGGAACGGCGGGTGTGAGTGCGGATACGACCCTGCTTTTGTTTAGGTACGGGCATAGTGACCTTCCTTATGAACTATCCAGTGTGGCGATTACGCGCAAGTAGCGATACTACCACAGTTTTACTCGTCAAGCTTGAGATTCTTTAATGCTGCAAATGGATTTTCCGTGGCTTCGGCCCATTCGGCCTCGGCTTGAGCGGCGCAATCGCATTGCTCGACGTTGAGATTACCACCGCAGACCGGGCAAAGACCGCGGCAATCGGGCGTGCAGAGCACCACAAACGGCGTGTCCATGACAACCGCATCGTTAATGGGCTCGCCCAGGTCGACGATGCGATCCTCTCCCAACAGCTCGTAGCCGTCCTCGTACGCCTCGGGATCCTCGGGCTCCTCAAAGAGGTAGAACTCCTCGATCTCGCCGGCGATATCGAACGAGGCGGGCTCCAGACAACGGTCGCACTCGCCGGTGGCGTGCGCACGAACCATGCCGGTCAGCAGAACACCGGTGCCGGCATTGGTAAAGACCACGTCGTAGTCGATACCGTCCTGCAGCTGATACTCCTTCTCGCCCACCGTATAGGTGGCGACATCGACCTTGCCGGTCAGCGGATACGAGTCTCCGGGAAACTCGAGCTGCTCGGAAAGATCGACGGTAACGCTCGGGAACTCAGCCATTACCACTGACCATTCTGCTGGGCGGCACCCTCGTTGAGCTGCTGGCGGCAACGGGTGACGGTGCCGGTCAGGCTCTTGAGGTTCTCCTCGAGGTGGGTAAAGACCTGCTCGGCGTAGTCCTCGGCAGCATAGCGCGTCTCACGCTCGTACTGCTGGGCACGGTCGCGGATATCGTCGGCCTGCTGTTGCGCTAAGCGGACGATCTCCTGCTCGCCAGCAATAGTGAGGGCCTGCTGCTGAGCATCGGCAATGATGGAATCGGCCTGAGCGGCGGCGGAAGCCATAAGCTCCTCGCGCTCCTTGAGGATACGGCGGGACTTCTGCCACTCCTCGGGATAGCTCATGCGGATCTCGTCGAGGATGTTAAAGAAGACGTCGGCGTCGATGACCTTCATCTGGGCGTTCTTGCCGAACGGCGTCTTAGCCTCTTCGATGAGCCCCTCGAGCTCGTCGACAAGACTCACAATCCTGTCGCCAGGAAAATTCTCGCCCGGCATCCGGTCTCCTTTCATAGGTAACATATCATCGTGTTAGTTTACCACATGCCAACAGGCATAATGCAACGTCACGAAAAGCGATGTTTAAGCGCCTCAACTACATTGGGTGGCACAAACGTCGAAACGTCGCTGCCAAGCGAGGCAATCTGGCGAACCACCGAGCTCGAGATGTAGCCGTACTGCGGCGCACTCATGACAAAGATGGACTCCAGCTCGTTATCCAGGCGGTAGTTGAGGTCTGCCTGCTGCAGCTCGTACTCAAAATCGGTCATGGCGCGCAGGCCCTTAACCACAGCACCCGCACCCTGCTCGCGGGCAAAATCGACCAGCAGGCCGGTAAAGGGCAGCACCTCGACGCCATCGATATCACCGAGCGCCTCGCGGGCCAGTGCCACGCGCTCGTCGAGCATAAAGGTGGTGCCCACGCCGTTTTTGCCCTGTGATTCGGCAACGGCCACGATTACGCTGGGAAAAATGCGGCGGGCGCGACGGATGACATCGATGTGGCCAAAGGTGATGGGGTCAAAGGTACCCGGGACGATCACACGGTTAATGGTGTCACTCATGGGCGTCCTCCGAGGCTGCAGTCTTATCGCTGCTATCGGTGTCGACATCGTCGCTTCCATCGTCGCCAACCCAATGCAGCAGGTCGACCGACGTGATACCGTAGCGCTTCTCGCGCACGGTCTTAAAGCCCGCCGGATGCGCGCCGGGCTGGGCCGCAGCGTGCTCAAACAGGGCATAGGCGCTCGGGGCGAGCAGGTTTTGCTGAGCCAGGTTCTGCAGCAGCCCCTCGACCGGCTCGGCGCCGAAAGCATAGGGCGGATCCAACAAGACCAAGTCGAAGGGGCCGCCCGGCACACGGCCGCGCGAGGCGCTGGCAAGGATGTCGCCGGTCACGACGCGCCAGCGGGCACGGTCGCGACACAGCGACTCGATATTCTTAGTGATGAGCCGTGCGGCATTCCGATCGATCTCAAACGTCGTGAGCGAGCGAGCTCCGCGCGAGAGCATCTCGATGCCCAGGGCGCCGGAGCCGCCAAAGGCGTCCAGCACGCAAACCTCGTCAAGATCGAAGTCGAAGGCCGATAGGACCATGGATGCGCACGCTTCGCGCACGCGGTCGGTCGTCGGACGCGTAACATCGCGACCGCGCGGCTCTTCGATCTTGCGACCGCGCCATTCACCGCCGATGATTCTCATCCTCCGCTGACCTCCTTAAAAATATGTCGATAGCGCATGGCGACCGCATCGCGCAGGGGACGCGTCGCCACAGAGTCAAGGTTGCTAGCATACCGCAAGAGCTCGACCGCGTCCAAATGGGCCCACTCGATGAGCTCCTCGTCGGCATCGAGGTCGACGAAGCGCAGGGTCACGCCGCCGTGCTGACGATAGCCGAGAATCTCGCCCTCGTGGCGCAGGCGAAGGTCCATCTGCGCGAGCGTAAAGCCATCTGCGGTCTTTTCGAGCGACTGCAGGCGATCTTGCGCCGCCGACGTGCCGCCATTGCCCTTTGAGTGCGTCATAACCAGGCACGTGCCCGACACGCTCCCGCGGCCCACGCGGCCGCGCAGCTGGTGCAGCGCGGCCAAACCAAAGCGCTCGCCATTTTCGATGACCATGACGGTAGCATTGGGCACATCGACGCCCACCTCGACCACCGTGGTCGAGACGAGCACGTCGATCTCGCCGCGCTTAAAGGCATCGATCACGCGGTCCTTCTCCCCCGCCGCCATACGGCCGTGAAGGCGCTCGATGGCAAGACCCGGCAGGGCCAGGCGCAGACGGTCGAGCTCGGTGGCTGTGTCGTGCAGGGGCACGGGCACGGTCACGCGGCCCTCGTCGTCGCGCGCGAGGCCGGGAACGTCCTCGAGCTCGTCAGCCGAATCGCTCGGCTCCACAAGCGGGCAGATCACGTAGGCCTGCTGGCCCTTCTCGTACGCCTCGCGAATGGCGCCGTAAGCTAAGTCACGGCTCGACTCGGTGAGGACGCGCGTCGTCACGCCGGCACCCGGAACGGGGCGATGGCGGATGATACTCATATCAAGGTCGCCGTAGACAGAGAGCGCCAGCGTACGCGGAATGGGCGTCGCCGTCATAACGAGCAAGTCGGCACCCGGGCCTTTTGCGCGTAGAGCGCTGCGCTGGCCCACGCCAAAGCGGTGCTGTTCGTCGATGACCACAAGCGAGAGATGCTTGAACGTAACGTTGTCCGAAAGCACCGCGTGGGTACCAAAGAGGACATCGAGCTCGCCGGACTGGAGCTGGGTATGAATCCGCTCGCGCTCGGCGGCCGGTGTGGCGCCCGTCAGGAGCGCCCAGGTCATGCCGGCCTGCGAGAGCAAGGGACCGGTCTTATCGGCATACTGACGCGCCAGCACGCCCGTGGGCGCCATAACGCAGGCCTGCGTGCCGCTATCGGCAGCAATAGCCAGCGCGCAGGCGGCAACGGCGGTCTTGCCGGTACCGACATCGCCCAACAGCAGGCGGTTCATCACGCGCCCGCCATCGCACATGTCATGCAGGATGTCCTGGAATGCGGCCTCCTGCTCGTCGCTCAGCGAAAAAGGAAGGGCCTGTTTAAGCGCTGCCAGATGCTCGCCCGCGACATGCGCGTAGGGCACCACGTCGACCAAGCCGCCATCATTGCGCAGGCGCAGCGCGAGCTGCAAGTACAGGCATTCCTCGTAGGCCAAACGGCGGCGCGCGATATCGCGCTCTGCCATGCTCGAGGGAAAGTGGATCGAGCGCAGCGCGCGGGCGCTGCTCATGAGCCGACGCTTGACGCGCAGCGGTGCGGGAATGGGATCGAACGGATTGGCGACCACTTCGAGCGCGCCGCTTACGATACGGCGCATCCACGCTTGGCTCACGCCATCACTCACGTAGTGGACCGGCAGGATGGTACCCGCGGCACGCCCGTCCTCGAGCTTCTCGAAATGCGGCGAGGCCATCTGCTTAAAGCCGTAGGCAAACTCGACCTTGCCCATCACGGCCAGACGGTCGCCTTGTTTAAGTTGCTGGGCAATCCAGGGCTGACGGAAAAAGGCGACCTGCAGCACACCCGTCTCGTCCACGAGCGAAACCTCGGTCACTTGCATGCGCGGGCGGGGCTGCTTTTGGACGATACGGTCAACCGTGGCGATAATCGTGCACACCGTGCCGATGGGCGCCATCTCGATGGACCATGAGCGGGTAAAGTCCAGGTAGCGATGAGGGATATGGAGAAGGAGGTCCCCCACCGTCCGAATTCCCAGACGGCGAAGGGCTTCCTCACGTTTACCCGAAACATATTTGAGTCGCGCGATATCCTCGTCGAGCGCATTGCTCTGGGCAAAGCGCTCCGAGACGCGCGGCACGGAGCACAGCTCGGACATGGCCAGTTGCCTACTCGATCGAGAAGATCACAGGGTAGAGCGGCTGCTCGCCACGGTGAGCATCGATCTCCAAATCGGGCTGAGCCTCCTCGATGGCGTCGACGATCTCCTGGAAGGCCTCGTCGGAAAGCTCCTCGCCGGCCAGAATCGTCAGTGCGTCGCCCTCCTCTTCCTCCTGCATACGGTTGATGCAGTCGAGCGTGACCTGTTTCACATCGGAGCCGACCACGTCGATGGAGCCGGCGATGATGCCCATGACGTCACCGGAGTGAATCGGCGAGCCGTCGGAGGCACTGGAATCGCGCACGGCACGGGTGACCTCGCCATCGCGGACCTCACTGATGGCATCGACCATAGCGGCGACGGCATCCTCGAGCTCGGAATCGGGCAGGACCGCGAACAGCGCGGAGAACGCCTGAGGGACGGTCTTGGTGGGAACGACGGCGACCTTCTTGTCGGTGCAGGCGGAGGCAGCGGCCTCGGCAGCCATGCGGATATTGCCGTTGTTGGGCAGGATGATGACCGAGGTCGCGTTGACCTGATCCACGGCGCCCAGCAGGTCGGCAGTCGAGGGGTTCATGGTCTGACCACCAGACACGATAACGTCGACACCGAGGGACTTGAGGATGTCAGCCTCGCCGGAGCCGGCGGCAACGGCGACAAAGCCCAGAGCCTTCGCGGGCTCGGCGGCCTTCTCCTGATCCTCGTGGATCTTAGCGGTGCGGTCGTGGGCCTCCATCTCCATGTTGTGGATAAAGACCTCATAGATCTGGCCAAGCTGCAGCATGTGCTCGAGCACCAGGTTGGGGGTGTTGGAGTGAACATGGATCTTGTAATCGGGATAAGCGCCCACGAGCAGCTCGCAGTCGCCCATGGAGCCCAGGAACTTCAAGCACTCGTCCTCGTCGAAGGGAGCGTCAGCCTTAAAGAGGAACTCGTTGCAGTAACGGAACTCCGAGCCCTCCCAGTCGTCATTGGCCTCGATCTCAACACGGCCGAGAGCCGCATCGCGGGCAGAGCCGGCGGAGTCAAACGTGGCGGAGAAATCCTCGACGACGGTGCTGCGGCCAAGGGCAGCAGCCACGAAGTTCTCCAGGAAGATGGCAAAGCCAAAGGCGCCAGAGTCGACCACGCCGTTCTCCTTGAGAACGGGCAGCAGGTCGGGCGTACGGGCAACGGACTGATAAGCCTCGACGACGATGGCGTCGAGCGCATCCTCGGCCGAGAACTTCTTCTTCTCGCACTCGTCGGCCTTGGTCGAGACGTCACGCAGAACGGTAAGGATCGTGCCCTCGATGGGCTTGCGGACGGCCTGGAAGGCGACCTTGACGGCACGACGGAAGGCGAAGGCGATATTGGCGGACGTAATGGGCTCGTCGGCAGAGACAAGGCCCTCGGCCACGCCGCGCAGGATCTGCGAGGTGATGACGCCGGAGTTACCGCGGGCGCCCATGAGGGAGCCGTGGGTGATGGCACCGGCGATGGCCTCCATATCGGCATCGGCGGGAAGCGCAGAGAGCTCCTTGGTCACCGAGGCGAGCGTGAGCGACATGTTGGTGCCGGTATCGCCGTCGGGTACGGGGAAGACGTTGAGCTTGTTGATCTCCTCGGCCTTGTCGGAAACGGCAGCCGCAGCGATCGG
>CAKUHP010000004.1 GCA_934658705.1 uncultured Collinsella sp. | reverse complement strand
GGCCGGCCTGCTCCGTTAACCCATCCCCTCATCAGTTGCGGTGAAATAGGGACTGTTTTCTGGCTAGAAGCCTTTAACAGTCCGTATTTCACCGCAACTTAGTTTGGGGGCTTTGGGATGGAGCTAGTCTAGTCGGACTGGGTCGTGGGGGTAGGCGTTGAGGATCTCGACGCCGTTCTCGGTCACTAGGGCCAGGTCCTCGATGCGGACTCCGGTGTGCCCGGGGAGGTAGATGCCCGGCTCGATGGAGAAGGTCATGCCCGGCTCGATAACCTGCTCGTTGACGAGCGAAACATCGCCTGGCTCGTGGTCCTGCAGGCCGATTGAGTGCCCAAGGCGATGTGTGAAGTACTTACCGTAGCCGGCGTCCTCAATCACGTCGCGTGCGGCGCGGTCTAGGTCGCACATGCGCACGCCCGGCGCGATGAGTGCCTCGGCCGCTTCGTTGGCGCGGCGCACGATGTCGTAGATGCGAGCCGTCTCCTCGTCCGGTTCGCCCCAAAAGAACGTGCGCGTCATGTCGGAACAGTAGTTGCGATAGCGGCCGCCAATGTCGAACAGCACAACGTCACCGCGCTTGAGCACCGTATCGTCGGGCTCGTGGTGCGGGTCGCCGGCGTTGGCGCCAAAGCTCACGATCGGCGGAAAGCTAAAGCCCTCGCAGCCGTGCTTGCGATACAGGCCGAGCATCTGGTCGGCTATTTCGCGCTCCGTCACGCCCTCGTGAACGAGCTTGATGGCGTCGGCCATCACGGCGTCGTTGGCGGTCGAGGACACGCGCATAAGCTCCTGTTCGGCAGCGTCCTTGTACGTTCGTGCTGCGGTCACGGCAAAGTCGCCCAGGAAGAACTCGCTCGCGGCATGGCGCTCCATGAGGGGCATCAAAAAACCGGAGCGCATGACGGTGTCGATGCCGAGCGGCTTGGCTGGGTCGATCTCACTCGCGATGGCGTCAGCCACGACATTGGTATCGGTGTGGTAGGCGACGCGGGCATTGTCGTATTTGGGCAGCTGATGCAGCGCGTTGACTAGGATCACGGGCTCGCAATCGCGCGCGAGCAGTACGCCGCAAAAACGTTCGAACATATCGGCATAAAAGCCGGTCAGGTAATAAATCGACCACGGGTCGTTTACAAGCAGCTGTGCGCCGGGGTGCTGAGCCTCGAGCGCATCGAGCATGCGCGCCACACGCTGGTCATCGACATGTGCCATATAACGTCCTTTCGCTAGGTTTCACCATGGTAGCCCATGCGTACCCTCATGAGTTGCGGTGAAATACGGATTGTTGGGCGGCCTAGAGCCGGAAAACAGTCCGTATTTCACCGCAACTCAGGTGGGGGAGCGGGCGTAGCAGCGAAAGTAGTCAAAGAGCCTTGTGCCGAATTAGCAGGTTTTCAGAACTATGGCGGATTACGGGGCTGGATTGGGTTTGCCCAACCATGGCCGAAATGACAAAAATAAAATCGCAGGTAGAGGGCTTGCCAAAACTCAGAAATTGCCGGCATGGATGGGGGGTCTCGATTTAGCCCCGTAATCCGGCATAGTTTTGAAATGATACTAATCGAATGACAGCCAAATACACAAGCCCCAAAGAAGTTGCGGTGGAATAGTTCCTGGATACCGGGGTTTCGGCGGAAATCAGGAACTATTTCACCGCAACTGAGGAGGGGATGGGTTGGTGGTGGGGTAGCTAAAAGAGCCCCGTCCTAAAATGACTGGTTAGGCTGGGTCGATGTCCATGCTGGCGACTAGGTCGATGTTGGTGTCTAGGAGGTTGGGGAGGATTACGTCGCCCATGTGGATGGGGGCGTTGACGACCAGCCCGCGGATGAGGGCCATTGCTTGGGCATGGAGTTCGAGTGGAATAGCCTCGGCCGTGCGGACCGGCAGCAGGGCTTCGTCGCCGCCAGATACGGCTACGGTGGTGGTGAGCACACGCATGGGGCAGGTGAGCTCCTGACGCGCGAATTTATCGCCGCGCGGGCAGTTGTTGCCGGTCACGGAATGAACTGCCGCCACGTTGCCGTCGGCGTCGCGCTCGACTTCCACGGACAGGAGGCATTCGGACGGGCAGGTCGTGCAGTTGAACTGCAGCGTCTCAATCACGTTATCGCTCATGCTTTATGCCTCCTCTACGGGGTCGATAGATAGGACGATCTCGCTAGTGCCCAGGTCGAGCGCCTGCTGAATTACCTTTGCCGGCAGCGGGAAGCTTTCCATAACGCTTGGTTTAAACGCGCGCACCTTGCCGGCGAACAGTTCCTCGTCGTCTGCGAGGATCCGCACGCGGGCGGCATCGACCGGCCGGCGCACGCGGAAGTTGACCTTGGTGAGCGCCACCGCCGTAATGCGTCCCGGCAGCGCGTAGCCAGCAATGCCAGCAGGGGAGACCGTAAGCTCGCAGCCCGCGTCCGCGGGGCCCGCCTCGGCACTCGCGCCGCTACCCAATGCCCACGCCGCCGCAGCCGCACCGGCACGTTCGGACTCGGTCGTCACGTTATCGGCCAGGTCGTGCACGTGCAGCACGTTGCCGCAGGCAAAGATGCCCGGCACGCCCGTCTGCAGGCTCTGGTCCACCACAGCGCCGCGCGTGCGGGGGTCCAGTTCCACGCCCGCGCCCACCGAAAGCTCGTTCTCGGGAATCAATCCCACCGAGAGCAGCAGCGTGTCGCATGGAACGATGCGCTCGGTTCCCGGAATGGGCGCCAGATGCTCATCGACTTGGCTCACCTCGACGGCCTCCACGCGGTCGTGCCCGATCACGCGCGTGACGGTGGTCGACAGACGCAGCGGAATACCAAAGTCGTCCAGGCAGTTCTTCACATTGCGGCGCAGGCCGTTGGCGTACGGCATGAGCTCGTACACGCCCTCGACCGAAATTTCCTCAAGGGTGCAGCGGCGCGCCATGATGAGCCCGATATCGCCCGAGCCCAAAATGACAGCGCGCGAGCCGGGCTTGAGGTTTTCGATATTGATGTATCGCTGCGCCAGGCCGGCCGTGAACACGCCGGCGGGACGGCTGCCGGGAATCTTGATCTCGCTGCGCGTGCGCTCGCGGCAACCCATGGCAAGAACGACCGCGCGTCCGGTGAGTCTCAGCATGCCGGTGGGGCTCATGAGCGTGACGGCGTGAACCGCGGACTTATCTGGGTCCGTCACGCCCTCGTCAGAATCAATTCCAAGCACCATGCTGTCCAAGAACAGCGCGATGTCGGTTGCGCGCACCTGGTCGATAAAGCGCTGCGCGTACTCGGGGCCGGTGAGCTCTTGCTTAAAGTGCGACAGGCCGAAGCCCGGGTGAATGCACTGGCGGAGGATGCCGCCCAGGTGCTTCTCGCGCTCCACGATGGCAACGTGCGCGCCGGTCTTATGTGCGGCAAGCGCAGCCGCCATGCCGGCTGGACCGCCGCCGATTACAACGACGTCGAAGGCCTGCGTCGCCACGGCGCTGCCAGCGGTGATGGCTCCGGTGTCGCGTCCAGCTTCCATATTCAGATCCGCCATCCTAGCGCACCCCCTTCAAAGGTCCCTCGACCAGCCAAGAACCGGCATCCTCCAGCAATACCTCGCTGGGATCACATCCCAGTTCGCGTGCAAGAATCGCTGCCACGCGGCTCTGGCAAAAACCGCTCTGGCAGCGGCCCATGCCGGCTCGGCAGCGGCGCTTGACGCCTTCGACCGAAACCGCGCCCGGGCGGCGTCGAATCGCTGCCACGATCTCGGCCTCGGGCACCGTCTCGCAGCGGCAGACGATCTGCCCCCACGTGGGGTCGGACTCAATCAACTCCTCTTTGCGCTCAAGTGGTGCACGGTCAAAGTCGTCCGGTGCACGGCGAATCGGGTTCCAGTCGGCCCGTTCGCGCAGAGCCACGCCGGCCTCGCGCAGCACCTGCTCCATGCGCTCGGCAATGGCCGGCGCGCTCGCCACGCCCGGCGACTGAATGCCTGCCGCCTGGAACAGCCCTGGCACCACGGTCGACTGCCCAATAAAGAAGTCGTTCGTTCCCTTAATGACCGGACGCCCGCCGGCAAACGCGCGCACCACGCGGCGCGTGTCCAGATCGGGCACCAGCTTGCGCGCGCCGGTCAGCAGTGCGTTAACGTCGCTCGCGTAGGTCTGAGTGTCGCCCGGCTCGCGCTCGGCGGCGGTCGCGGTGATCACGGTGTTGCCATGCACCGTGCCCGTTACGATGACGCCCTTCGACACCGGCGTCGGTACCGGGTAGAGCGGCATCAGCGCGCGCGGCTCCTTGTCCAGCACCACGATGTTGCCTTGGCGCCAGACCATCTGGAACTCCTCGGCGCCCGTCATATGCGAGATGTCAGCGGCGCCGTTGCCCGCGGCATTGATCAGATAGCGGCAGCGCACATCCCCGGCGGGGGTCACCAGCGTAAAGCGCGCGGAACCGTCGCCCGAGCCAGCGACCTCAATCGCCTCCACCGGCGCGGACCGCATAAACGTCACGCCGTTAGCCACCGCGTTCTCCAGCGCGGCGATGGCGACCTCAAACGGGTCGACAAACCCGGTTGAGGGACACCACAGAGCACACGTGGCATCGGTGCTGGCGCGCGGCTCCAGCTCGTGGATGCGCTCGGGCCCAATGATCGACAGCTCGGGCACGCCGTTGGCCAACCCATTCTGGCGCAGCTTGTCCAAGTGCTCGCGGTCCTGGTCGTTAAAACCCAGCACCATCGACCCGGTGCGACGGAACAAAAATCCCAGCTCCTGCGCCCACGTCCCGTAGAGTTCGCAGCCGCGGGCGTTGACCTGCGCCTTTACCGTACCCGGCGCCGGGTCGTAGCCGGCGTGCACCAGGCCGCCGTTGGCCTTCGATGCGCCCAGCGCGATATCGTTGGCCGCCTCGACCACGCAAATGGACAGGTCATAGCGCGCGAGCTGCCGTGCGATGGCGCATCCGGTGATGCCCGCGCCCACAATCGCGATATCAAACGTTTCTGTCACAGTGCCTCCCAGACGAGTTGACAGGCTGTCAATAAGACCATCCTACGGTCTGTGTGCCCCCAGCGAGGCGGCAATGCGGCGAACAGCCCCGCAACATCCGCCAACGGCAGGCGAGGGGAGACCCCGCAACGTCAACGACCTCGTCTGCCGACTCTAACGCTGGAGTTTCGTCTCGATCTGTAACAGTTAGCCGAGTATTTGGGTCCCAGATGTTACAGATTGAGACGTTTTGCCGGTGGACACTCCGTTTGTCTCGATCTGTAACAGTAAGAGGGGAATTTCGGTCCTAACTGTTACAGATTGAGATTGAAGTCGGGGAGGGAATGGTATGTCTCGATCTGTAACATCTAGGGACTGTTTTGGGGTCTAGATGTTACAGATTTAGATGAACCTATCAGTCGATTTGGAATGTCTAAATTTGTAACAGGTAGACCCGCTTTATCCGAGTTGTTGTTACAGATTGAGACGTTTGAACAGTGGGTCCACCGTTTGTCTTGATCTGTAACATTTGGGACGGAATATTCCGACTACCTGTTACAGATTGAGATGTTTGTGTCCGCAGCGGTCCTGCGCCCAACCGTAGTCCCATATAAACAAACCCCGTGGTAAACTTGACCGAACTATAAATATTCCGAAAGGTACACCTCAATGTCCAAATACATCTCCGAGCTCATGTCCCCGCAGCTTATGGGCGCCATCTATGCCTTTGTCGGCTTCATCATCGCCCTGTATGTGCTGTCGGTCGTCTATGTGTTTATCGACGCTCGTCGCCGCGGCGCCAGCGCCTACGTGGTATGGGGCATCATCGCCCTCATCCCGTTTGTGGGCCTCATCGCCTACCTGGTCCTGCGCCCGCATTCCTACGCGGCCGACCGCGAGGAGCAGGAGCTGGACATGGCCCTGCGCGAGCGCCAGCTTGCCCAGTACGGCACCTGCCCGCAGTGCGGCGCGCCCATCGAGAAGGACTTTGTCGTCTGCCCGGTGTGCGACACTCAGGTTCGCAACGTGTGCCCCAGCTGCCATCGCCCGCTCGATGCGCACTGGAAGGTCTGCCCCTACTGCCGAACTCGCATCCAGTAACGCATCCATCGCCGGGCCGGCCGCAAGCCACGGGTCCCGCGCGCCTCACACAAACGCGCGCCCGCCCACCGCAGCCGCCCCACACGATGAAGCATGCGTAGAAAATCGCCCGCCGTGCCATTAAGGTGCGGCGGGCGCTTGTATACCAAGGCAACCTGCCTATAATGATGCAAGTCAAAAACGCCGAGCGCATCGCACGCACTTGCACCAGGCATCCGAGAGGAGAAAACATACCCATGAAGGCACTCTACAATGACGGTTCGGTGGCCGAGCTCCCGCAGGACGAGGTCACGCACGTCATCCGCCACTCCGCCGCGCACATCATGGCGCAGGCCATCAAGCGCCTGTACCCCGAGGCCGACTTTGCCTACGGCCCCGCGACCGACAACGGCTTCTACTACGACGTCGACCTGCCCGAGGGCGTCAAGATTAGCGAGGACGACTTCCCCGCGATCGAGGCCGAGATGAAAAAGATCGTCAAGGAGAACCTCAAGTTCACCGTGTACGAGAAGCCCCGCGCCGAGGCCATCGCCCTTATGGAGGAGCGCGGCGAGAAGTACAAGGTCGAGCACATCGGCGACCTGGACGACGACGCCCGCATCACCTTCTACCAGCAGGGCGACTACATCGACATGTGCGTCGGCCCCCACATCTGCTACACCAAGGCGCTCAAGGCCTTTAAGCTCACCGGCGTCTCGGGCGCTTACTGGAAGGGCGACAAGGACAACAAGATGCTCACCCGCATCAACGGCGTCGCCTTTGCCACCAAGGAAGAGCTCGACGAGCACATGCACATGCTGGAGGAGGCCAAGAAGCGCGACCACCGCAAGATCGGCCGCGAGATGGACCTCTTTATGATGCGCGACGAGGCCCCCGGCTTCCCGTTCTTCCTGCCCAACGGCATGATCCTTAAGAACACGCTGCTGGACTACTGGCGCGAGATCCACCACAAGGCCGGTTACGTGGAGATCTCCACGCCGCTCATCATGAACAAGCAGCTGTGGAAGACCAGTGGCCACTGGGACCACTACAAGGACAACATGTACTCCACCGTCATCGACGACGAAGAGTACTGCATTAAGCCCATGAACTGCCCGGGCGGCGTGCTGGTGTACGCCTCCAAGCCGCACTCTTACCGCGAGCTGCCCATCCGCGCCGGCGAGATCGGCCTGGTGCACCGCCACGAGCTGCGCGGCGCCCTGCACGGCCTGTTCCGCGTGCGCTGCTTTAACCAGGACGACGCCCACCTGTTTGTGCGTCCCGACCAGCTGACCGACGAGATCGTGGGCGTGGTCAACCTCATCGACTCCGTGTACCAGAAGTTTGGCTTTAAGTACCACGTTGAGCTTTCCACCCGCCCCGAGGACTCCATGGGCTCCGACGAGGACTGGGCTCGCGCCGAGGAGGGCCTGCGCACCGCTCTGGAGCAGCTGCACATGGACTACGAGGTCAACGAGGGCGACGGCGCCTTCTACGGCCCCAAGATCGACTTCCACCTGGAGGACTCGCTCGGCCGTACCTGGCAGTGCGGTACCGTCCAGCTCGACTTCCAGATGCCGCTCAACTTTGACCTGGAGTACGTGGACGCCGACGGCACCAAGAAGCGCCCCATCATGCTGCACCGCGTGTGCTTTGGCTCCATCGAGCGCTTCATCGGTATTCTGATTGAGCACTTTGCGGGCAAGTTCCCCACTTGGCTGGCTCCCGTGCAGGTCAAGGCACTGCCCGTGTCCGAGAAGAGCCGCGACTACGCCCACGAGGTGTGCGCCAAGCTGGAGGAGGCCGGCATTCGCGTGGTCTGCGACGACCGCGACGAGAAGATCGGCTACAAGATCCGCGAGGCCCGCAGCATCGACCGCGTGCCCTACATGCTCATCCTGGGCGAGAAGGAGGTCGAGGCCGGCAACATCTCCGTCCGCGATCGCTCCAACGAGACCGTTCAGATGAGCGTTGACGAGTTTGTTGCTAAGGTGCTCGAGGAGATCAAGACCCGCGCCTAACGTAAACCACACAACATCTAAAGGCGACCGTCCTCAAAGGGCGGTCGCCTTTTTTAATGCCTAAACGAGAAAAAGCCGCTGGATGAGCGGCTTTTTTGTTGCACAAAAAGGTACAGGTTTCTGTAGAGGCGTATGGAGATGTATCTAATGGCAGTACATTTTGCTTAATCTGCGCAAACGCGAATAAATTGCTCGTATAATGACCTGTGTCGAAAGATACAAAAACCTGTACTTTTGCGACTGCGCCTAGCTGCGAGCGAGAAGCCTGTTCTAAACGCCCCTGCATTTGCGTGTGCCGCAAAGCAAGAAAAGGGGGCGAACAGATGGAGCAGACAGCACGGCGCCAAGAGCAGCTGCCGGGCGCTTTTAACGGCGCTACTAGCTATAGCCAGCACGGCCGTGTCCGCTGGTATCTGGTCCACACCCCCAACGGTAAAGAGCGCGAGACCTGCGAAAAGGTCCGCCGCATTGTTCCTTCCGAGCTGCTACAGGACGCTTTTGTGATGCAAAAGGAGTTCTGGTTTAAGCGGGACGGCGTCTGGTCGCTCCAAACCAAACCCATGTACAAGGAATATTTCTTCGTCGCCACGCACGATGCCGCCGCGCTCGATAGGGCTTTGGCCCAGTTGAGTTTTGGCTGTCGCATCGCCGGCAGTAGGGAGCGGGCGTACATGCCCATGCCGGACGATGCGCAGGACTGGTACCGCAGCGTGCTGGACGTCGACGGCGTGGTGCGCAACAGCGTGGCGCGTATCGAAGACGGCGTGCTGCACATAGAACAGGGCCCACTTGTGGGGCAAGAGGCCCGCGTGCACAAGATCGACCGTCGCAAGCGCTGGTGCCTGGTGGACGTAGGCGAAGGCGATTCCAGCTTTAGGGAAGTGCTTCCGCTCGACGTTCCCATCAAGACGTAAGGGAGACGTTGCACCGGCTGTTCGTTCGCATTTTTGAATTTACCGATTGGGGGGGGGGTCCTGGAGGACAGGGCCGTACGTTTGACTTTGGCTGCTAAAGAAGTAACAGAGAGCTGTGCATTAACGGGGGATGCACTTGCTATCTATCAGATTAAGCCGAGCGGTACGCTTGGCTACCGCTTTGTTAAGAGGCTGTTTGATCTCGTGTTCAGTCTTTTGATGAGCATTCTTCTGCTTATTCCTATTGCCGTGGTATGCGCGCTCATTAGCCTCGAGACGCCCGGCGGCCCAATGTATACGCAAGAGCGCGTTGGCAAAGGCGGAAAGACCATCAAGATTTTCAAGCTTCGCAGCATGGTCGCCGATGCGGGCGATGTGCAGAAGTACTTGAGTCCTGAGCAGCTACATCAGTGGGAAGTCGAACGTAAGGTTGATGACGATCCCCGCATTACCAAAATCGGTCAATTCATTCGCAAGTGCTCCATCGATGAGATGCCTCAGTTTCTCAATGTGCTGAATGGTGACCTTTCTGTCATTGGTCCTCGTCCCATTACGAGAGACGAGCTTGATCAGCACTTCTCCGACGAAGAGAAGGCTGAACTGTTATCTGTGCAGCCTGGCATCACCGGCCTGTGGCAGGCGACTGACCGTAATTCCGCCACCTTCGAGAGCGGCCTGCGCCAGAAGATCGAGCTCCACTACGTACGCAATCGTTGCTTTCGCATGGATCTGAAGTGCTTCACCGGAACTTTTGGTGCCATGTTCGGCAAAAAGCGAACGGGAAGGTAATTACGTTGAACAACGTTGAAATTAAGAACTGCTATGAAACATGGCTTGCATGCTGCAGCGATGTAGAACAAACCGAACTTATGATGCTTGAAGAAGATCAGGTTGAGGATGCATTCTTTCGCGAGTTGGCATTCGGCACCGGCGGCCTTCGCGGCAAGCTTGGCCTCGGCCCCAATCGCCTGAACGTCTACACCGTAGGCAAGGCAACACAAGGGCTGGCGGATTATCTGAACAGCACTTTTGAGAACCCGGCGGTCGCACTTTGCCGTGACACCCGTCACGGATCCGAGGAGTTTGTACGCCGGGTGGCTGAGGTGCTCGCCGGCAATGGAATCAAATCCTATCTGTTCGATCGCGTCGAGCCTACCCCCGCGTTGAGTTTCGCCGTTCGCAAGCTGGGTTGTTCTGCCGGCGTTAACATCACCGCATCGCACAACCCCGCCGAGTACAACGGATACAAGGTCTACGGCGCCGACGGTTGCCAGATCACCGTCGAGGCTGCGGAGGCCATCCAGGCGGCCATTGACCCCGTCGACTGCTTCGATGGCGTAAAGGAGATGGCGTTCGATAGGGCCCTGGAAGAGGGACTGGTGCAGTGGGTTCCCGAGAGAGTTCTTGACTGTTATATAGAGGAGACGCTCGAGGTCTCCACGGGCGAGGACTGCTCGGCGCTCCGCATTGTTTACACCCCACTCCACGGCGTCGGCCTGGAGTGCGTGTCTCGCGTTCTCGAGGGAATCGGAGTCGCCGGGGTTGCGACCGTCGACGAGCAGTGCGTCCACGACGGCGATTTCCCGACCTGCCCGTACCCCAACCCCGAGGTTCGCGAGGCACTTGAGCTCGGTCTCGAGTACTGCGACAGGGTTAAGCCTGACCTGCTTCTGGCGACTGATCCGGACACCGACCGCGTGGGCATCGCGGTCCCGCATGCCGGGGAGTATAAGCTGCTCACCGGTAACGAGGTCGGCCTGCTGCTGCTTGACTTCCTGGCTTCCAAGGCGAGCGAGACCGGCGTCGACATGGCCCGCGAGGTCGCCTGCTCCACCATCGTCTCTGCGCCCATGGCCGACGACGTTGCGCGCGCCCGCGGCCTCGAGCTGCGCCGCACGCTCACCGGCTTCAAGTTCATTGGCGAGCAGGTCGGTGTGCTGGAGTCCGAGGGGCGCAAGGGCGATTTCCTCATGGGCTTCGAGGAGTCCTACGGCTACCTCGCAGGCACCTCCGTGCGCGACAAGGACGCCGTGGTCGCCTCCATGCTCATTTGCGAGCTCGCCGCACATTGGAAGGCGAAGGGGCTGGACCTTTACGAGGCCATGGAACGGCTCTACAAGGAATACGGCTATTGGTCGAGCGCGCTGCTCGGACATGCCTACGAGGGACCCGAGGGTGCGTCCGATATGGCGGCGATGATGTCCGGCCTTCGAGAGAACGCTCCGGAGCATATCGGCGGGACCACCGTCGAGCAGTGCATTGACTACGCCCAGGGCGCGCCGATGCCCGTCATCAACCCGACCGATGAGGTCCAGCGTCTTCCCGAGGCCGACGTCCTAGAGTTCAGGCTCGCTGACGGCTCCCGAGTCTTGTTCCGACCCAGCGGCACCGAGCCCAAGGCGAAGGCCTACGTGTTCGCAAAGGGCTCCGAACGCGCAGAGTCCGAGTCCAAGCTCGCCGCGCTGGTCGCGGATGCCAAGTCGATCCTGGGAGGGACCCGCTAATGATTCACCTTGTCCTGCTCTCCGGCGGCTCTGGCACGCGCCTGTGGCCGCTTTCCAACAGCACCCGCTCCAAGCAGTTCCTCAAGGTCTTGCGCGACGCGGACGGCAACCATGTCTCCATGGTCCAGCGCGTCTTCGGCCAAATCGGATCCGTCGACGCCGATATCGACATCACCGTCGCCACCTGCTCGAGCCAGCAGGAGTCCATCCGCCGCCAAGTGGAAGGCGGCTACGCTCTGGTCCTCGAGCCCGAGCGCCGCGACACGGCGCCTGCTATCATGCTCGCCTGCGCCAGCCTCGCGCTCGAGCAGGGCGCGGGCACGGACGACACCGTCATCGTCATGCCCATCGATAGCTATGCGGATCAGGCCTACTACGACAGCGTCGTGAGGCTCGACGAGGCCGTCCAGTCGGATTTCGCCGAACTGGTCCTCATGGGCGTGCAGCCCACCTACCCCAGCGGTAAGTATGGCTACATCGTGCCCGCGACGGGGGAGGGCTGGCCCCGCCGCGTCGCGCGCTTTACCGAGAAGCCCGACGAAGGGACCGCACGGGAACTCATCTCCCAAGGAGCCCTCTGGAACTGCGGCGTGTTCGCGTTCAGGCTCGGCTGGCTCACCGGCCTCACCGCCAGGTACTTGTCCTGCGACACTTTCGAGGAGTTTCGCTCCCGCTATACCGAGCTGCCCAAGAACTCTTTCGACTACGAAGTCGTGGAGAGGGCGTCTTCCATCGGCGCGGTCTCCTACGCGGGCGAGTGGAAGGACCTGGGCACCTGGAACACGCTGACCGACGAGATGGCCGAGTTCACCTCCGGCCGCGTCGTGGTAGATTCAAAGTCGTGCGAGAACGTCCACGTTATCAACGAGACTGGTTTCCCGATGGTCGTCGCCGGCATCTCGGACTCCGTCGTCGTGGCGACGCCCGACGGCATCCTCGTCTCCGGCAAGGAGGCGTCAGCGAACATCAAGACCGAGGTCAACGCCGTCGCCGAGAGCCGCCCCATGTACGAGCAGCGCTCCTGGGGTGAGTATCGCGTCATCGACAGCAGCGTCTTCCCCGACGGGGCGAAGGCACTCACCAAGGAGCTGATCATCCGCGAGGACGGCCAGCTCGACTACCAGCGTCACATGCACCGCGGAGAGGTCTGGACAGTCGTCTCCGGGACCGGCGAGGTTGTCCTGGACGGGCTGGTGCAGCAGGTTCGCGCTGGCTCCGTCGTGCAGATGCCTGCCGCAACACAGCATTC
Source organism: uncultured Collinsella sp. (assembly GCA_934658705.1). GTDB lineage: Bacteria > Actinomycetota > Coriobacteriia > Coriobacteriales > Coriobacteriaceae > Collinsella. The sequence continues at coordinate 56,488 of CAKUHP010000004.1, read as the reverse complement.
GGCACGAGCGCTCGGGGGAGATTTACACGTAATCGAGGTCCAGCACGGCGAGACGCTCGTTCAAGAGGACATTGAACGTTTCGGCGATTTCTGGAAGGAATAGCGTGAGTAATTTTCGCAAACAACCAAAAGTCGCTTTGGTTCATGACTGGCTCGTGAGCGAGGGCGGTGCAGAGCAGGTTCTTAAGTGCTTTCATGAAATTTGGCCCGATGCGCCAATATATACACTCGTTTATAACGAAAAGAGGGCTCCGTCTTGGACGCGTGGTCTCGATATCAGGACAACCTATATTCAGGATTGGCCCGGAGGTAAGACCCATCATAAGCTACTACTCTCTTTTATGCCAAAGGCGTGGGAGGCTCTTGATTTAACTGAATACGACTTGGTTGTCAGTTCATGCGCAAGCTGCTGCAAGGGCGTTATTACACGTCCGGATGCCGTGCACGTCTGCTATTGCCATTCGCCAATTCGTTACGTGTGGGATCTTTACTACGATTATCTTGAGGGTGCCTCTGCAATCAAGCGTGCCTTTATGCCCTCGATGATTCACAAGGTTCGAATGTGGGATTTCCAAGCGGCTCAAAGGGTCGATTACTTTGTTTCCAATTCAGATTATGTTGGGAAGCGCATTTCTAAGTTCTACCGCCGCGAATCTACGACGTTATACCCTGGAATCCGGTTGCCCGAAGGTCCTGTTGCTGAGGAGCGGGATGACTACTACTTCGTTCTTTCCCGTTTCGTGGGTTATAAACGCATCGATATAGCTATTGAGGCATGTAATAAATTGGGACGCAAGCTCATTATTGCAGGTTCTGGTGGTGAGGAAGAGGAGCGGCTGCGCGCGCTCGCTGGACCGACCGTTAAATTTGTTGGGCGTGTTTCTGATGAGCAGCTTGCTGACTATTACGGTCATGCAAAGGCTTTCCTTTTTCCCGGTATCGAGGATTTTGGACTGACTCCACTCGAGGCAATGGCCGGTGGTAGTCCTGTGCTGGCTTTCGGCGAAGGCGGGGCCTTGGAGACTGTTGTCGCTGGCGAGACAGGTATGTTTTTTTATGAACAGAATGCCGATTCGCTTGCAGCTTGCATCGATAAATTTGAACGCGCTAGTTTTAAGGCTGCTACCTGCAGAGCCCGTGCTGAGGAGTTCTCAAGCGAACACTTTAAAGCTCAATTTACTAATTTTGCTGAGCAAGCTCTCTCCATAAGGATTGGGGTTTAGCAGATGCTTCATGAGGCGAAATATTGTATTAATGGTCGGTTTTTAACTCGTCGAATAACTGGTGTTGACCGTTTTGCGCGTGAGGTTGTTCGCGAGATTGATGGATTGCTTGATGAGGGCGAAGCGGTTTTGCTGCTGCCTGATGGGCTTGTGCCGATTGATTGGGAGCCTTGTTCTAATATTGCTATCTGTAACTATGGAACCCTTCGTGGGCATCTATGGGAACAGTTTGATTTTTCGCATTATGCACGAAAATATGGCTTGTTGCCGGTTAGTCTCTGCAATACTGCTCCGATTTGCAATCCAGGCGTCGTTTGTATTCACGACATGGCCGTAAGGGCCAATGAATCTAACTACAGCAGTCGCTTTGTTGCTTGGTATCGATTTCTTTACTCGCAGATTACCAGGAAGGCCGCTGCAATTTTGACCGTTTCTGATTTTTCAAAAGCAGAAATCGAGAAGTTTTATCCGAAATCAAAAGGAAAGATTTCCGTCATTCCTAATGCTTGGCAACATCTTGAGAGTATTGAGTCAGACGCTGCTGCTTTGGAAAAGTTTGGTTTGGAGTCTGGTAAGTTTTGGTTTGCCATGAGCTCCCTCGCGCCTAACAAAAACTTACGATGGCTTGTTGAGACGGCGCTTCTTAATCCAAGTGAAGTGATTGTCATTGCAGGCGGCGTTAACGACAGGATTTTTGGCGAACATGATATCCCATTTGCTGATAATGTCATCTATTTGGGCTATGTGAGTGATTCGGAAGCAAAGACGCTACTTAAAGATTGTAAAGGCTTCTTATTTCCAACATTTTACGAAGGCTTTGGTATTCCTCCTTTGGAGGCGTTAGCTTCTGGAGCCCCGATTGTGGCGGTATCCGATACCAAAGTCATGCATGAAGTGTACAGAGATTCTGTCGCATATATCGATCCAATGCGGCCGTGTGCCTCTCTTTGCGATTTGTGCGGCAATACAACGCATTCCATTGCAGAGGTTTTGGATTCATATTCTTGGAAGGCTTCCGCCATGTCTCTTCTTGGCATTTTAAGGAGGGTTGAACGTCAACATGAATAAAACTATGGGTTTTCGAGGCATGAATTACACAGCAAAGCCGAGGAATGCTGTCTGGTGGCTCAATCCTGCTTTTCTGATTGCTATTAATCTAATTATTACGGTTGTTGCATTGTTGCAGTCTGAAAGAAGCTATGTAGTTGAGTATGGATCTGAAAAATGGATTGATTTACCGTACGTTGCCGTTTCTTTTGCATTTCTTTTATTCATGGCATTAGGAATATGGTTTGGCCGTAATGGTTATAAGGCGAAGAATACGAAAAAATGTCGTTCTGTGCGAGTTCTTAATCGTTCCAGAATGCTGAGCGCTTTTTTCGTAGTGACTATCGTCTGCGTGTTTTCTTATATTATTTGGTATATTAATTTTATTCGAATTTATGGATTTTCCGCGTTTTTATCAGCTTTTAATCCATCTGTACTTGCTGCAAATATAAATCAATTTCACGCTGAGACTGGGTCTATTTCAGGTGTCACAACATTTACGGAGTTCGGGATAATATCAGCTGCTCTTGGTGCAATTATAATGTGCTATGATGAGACTGATTCATTTCAGAAAAGGCGAATCAAGATCTGGCTTAGCCTGATTTTTTTGTTGGCTTGTTTTAGAGCGATCTTGTTTTCTGAGCGCCTAGCAATCGTCGAACTTATAGTTCCTTTCGTTATCGCTTGGTTTGGTATTTCGAAAAAGCCGCTTAGCGTAATGGAAAGATGGATTCCGCTTGCTGCGGTTGCCCTCCTCATTCTCCTCTTTGGCTTATTTGAGTATTCAAGAAGTTGGTTGTCTTACTATGCCAATTATTACAATTCCTTTTGGGAGTTTATTGTAGCCAGGGTGTTTGGCTATTATACGAATGCGGCGAATGTCGAGTCTATGTATATCCGAAATGGCGTCACTAGTTGGCTCCCTTATTATTCCATACAGTGGCTTTGGCAGATGCCGGGCATGCAGCAGGTCTATTCCACAATTGCTGATCCTGACATTGGAAACTTATACAGTTTTTTGCTTCATACGCTTGCAAATCCTGAATTTAATAATCCTGGTGGGGTCCTGACATTCTTCAAGGATTTTAGCTGGCTGGGCCTCCTGCCTGAGTTTATTTTTGGCTATTTACTAGGTCGTTTTTATGAGGGTTTTAGAGCTAAAAGCCCCCTCCATTTGATGCTTTACTCCGTTTTTTACCTCACGATGATTGAGCTACCTCGTTATTTTTACTTAGGTGTGAATCGGGGGTTTGTTGTTGTTGTTGGCTTCTGCGTTGTATTGATGGTTTGTGGAACAAACACTGCTGAAGTGCAAGAGCGATCATTGAGAAAGGCACGGTCTCGTGGTTGAGTTGTCTATTGTCATTCCGGTTTTCAATGTTGGCCTTGAATATGTGCGCAGATGCTTTGAGACTGTGCACAGACAAAAAACAGAGTTTATTTTCGAGGTCATCGTTGTTGACGACGGGAGTGAGCCTAAATACTCCAGCGAATTGTTGTTTCTTGTAAATGAGTTTGCTTTTAAGTATTTAAGGATCTGCAATGGCGGAGTGTCGAACGCTCGTAATGTTGGCGTCGATAATTCCAAGGGAGAGTATGTCTGTTTTGTTGATGCTGATGACCTTGTCTCACCTTATTTCGTTCAAGATTTGCTTGGTGCCGCCAAGACATTTAATGCTGATTATGTTGTGGGGCTTATTGAGAGCGTTAGTGTTAAACAAATTGAAGCTAGGTGGAAGGGCTTGCGTCCAGCCAATCCTGACGAACTTAGTTGCAGGACATCGACCGAACTTGTTAGTAGTTTTCTACTCGAGGGTTTAGATGCCAGCGGACTGGCTCGTTTGCGTTCGTGCCCTTTTGCACGTCTCGAGCGTCGTGTGAATGGTCAATTTGCTTACTTTGATACCGGTTTTGCCTTGGGTGAAGATACGCTTCAGAACTTATCGTACTTATGCAACTGTGAAAATGTTGTCGTTGTGCATAATACGTGTTACCTGTATCGGACCAACCCTGACTCAGTTTGCCACTCATTCGACCCTAATAGGGTGAATGCAGTCGAAAAGCTGCTGAGTGCAATTCATGAAACAGTTGTTCGAGATTTTCCGGATGCTGCTGGCAACCTTGATTCCCTCGCACTGTGCTGGTTAATTTCACTTATAAAAACATATTTTTTGAACCCTGAATATAAGGGTAAAGCGATGGATGAGTTTAGGGAGCTTGTGAACAAGCCGCTCTGGCGGTCGGCTATAAACAAGGCCGCCGCTGCAAAGCTACCTATTCGCTATCGTTTTGCTGCCGCTCTAGTAAGACTGGACATGGTAAGGATTCTTTTCAAACTTTGCGGGTAGCTTCTTTTGTCTCGTATTAATACCTCACTTGCATTGGAGTCACATAGATTGAATACGCCGCCCCCTCCTCTTATTTCCGTGATTATTCCTGCATACAATGCCGAGAAATGTCTGAAGAGGTGCGTAAACTCGGTTTTGCGTCAGACGTTCATAGATTTTGAGGTTGTCATTGTCGATGATGGCTCGCGCGATGGAACCGGTGCGCTCTGCGATGATCTCGCCTCGCGATGCACGCGCGTTCGGACGGTACACCGGGAGAACGGCGGTCTCTCCGCTGCTCGGAACACTGGTATCGTGAACGCTAGGGGAAGCCTTCTATTCTTCCTCGACTCCGATGACTATATTGCCCCGGAGGAGCTTGAGACCCTTTATCGAGTCATGCAGGAGACGAGTGCCCCCATGGTTGTCGGAGGAGTCGTCAACGTTACTGAGGCGGGGGAGGCCATCTCGACCGTCCTGATCAAGCCTAGCGTCGTCGATGAGCGCGGTTTCTGGGACGGCTACGAACTCGGCACGAAGACCGAGGAACATGGCGAGTACGTAGTTAGCTGGGGAAAGCTCTTCGATCGCTCAGTCTTCAATTTCGAGCGGTTCGACGAAGGGAAAATTCACGAGGATGAGTTCATCATCCATCGAATCGTTGCTTTAGCTGGGAAGGTCGCGTTTGCGGATATCGCCGGGTATTACTACGTGCAGACTGAGGGCTCGATCATGCACAGCCCTTCGCCTTCAGCTTTCCTCGACACCGCTGAAGCCCTCATCGCTCGCTCTCGCTATTTATCCGGGCACGGATGGTGGGCGGCTGCCCTCACTGCGATCTGCGAGGCACGTGGTGCCCTCTCCAACAGCGTTGAGATCGATCACTCCACGTTAACTGACAAGCGCTTTCGCACGCTCAAGTCCGAATGGCGCTCTGCATTGGGCGACGTCTCTCAACATACCCCCGGGCGTCGTGGCGATAAAGCTCTCTGCGCTCTTTTTGCCGCCTCTCCCTCTCTCTATGTATCCCTTAAGAAGAACAGGTAGTCAATGAACATGATACAGACTGCGAAAGGCGTCCTGCGCTCCGTCCGCGATCGCGCGCTAACCGAATCGATGCTCTCCCGCCTGAGCCTGCATCAGCGTGCACATGGCCGCTCTGCGATTCTTATTGCCACTCCCAAACACGGCAATCTTGGCGACCAGGCCATCGTTCTCGCTCAGCGTGAGTTCCTGACCGACAACTTCCCTGAGCTTGCCGTGTTCGAGATCCAACGTTTTCAGTATGAGCTCGCTCGCGAGCGTATCGCCAAACTTGTTCGCCCATGTGACCTTATAGTGATCGACGGTGGTGGCAATGTTGGAACACTCTGGCCCGAGGAGAACGAGAAGATGAACGATATCATCCGTAGGTTCTCAGGCAACCCCGTCGTCGTTTTCCCGCAGACTGCGTATTTTGACAACACAGACGAGGGACGTGCGTGTGAGCTGCGCACCGCCGCGGCCTACGCTTCGAATCCTCGGCTCGTCTTCTTCTCGCGTGACAAGGCGACCTATGAGAAGGTCGCCTCAATGTCTCCCTCGACAGTGAACCTCTTCGTTCCCGATATTGTGCTCTACCACGATGCCACCTCTTCCTCATCCCGCTCCGGCGCCTTGCTCTGCCTTCGCGATGACAAGGAGCGTACCGTCTGTGAAAGCGCTTCCAAAGTCCTGCGAGCCGCGCTCGAGTCGCGCGGGCTCTCCGTGTCCGAGACGTCGACCGTTGTCCTTTCCCCTAAACGCATCGATGAGGTCAATCGTGTGCGCACTCTTTCTGCCAAGTGGGCAGAGTTCGGTTCCTCTGAGGTCGTTGTTACTGACCGTCTTCACGGCATGATCTTCTCTGCCATCACTGGCACACCTTGTGTCGCTCTCGACAACGTGAGCCACAAGGTGTCACAGGGCAATGCCTGGATTCGTCACATAGCTAACATCAGGGTCGCCGCGTCGCCCGAAGAGGTGCCGGCGCTTCTCGACGAGGTGCTCGCTGCCGGGCCTTGTTCCTACGATCGTGCGCCACTCTCTTCCTATCACCGTGAGATGCGGGAGGCGATTAAACGTGCGCTCCTCTAGGCTTGCTACTGCGTTCAATGTAGCCTCAGCTATTGCCACGCTCGGCGTCCAGATGGCCGTTAGCTTCTTCCTGTCGTCGTACCTCGTCTCTACGCTCGGCGAGGTTGCTAATGGCTTCACGCAGCTTGCTAACAACTTCGTCTCATACGCCTCCCTCGTGACGCTCGCCTTCAACTCGATGGGGTCGCGCTTCATTTCAGCTGCGTACCATCGCGGCAAGGTCGATGATTCGGTTGCATACTACTCGACGCTTATCGTCTGTAATGCTATTTTGTGCCTCGTGTTTCTGCCTGTCGCCATTGCGGTGCTCGCCAATCTTGGGTCCATTGTCAACATGGGCAACGCCGACCCCGTCGACGTGTGCCTCCTGTTCGCCTTCGTCTTCGCGAACTTCGGGGCAAACCTCTTCGTCTCGCTGTTTTGTTCGGCTATGTTCGTCGTGAACAGGGTCTACATTCAGAACGCTATCAACCTTGTGCGCAACGTGCTCAACGCCGCGTTGCTCGTCTTCGCTTTCAGCTTCTTCGAGACTCGTGTGAGCTATGTCTCGCTGGTGGCGCTTATGCTCACCTTAGTGAGTGCGCCCGTCTGCTACGCAATCAAGCGTAGGGTCGTGCCCGAGCTCACCTTCAACGCAAAGGCGTTTTCCGGGAAGTTCGTCCGCGACCTAACGTCCTCTGGCATTTGGAACACGGTCAACCAGTGCGGCAACATCCTGACCACTGGGCTTGACCTTCTCTTTGCCAACTGGTTCGTGGGGGCGAGCCCTATGGGGGTGCTTTCGGTCGCAAAGACGCTTCCGAGCGCGATTACCAACCTCGCCACGACTCTCAACAACAACCTCGAGCCCGAACTCGTTATCTTCTATGCCAAAGAGGGAGTGGAGGGGCTTTATCGCAGGCTCATGATGGACATTCGGCTATCCAACCTTATCGTTGCCGCACCTATCGGCGTATTCTGTGCCCTCTCTCCAGCGTTTTATCGGTTATGGATGCCGACGCTCGATGCTGGGGAGCTCTCAGTGCTCTCCATCCTCACAATTTGCGCCTACATCCCCTGGGCTGGGCCACAGGTCGTCTATAACGTCTTCACCGTGATGAACCGGCTCAAGGTCAACTCTGCGACCTATTTGGGAGGAGCTGCGCTTAACCTTTTCCTCGTCCTGCTGGCGCTCAATTTCACCGATTTCGGTGTGTACGCAATTGCTGGCGTTAGTGCATTTATCGCCATCGGGCGAAATCTGCTTATTATTGCACCTTATGTGTCAGGACTTCTGGAAAAACCCTGGTGGACGATGTATCGGGAGGTCGTTGTCTCGCTTTTGAGCGTCGGGGCTTCCATCGCGATCTCGCTAGCGTTTGGCGCTGTTGTTCCCTTGCGTTCCTGGGGAGGTCTTGTAGTCGCAATAGTCGTGTCTTGTGTTGTCTCTTGGGTCGTCGTGTTCTTTGTGACGTTTCCCGTCGAACAGCGCCGTCGCTATACCGCGCTTCTGATGGCCAAGTTAGCCCACAAGTAATCGTAAAATGAAAGGCTCTTACCTATGAAGAAAGCATTCCTCTTCGCTATTCCCTTGTCCGTCTGCAACCTGCGCTGCCACTATTGTTACCTTGCGCAGCGTCCGAGCAGCTATGAGGGGGTTATTCCCGACATGCAGTATTCGCCCGAGCAGATCGCCTACGCCATGAGGCAGGAACGCGTTGGTGGGCCATCGTACTTTAATCTCTGCGCCGATGGCGAGACTCTCTTGCTTCCCGATTTGGCTCGCTATGTTGAGCTTCTTGTCCGTGAAGGTCATTATGTAGACATCATCTCGAACATGGTGCTCACCAAGAAGCTCGAGCCGCTGCTCGCTTTGGGGTCTGACGTTCTTTCACATGTAGAGATCAAGTGCTCGCTCCACTACCTCGAGCTTGAGAAGAAGGGGCAGCTTGAGCGCTTCGCGAGCAACGTAAAGGCCGCCTGGGCTGCAGGGGCCTCGTGCAGCGTTGAGATTACCCCGACTGACGAGCTCGTGCCTAAGATTCCCGAGGTGCTTTCTTATTGCATGGATAACTTCGGTGCCCCGGCGCACCTTACCATCGCCCGAAATGACGCTACTGAGGCCATCGAGCGCCTCACGAAACTTGATCGTGAGGATTATTATGCCGCTTGGAATCAGTTCGACTCCTCGTTCTTCCGCTTTAAGGACTCTATCTTCGGCGTGAAGCAGAAGGGTTTCTGTGAGGCGGGTGCCTGGATGTATCACGTAATGATGGACAGCGGCGAGGCTCGTCAATGTTATAAGGGTCGCAAGCTTGGCAATATCTTTGCGAATCCCGAGGAACCTCTTCCTGAGATTCCCCTGGGGAGATGCATGCAGCCTCATTGCTACAACGGACACATGCTTCTTACCGCCGGTGTAATCGATGGGTTAACCGCCGTTGGTTACGGCGATATTCGAGATCGTGAACGCATCGACGGCACCCATTGGCTCCGCCCTGAGCTCAAGGAGTTCTTCAACACCAAACTCGGTGATAACAACGAGAAGCCCTCCGAGCTGTGTAAGGCATGGTGTCGCGTAGCCAGTCCTGCCATCTGGGCGATCGAGCGTGCCGGCGAGAAGATCCAAGAGAAAATGGCCTAGGAAGAGCTTTATTGAATATGACTATTTTAGACAATCATCGATTTGACTTATTAATTCATCGGGGGGGGGTAATCGTTTTTGCGATTACCCTAATGTGGTGCCTGTCCTTGTACGGATGCGGTAAAGACGCCATTTCGTCAGTCAGCACGATTCCCATGCCGGACGTAGCCGGGAGTCCTGTGGGGAAGGGTTTCACTTGCACCGGTCTTAACCACGACGTGTCAAGCGGGGAATGGCTCGTCGGCAACGTCGGGCAAGACTTGCCCACGAATGAGGCGGGCATGCGATCGACTATAGTGCGGCTCTCGGAGGACTTCTCCTCTGTGCTTGGCGAGATTGACCTGCACGATGCCTTTCCTACTATGAAGGATATTCAGGGTCTCTGTGTCGATGGAGCGGATCAGACCATCTGGTTCTGTTCGTTCGGCGAGGGAAAGGTAAGGCATATCACTCGCGATGCGCGGTCTCTCGGGGAGATCGATATAGACCAGCCCACAGGTATCGCCTATGACTCTAGGACTGACACAATCTGGGTGCTCACCTACACACAGCTTATCCGGTTCTCCAAAGACGGCAAGCAGCTCGATTCCTTCGATGTAAACAAGAAAGGTCAGGACCAGCTTTGGCTTGACGAGGCTAACGACGTCATGTATTTCACTGCTGGACTCAATTACACAGGAAGTATCTTCAAGGGAGATAACGCGGTGTACTCTGTGGACCTAAAGACAGGCGCTGTTAATGAGGTGTTTGCTCTTGCGGATTCCTATGCCGTTGAAGGCCTTTATATGTCCGAAGGAAAGATGTATGTGCTCAACGACGGCTACTACCACAGTGCGAAGATTCCCGTTAATCAGGTGAATATTTACGATATCGGGCGCTAGGCTCTAATTTTGCTTATGCGTTGTGTAATAACGAAACGTCGGCGCCGGTATTGCTTTAGGGCGTTGACGGACGAGCTCGTGGCGTTGCTGTTTAATGATTTACTTACGTCAATCTAGACTACGCGGTGCACGATAAGTAAGTCGCGTCTAAATAGTTGGTGTAAGGGTGATACCCCAGCGTCTATTTTGCGAAGACCGGTCTTCGTCTTATAAGCTGAGATCAGCATAACAATGGCTTCTTGGAATGGGCGATGCCGCTACGAAAATCTAACCAGACCCGACGTCGGGTGCAATCGCCATTCCCCGATGTGATGACGGGATCATCGACATAAAGCACTCCGGCAGATTGATTTCGGGCTACCGTTTGACGAATGAGTATTTGCTCGTTTGAGCGCTGCTGAATATCGCGAAACGGCACCGCCGATATCGCGCTTGGGCACCGGGGCCGACGTGGGCCCAGGTGCCGTTTTATTGCTAGCGGTCCGCGTCGCGGCGCCGACTCATGTTGGCCTCGCCCATGTCGACCCAGGTCGCGTTGTGCGCAATCCTGTCCATGATCGCGGCGGCATGGGCCCCGCCGCCGAGCCTTAGGTGCCAGCCCTTCTTCTTGAACTGGGTGCAGAAGACGACGGGGCGGTGCCGCACCTCGGTTCCATCGGCATACGCGAGCTTCTTGGGCGCTTCGCTGTAAAGATCGTGACCGCCGTGATGAATGCCGGAATCGATCAGCCGGATAGCGGCATCCAAACAGTTGGTTTTCAGGCTAATGTTTGACGAATACTAATATTCTTTTGTTCTCTTCTAAAGTGTTAGGGAGTACTATTTTTTCAGGCGTTCACTGCCTGGTGCATGACGTAAACATCCACTTGTTGACCTTTCAATTTGGTCGACAGATTACTGGGGGTTGTCATGCCGGTTAACCAATCTTTGAGTGCAAACGATCAATAGCGTTCTTTAATTGTTGCTGAGCGAAGGGCCAATGTCCCTGGTAATACCCAAGAGGGCCGTGCAAATGGGTCTTCTTTGCTTTAGCGCGCTGTATTAGCGCAAACAGGTCGTTCTTCTCTTATAAGGATGTCATATATGAGTGATTCCAAAGAAGACAGCAATCAAGAAGAGCTTGAATGGCTTCTATTTGAGCTTGATGAAGCTCGCGAAGACCAAAGAGTGTCTTTGGATCATATCGTTCAGGTCCTTGTTGCTTGCATTGCTGCGCTTGCCATTCTGTATTCGGTTGCGGCTGGATTTGGTGGTGTTGAAAGTGCGATACCCTGGAAGAACGAGGGAATCGCTACGATTGCAGCTTGCGTGATTCTTGTAGCGGGATTTTACGGTTCCAGCATTGGCCAGGAACGCATGTTTCGGTATCACTATATGGAAATGATTGAAAAGAGGATTGCCGAGCTAGTACCAACGGGCAATAAGACTATTGCGCTAGGCTGGAACCAAGTCTCCTCTCGCTTAATCACTGCCAACATTCATCACCTGACAAATAGGGGCGCGCGTAGGCACTACGTGCATTTTGCACTTGCGCTCGTTTCGCTTGTTATCGGATGCGTTTTGCTTTCTTTGCTATTGCTGCTTACCGTGCACAATAAATGGGTCAGGCTTCTGCTGCCGCTGGTTGTTATGTCCGCTCTGATATATCTTTTGTACTGCTATTTCATAGCTACTGATTACAGTCGGCTGACGTTTGAAGAGATACTGAAGCTTAACGTAGATAGTGTCCCTAAGGAATATCGAGAGAATAGCGATGGGGTGTCTGAGGATAATAGGCCGGGTCACTACTTCTCGCAATTTAGAGGTAAATTCCTTCGTCTGTTGTACACTCGTCCTCGCGATTCAATGAAAAGCTTCTTTTATTTAGGCGGGGCTTTGTTGGGTACTTCCCTGGGAGGAGGCTATTCTCTTGGAGAGTGGTTCTTCCGGTTCTTCTTGCTTGTGTTTGTCGTTGACATCTGTGGCTACCAAGCGCGTTATCTCATCAATGATATTAGGGGCATTGCGGAGGATAGGACAAACCCTCAGAGTGTGGGCAGGAATAGGCTACCTTTGCTTGGCGGCGGTAATGAGCGGCATACCATAATTGTTGCCATGCTCGTTGTCGTTGCCAAGGCAATTGCCGCTTTCTTGGTTTGTGCGACTATATGGGCAGACGGTGCCACGTTAAATGGCGCGCCGGTTCCCGGTGACCCTTACCTAGCTTCCGTTTTGGGCGTTGCGTACGTCTCGGTCTTTATCATTGCTTGCTTCTATGAGAGGGCTAGGGCTAAAGGTGAGCGACTCTGGAACGAGTATGTTCGGCGTCATGATGACTCGCTGGCCTTGAGCGGGATGAATATATTTAAATCTGCGAAATACTTTGGATACATTGATCCTAAAGAGGAATCGCGCTCGCATGACGTCTTTAAGATGTGCTTTGGTACTCTTAGGATTGTTCTTTATGGATATCCGTTACGTTTTTGTGCTGGTCTTCTTGCTTTTGACCCGTATTTATTCGGACTCGTGTCCGGTGGAATTCCTGAGTTTCCTTATATGGTGGGCACGCTGCTTGTTTTGATTGCTGCTTGTTCTTTGTATGGTTGCGCATTTGTTTATATTACCTGGAGCTATGAGGCGTCTGCGGCTAAAAGGGCCTCTGCTATGAGCTGCTTTTATGCCAATAAAAGTGCTGACGGGGCTATTTGGCCACCTATTAAGCAACCGCATCAAGTCGAATTCAAAAAGCCTCATATCGCGTATCTTGGCTATCGACTGGGGTCGAGAGCGTGTGACCTTTACCCGCTGCGGGCGAGTTGGAGCTTGATCGAGCCTTGGAATTGGACCGCATTGCTTGCGATTCTTCTTTTGCATTGGTTCTCTATTTGGCTTCTTCCTTGCTATTTTTCATTTTTCTCTTTGGGATTAAGTTATGTACTGTTTTCCTTGGCTGACTGTTCGCCCAACAAGGGTGTTCTCAACATGGTTTTCTCCGTTTCAATTGCTTTGATTATTGTTGAGTGTGCTGCAATGGTTGCCTCACTTGTGTGCTCTGACTTTTACCTATCTGTTATTGGGTTCCTTATGCGCAATTACTTGCCCTATAGGTTTGTTGAGACTGCCCAGGGCGGATCGCTGTTCGTTGGAGATTGGTTTACTCAACTATGCTTAAGGCCCTTAATCTGGATTTCCCAGTCCCCTTATAACGCTCTTGCAATGGGCGTTGTAGTGGTCATTGCCCAAACGTTCCTCGCGGTCTATGCACTGTTTAGGAACATGAATTACTACGACATGAACGCTCCATTCTTAGAGAACTTCTTCAACGCCGTTAAGGGTGCGGCGCTAAAGCTGTCCACGGCGATCTTGGGCGAGCATGCGATGCGGGTGCTGTGCAAGAAGGGGGAGTGAGGGCGAGATGTGTTTCTCCATGAGTTACGGTCGGGAATAGATGACTCGTTGCTATGGTTGGGGCATTTTGAAGGAATAATTTGATTTGGGGCAATGAAGCAGTTGCTGGGTATTTGCTCGCTTGAGCACTAGTGAATATCGCGAACCAGCACCGCCGCCATTCTGCTTGGGCACCGGGATCGACATGAGTCCAAGTGCCGATACATTGCTTGTGGACCACACTTTGATAGGGGTACTTATGTTCGCATGCGTGGAGAAGCGGTAACATTGCTGCTATTCGTATAGCAAGGGCTATGCCGTAAAGCAGGGAGGGGCTTACGATGGCGAGGATTACCGGTATTGCGTGCAACCACGTCAAGGGAATCGATCATCTTGACGTGTCTTGCGATTTCTACCCGAACAAGCCTAACTTTCTTGTAGCGCCCAACGGGTCGGGCAAGTCTTCGCTTGCGGCGGCGTTCGCATCCCTTAACACCAGGCGACTATAATTGGCAGACGCGGATCGTTATAACGGGGAGGACTGGGATGACGCTTCCTTAGCAGTGACTTTTGACGATGGCGTGACATTGAGCGCGAACTCTGATTCGAATGAAATTGCTAGTAGGGTAGACGTGCAGGTCGTTCGCTCGGGACTGTACGCAAATATGACAAACCGCCGGGTGGGGCCAAGAGTCCTCAGCAAAACGAAGATGAGCGTCCAGCAGTGCGTTTTATACGAGAAGGTGCCGGCTAGTGTTCGCTTGAATTATTCAGTCAAGGCGGAACGACAGAAATATGCGTCGGCCATACGCGGGAGAATGGATAACCTTGCCGAGGCATTCAAGAACAATGAGTTCCTTAGCGAGCTGCTCAGCTGCGATGCAGCTTTCAAATCGACTAAGGGCCCCCGTTACACTGCAGCAATCAATGATTTTTTTAAAGGTGTCATTTCGCTCGAAACGGGCATTGGCGGCGATATCACTGAGGCTGAAGTTCTCAGCTACATTTCTTCTGTAAAGCCGCTGACTTCAATTAAGGAAATCCTTGATCGTTGGTATCCCACTAAGGGGGATATCTCGAACTACATGGACGCTATACAGGTCAATAGATTTATCGAGGGTGGGCGTAGCGAGATAAAGGGAGCTTGTTCATATCTTCGATTCCGTAAGATAAAGGACGATATCAACGAGATGCTCCCATTGCTGAATAGAACCAGGTATGGGGTCGAGGCAAAAGTCAAGAACCATCAGCTTGTCGTTGATTTCCCCGATTGGGACGACGCCTCCAACGGCGAGATTGATGTACTCCAGCTGTGTGTTGCTCTATTTCGAGCACGGGCGAGGTTTGGCGAGAAAGAGAACGCTCTATTGATTATCGATGAGGTTTTCGATTACCTTGACGATGCCAACCTGCTTGTCGCCCAACACTTTCTTTTGGAGATGATGAAACAGTTCAAGAATTCCGGGAAGAACCTCTATGTCATCATCTTGACGCATCTTGACCCAGGTCTCTTTAAGAGTTTTCGTTTCAAGAACTTCCATACCTCATACATTCCCAATTCAGGGGGCACCCTTACAAACGGGTGTTTGAATAAGCTTCTCATTGACAGAAAAAGGTGCCAGAAGGAACTCTCCGATATCTATAGCTCGGTTTCATCCCATTACCTTCATTTCTCCGACCGTGATACGGTCTCCGAAGATGTCCTGGAATACATTGATAAGCAGGGGATCAGAGGCCAGCTGAAGAGCCCCTCATCGTTTCGGAGTGCTATGGAGACAAAGCTCGGCGAATATTTCTCTGGAAAGCCCTTTGCTCCGTCTGAAGTGTGCTGCGGCATTAGGTTGGCCGTCGAGAGACTTAGCTATGAGTCGCTGGCAGATGAAGATAGGCCTGGATTTCTTGAAATTAATACGGGAACCGAGGATAGACTTCAGTATACGTCCGAGCATGGTGTCGAGGTTCCAGAGACATTCCACCTGTTGGGTTCCATATACAACAGCTGCATGCATCTCTCCGGGAGACCAGGGGAAACGGAGCTTGTTCAAAGAGAACTAGGGAATAACATCATTAGGCACATGATCGAGTCGTCGTTAAAGGAATTCGGCTGGGTGTAGGCGGTTATTTAACGGGCGGTTCTTCCTGTTTAGCTGCGCGAAGGCTCCTTAAGGAGGTCATGAGGCGAATGAGCGGGGCTACAAAAGAGTGTCTGTATTTTGGCGGTTGCCAGCGGCGAAAGCCCTTCAATCGAGCTCAGGCTAAGCCCGGCTGCCGAGCTGATCTGTCGTTCCCTAGAGCTTCCTGACTGATTAAATTAATTGACACTCGTTCCGGCAATTAATACCTGTTGAATGTCTTATGGACGACTAATAGAAAGCCATAATGCTGTTTGCGCTATCAGCGGGAAGTAAAATCGTATCTATGGATCTATAAACGCTGTGTTTGGTGGAAGTGATTGCATGGCTCAAGCTGATGGCTACATTGCGAGAATCGATGAGGCGCTAAGTGCCTACGATGATAGTTTGGCTGGTGAACTCGTTAAGGAAATCATTGCCGTTTTTTCCAGTGCGGATTCGAACATTAAATTGGGCCTTGATAGGTATAAAGGTAGAGCTATGGTGCCCGGACAGCCTGTCAATTATGACAACAAGGGCGACCTGAAAAAGCTCAGGGGGAAGCTCCTTGTTCTTGTAGAGTCGGAGCGTAGGGACTTGGAGGCCAATCCTCTTCGTCTCGCACTCACCTCCGTGGATGAAGACATTGAAGAGTGCGAACGTCTTATCAGAAATGGGGACGATAGTGATCGTCGGCGCTGCGTCGATCGCATGGTGCGGGTTTATGAGGTCGATATTAAGAACTTTGCCGTTGGCCTTAGTGGTTATGGTTTCGGATCGGAAGAAGAGGATTTGATTGGCGATCTGGAGCTTATACTGGGCCATCTCAGGCATTACAGGGCAAAAATCGCTCTTGAGTCCGTGTCCGGAAACATGAATACCGTGAATGTTCAAGCTAGTGCGGTTAATCAGAATAGTGTGACGAATGTGCTGACTATTACTCAGGCTGCCGAGCAGGTGGAATCCATCCCCGATAGCGTTTTGGATGATAATCTCAAAAAAGAGCTGAAGTGCCTGCTTCTTGATTTGGAGGCCGTTAAGAATAAGCCTAAGGCGGAGTCGGAGAGTCGTCTCCAGAAAGTTCTTGCCTGGATGTCAGACAAGGGGGTTGACGTTGCGATAGCCGTTCTCCCCTATATTGCCAGTTTCATTAGCACGTTAGTTTGATGCGCTGCGAATGGTGACTTTCACCGGCTTGATAACCTCGCCTATTGATTAATTGTCGAACGTTTTCTTTCTTTGGAGGTATTTCTTTGGCGGATTTAGTACGTGTCTTGCCGATTCAATCGGTAAGCGCCGAAGGTTGCGAAGCGCTTTCAAAGGTCGAGCTTCTCGAAGGCGACTCTGCCATCAAAGTGAAAGAGTACTCCGATATCGTGCGTTCGTTTTGGGAGGTCAATCAGCTATACGAACAATTTAGATGGAACTACAGCGAATTGAGGCGTTTGGTTCCATGCGACCGGTCTGACATCTTGTCCGATGGCTATGCCGGCGGACGTTTTGGTGAGAGGATTGTTGTAAACGGCGCTTTTTGTAATTATGTATCAGCTGGTCGAGGTCTTGTCGATAGAATGCAAGCCGTCATGCGTGAATACGACAAAGGTTCCAAAGATGACTTATATAAAGACTATTGGAAGTTGCCTTCTTCTTGGTATGACGGCGGCGGCCTTTACGTATTTATGTATGAGATACGAAATCCCGTTCAGCATGGTCAAACCGTTGTTTCGCTTGTGAAAGAAAATGGCTCTACCAGGGTTCGATTCGATCTTGACCAAATCGCTGACATGCGCGACTACAATACCTCGGCAAAGCTTCGTGCGTTTTTAGACACGACTATTTCGAAGATCAAGGAGTGTAATCCGTCTGATTTTCCTTTTCTTAGTTTTCGATATGCGAACATGGAATACAACAAGCTTGTTATCGAACTCTTCTGTCATTTTCTTCAATGTGCCGAACGTAGGATACGTGAAGTTCGTAGAGATATGGAACGCGTGCTTTCGCAGCACGATGGGGCGATTGGCAGTTTGGGCGGCTTTTCTTTCGTTGCATATGTTGATGGTGACATGGCCCATGTTTTTAATCAGATTGATGTTGATCCGGTTAAGCAATTGAAAGTTATTCGCCAAAAAGCGGAGAGACATCTAAAGGAAGCTCGAAATGCAGTTGCGGCTGAGCGCCGTTTCTATGCTTTCCGGTAAAAGATAATCGCTGGCACGTTCTGCTGTTCGGAAAATGCTGGTTTGCTACATGCGTCTTTAGATTATTGTCTTTTGAGCAAATAGGTCTAGTCGTATTAATGTTAATCACTATGATTAGCCTCCATCTTAAGGTTGTAGTATTAACTTGTGCGGAGCTGTGTAATGGCGTTGGGATTAACGCGTGGAGCTCCTATTATTGTGTAAGGAGTTTGATATGGAGCTTGATACGGTCAAAGAAATTGCCGCTATACCGGTGCTTGAAAAGGCATATGACGACCTTGTTCATCCCTATCGCAGAGTCGATAGGGAAAACTGTTAGCCTGGTTCCAAGGACTGTTGCCATTTGGCTCTCATCATGGAATCGCTGGGTCGTTAATAGGGAGGAGAGCATCAAGCGGACCATCGATGCAGTGGGGTCTCGTGTTGACGAGATTCCCGTGGAGCATCTTACTGAACCTCCGGCGCATATCGCGGTTCCGGCAATTCAACAACTTGCGTATTGCTATGACAGCGAGGAATTGCGAGGGATGTATGCCAATCTTTTGCTTTCCTCAATGGATGATCGGACGGCAGAGTGCGTCCACCCCAGTTTTGTTCAGCTGCTCAAGGAGATTAGTCCCGGCGAGGCTAAGTTACTTAGAACGTTGACCGGTTCTGATGATGCTGAACACGTGTCTATCCCGCTCGTTGACTTAAGAATTGTCAACGCAAACGAACTAGTTCCAAGTAAATGGACGGAAGTCGTAGAAGGCTATAACGAGTGCTGTGAGGGTGTTTGCGAGTACCCTGATCAATCGCTGGTGTATCTGGGAAACCTGGATCGACTTGGCATTCTCAAGCGTTGTGATTACTACACTGATGATGTTAAGACTGCGCTTGAAAGGTTCGAATCAAGTGAGGCTATCCAAAATGCGAAGGCGAAGGTTGGGCTTGAAGATGACAAGAAATTCTTTTTCCATCGCTGGAGCTACCAGGTAACGGATTTTGGGGCCAACTTTATTAAAACGTGTGTTTCGTGAAATGAGTTTGGTTGGAATGTGTTCGGCAAGAGGAGGCCTTCGGTATTCGCTTTAATTAAAGCGTTTATTGCTTGCGTTATGGCGCTCTCTGTATTTTTACTGATAGTCATTCAGGTCGCGTTTTCAATCGATGCACCAGTTCCATGGCTGCATCCCGTATGGGACGCTAACGGCCTGCTCGGATATCTTGGCGCATTAGTGGGCTCAATTTCGGCGGTCGCGGTGCTGTACTTCTCGCTGCTAGCTGGTAGGGAAGACCGGAATCATTCTGACGTGATGAACGTTCTCCCTTGTATTGCCTTGAGCCGTTTGTCGGAAAAGCAGTCACATATGCCGAAGAACGGGTTCGCTCAAGGTGTGTTTACCGATGCTGATCCTAGGGACGATGAATATGAATCGGGTGCTTTGGACTGCGTTGATCGTCTGCTGATTGATGGCGGAACCCCAGCCATTTCTTGCGACGAGAGTCTTGTGGACGAACATACTGCTAATCGTTATGCAATATCCAGTATGGGAGCTGGGCCTGCGGTAAATGTTAGGGCTGGGATTGCCAATAGAAATGAGTGGGCCCATTTTGGAACTCCGCATGTCGCTTGGTGCCAGACTCGGCAGCTTCCAGTGGGAGGGGAGAGCGAGCTGGTTATCTATTTTAGGGGTGAAGCAAAGCCAGTGATGGAGGCCGGCTATCGCATCGTCGTCACGTACTCGGACATACTTGGAAACCGCTACCTGCAGTATTTTCCAATGACTTTTGATGGGCAGGATGATGTTCTCAAATGTACGGTGAACAATTCCATTACTCGGATTGGCATTCCTTAGTTTCAGAGTATTCGGGTTATTGCGTTAAGGGCTATTTTGCATAACGGTCATATCCTGACGACTCTTCCAGTCAAACGCGCTAACATTGGATTTCGAGCCAATCATCGAGAAGGGAGATCTGATGACCGACGCCAATAGAAAGCCGTGGCTTACGGCGTCAGAGCAGATTGATCATCTCAAATCGAGGGGCGTCCATTTCTCGCTGATGAGCGAAGACGATGCCAGAGCCTATCTGGAAAAGAACAGCAACTATTTTCGCCTGCGTGCCTACCGGCTTGGCTTTCCTAAGGTTGAGGAAGGAAATCGCAAGGGGGAGTATGCAAATCTAGACTTCAAGATGTTGGTCGACTTGTCGATTGTCGACATGCTCCTTCGTTATGAAATGCTGCCGCTTACGCTCGATGTGGAGCATTTTGCAAAGGTAAAACTATTAAAGCGTATCGAGACGGAGGGGGAGGACGGCTATAAGGTCGTCTCAGATTTCATTTCCTCCTACGATAGCGTGAAACCCGATGGGATACCATGTAATTCGCTCAAGGATGAGATTCGTAGGTGCAAGAACAGTCCTTACACTTGCGGATTGATTGCCAGGTACGCTGATTTCGAATTCCCCGCTTGGGCTTTTGTCGAAGTCGTCTCCTTCGGCTCGTTTCTCTACTTCTATAAGTTCTGCGCCCAAAGGTTCAATGACCGCGAGATGCTTAACGAGTTTTATATAGTCCAGGCGGTTAAATCGTTAAGAAATGCATGCGCGCACAACAACTGTATCTTGAATGATCTGAGTGCCGGCGAGCCCATGCATGAGCCTAGAAATGCCGTCATGCGGGAGCTCTCGAGTATTTCTTGTATCGGTTCTGGACAACGCAAGAACAAGATGAGCAATGATCGGGTACAGCAAATCGTTACTACGTTATATGCGCACAAGGAGCTGGCCTCGAAGGGGGTCTTCGAACATCGCGCGAGGAGCCTAGCGTTATTCGTTGAGAGAATGAATGAGCATATTGATTACTATCGTGGTAATCCTCAAGTGCTAACGGGATTTGAATTCTTTACGAAGGTAATTGAAGCGTGGTTTCCTGTTGACACAAATTAAACGTTGAATCTGTGGCGGCGGCTAATGCAACATATTGTGACAGCTTTTGGTGTATCCTATCAACACAACGAAAAACGGTAGCTTTTTGTAGCAGCTGTTTTGTAAGGGGGTTCCTTCTGAAAAGAGGGCGTCCCCTATTTTTATGGCGCAGTGATTGGCGGCCTTGGTAAGGGCAGCCTGTAGACAAACAATTGCCTTTGACTAAAATAAAGTCAATTGCGGTGGAAGCCTTCGGGCGACACCTGAAGAGGGTTGATGCGTCGGCCCTCTTTTTGTTTGGATGTAAGATTCGACCTGCCAGAACTTACATTTCAATTGGAATTAGATGAAATTGCGGCTGTTTTTCTGCCTGCATGTATCTTTCTGACTCACATCAATGGAAAAACTCTCTTCCTTGGCATCCAAGTGCTGCTGAATGCGGTCGGCATACTTCTCTGCCCATTCATCGGCCTTGCCGTTTCGCACAAAGTAATTGTTGGACAGGTCGGTCGAGCGGTAGGCGTAGTCGTCCTTCTGATAGTTAGCCGTGTGGTCGGAGTGGGCGATTGCCATGAGCTCGTCGGTCAGGCCAAAGTACAGATGGCGCTGGTCCAGGTCTCCGTACCAGTTGTCGCTGGTGTCGTCCCAGGTTAGGTCCATCTGGCACCATTTGCCGTCGATCTTTACGGCGTTCCAGGTGTGGCCGTTGCCGGTGACGCGGCCGTTGGCGATGCCTGCCGCGTCAAGGAGCTTGGAGTAGATGCGCTGGTAGCTCTCGCAGGTGCCCTGGTGGCGCGTGAGGCCGCTTTCGGCCGAGCACCAGTTGAGGTTGTGGTCGTACTCCAGCTGGTCGAGCGTCCAGTCGTGGAGCCACAGCGCCATTTCGTATTCCGAGCTATTTGTCTCTTGCCTGCACAGGTCCACGGCGTCGTTGACGATCTGCGTGACGCTTGGGCGGGCGGGGTCGTTTACGGTCACCTCCGCCATGGTGCGCAGGTAGTAGATCCCCTTGTCGTTTTGGGGGTCGTTTCTGTCGTTGTCCATAAAGTAGAAGTGGATGCGGTACGTGCCCGATGCCGTGAAGTCGAAGGTGAAGTCGTGGCCCGCGGTGCCCAGGCTGTAGTAGCTGGCCCATGCCTGGCGCGACGGGTCGCAGACGCTTTCCTGGCTGCCGCCGTCCCAATAGGTGGGCACGTCCATGCGCGCCTTGGCCTGGGACGAGCCGCCTGCCTGGGCTACGTGGAAGGTCGTCGCGGTGCCCGCGGGGGCGTCGTTCCACGAGACGGTGAAGGTGACGCCGTTTTGGGCCGCCGTGGCGGAGTGGGCGTAGGCGGTTTGTGACGTGGTTGGGATTGCGGCGGGCGCGGGGTTGGTCTGGGCTCGGAGGGAGGGGGTGGGAGTGGTGCCGGTTGCGGCGATGCCGGGGGTGGTCGCGGCGCCTGCGGTGTTGGCGCTTTCTGTGCTGGCTGCGCTGGTATCGGTGGATGTTGCGGTGCTGTCCTCTACGGTATCTGCTGTCGCGATTGTGCTGGCGCCGTTTTCCGCGTTGCTTGTGCCGCTGTTCGAGGTGCCGGTTTGTTCCTGTTGCTTAGCGGTTACTTGAGGCTGCGCGGCTTCCGCTATGGCTGCCATAGGCATCGTTGCGCTGACCATGGACGTGCAGGTGATAGCGCAGAGCAGGTAGTAAAGGGGTCGTTTCATAGCGGAGCCTCTCGGTGAGCAGCCAACAGGGTCCGAAGGCAGCTCCAGGCCAGCACTCCGCACATATTTTGTTGGGGTTAATTTTACGGGAACCCCAGTCAACATCAGCGAACTTTCTGGATTTTATTGGGGAGGGGAGCGGGCTGTGGGCCCGCTTTAGTCCCCGCCGGCGCTCTGGCCCGTGCTTCGTTGGCTATACGCGATGCGACAGCTTCAACATGAGGTCGTCTTGCGTCTTTTCGAGACTCGACACCGACACCTTCCAAGAAAAATCCATGAGGCTGCTGCCTAGGTCAAGCTTTGCATGGTCGTATTCTTCAATTTTGCAGCCAGGGTGTTTCTCATCAGGCATAAGGCGGCATTCAACCGGCTGCGCCCCGATGATTCGGTACTCCCTCTGATATGCGTACTTAGGCGTTTTGATAACGAGGTTGTGCGGGATGCCTTCAAAGATCTCGCGGATCAGTTTTGGCACGGGGACGCCATGGGAGATGGGGCCGTGGGCGTAGATGCTCTCTCCGTCGGCGATGTGCCTGTCAGCGAGGCGCGTGAAACTGCCGTAGTGCACAATGCAGATCCATCCGTTCGTGCATCCGAACTCCTTGATCTTACGCATCGGGATTTTAACGGTGTTGTCAACGATGTCGTTCTCGCGGACCGTGTACATGCAGTAGATGGGTAGGCAAGTATGTCCGTAGAGACATGCCCCCGGAGCCATGGACCCCTCGAGCGGGTCGCCCTGTTCGCCAGGCAAGCCATGGTAGTAGCCGGCCGCGTTCATATAGAGGCGCCCGTCCATCAGGTCGTCGACGTATGTCTCCTTGGGCGCAAACTTTAGTAGGTATGCGATGCCGTCTTTGAGCATGGCGTGTCCTTTCATGGGAGGTGCTGGCCCGGACCGCCTCGTGAGCCCGGGCTCCTTGCTGCTAAGACAAGGGCATCTGGCGGGACCCTCGTGCTGGAGTAGTGTGCGTCTGGGATCTACCTTTGCCGTGGTTCCTCTTTGAGCTGGGATGGATGCCTGCAGAATGTTCCCGAAGCTGCCGCCGGACAGGGGAGTGCCAACCGCCTTTAACTAATAGCGAAATTGGTGGCGAGCTCACAGTTGAGGCTGTCCTGCGCAACCTCAGCGGGGCTACGTTCCTCAGGCGCGTGTTGGAAGTGGTGCGGAGTGTTAGAGCCTCGCCGCGATGTCGACCGGCGCGGTAATCAAGGATTTGTTCAGCGTCAAGTCGAACTGCCGGTGCGGGCGCACTGCGGATTGGGACAGGACGGATGATTGGCGACATCTTCGGGCTTGCAGGTGAAATAGAGGCGGCATAGGATATCTATTGATATTCAGGTGCGGGATGCGGGCCGACTCGCTTCGAATGGGGCTTACACCAGCTTTTTAGACGCGATCGCTTGGCAAATTGCCGCCATTTGCTCGGGCAAGTCGCTGATTCGCCCTGGTGTCAATCATCGTCCTCGCCGTCTGCCGCTTGCAAAAACGATTTACGCCGAATTGTGTGCTTGTCCCGCTCAATTGAGCCTACAAGCGCCTTACCGCTGGCGGGGGAGACCCGGCCTGGTACCGATGAGCCCACCGGTGGCGATCCCGCGGGGGATACAAAGCCCGGCGGTGAAGAAAAATCCAGCGACGAGACCAAGTCCAGCGAAGATCCCGCATCTACGCCTGATTCGTCTCATAAGCCGGGCGCAATGCCCGAGCCTGCGTCTACCAAGATGCTTGCGACCAAGACCACCAAAAAGACCAAGCCAGCAACAGCGCCGACGTTCGCACTCCCCAAGACCGGCGACGGTGACCGGGCAGTTGCGTGCCTCGTGTTCGCCTCCCTGGGTATGTCGCTGATTTCCATAAAGGTTTGGGCACCTCGCTGAGGGCCTTATTTGCCAATATAGTTTCTGCCGCCTCTCTCCCGCGTATCTCTGAGCCAATAATGCAGATTGCTTGAACTCGGCTTGTGGCTTGCTATGTATTTGAATTTGACTAAACTTAACTTATAAGTTAACCACATTTGGTTTCTTCTGAAGCGGAGGGGGTGGCTTTTGGTTAGTGACTATGAACTTGTCGAATATGCTGATCCCGAGGGACGACCTTTTTGGGAACTGACCACCTCCCCTGAGAACTCTCAGTTTCAGAAGATGATGTCTGATCCTAAAACGAAGTTTACCGCCCGTAAAATGGTCAATCAGATTTCAAAAATCTATGATTACGGGTTAAAGGATGTCATTGGAACATCAAAGCTTTGATGTATCGACCCTAAGATCGGGCTATATGAGCTTAAGGGTTTTGATGGGGTTAATCGAGAAATGGTCTACGCGGTTTGCCAGGGCGTGGACAAGATTGTTTTGCTTTTTTGGTTTAAGGGCCATCAAGGCTCGGGAAATATTTCTAAAGAAATTAAACGTGCAAAACAGTTGGCCGCGATAGCAAAGCAGCTTTTGGGGTCATAGCGTCGGCATTTTTGGCCCGCTTACGAAATGGAGACTTGTAATGGTTAAGGTCGATTTATCGGACTTTTACTCGGAAACAGAAACGAGCGAAACTCGTGCTTATGAGCATGCATTAGATATTGAGTTTATTGTTCATCGCGAGATGCAGCGCTCGGGCTTAAGCAAAAGCGAGCTGGCAAAGCGCATGGGAGTGAGCCTTCAGTCCCTTTCGAAGCTGTTGAATTCTCAGCCCAACATGACGCTGAAGACAATCGCAAAGTTTGA
This sequence comes from uncultured Collinsella sp., assembly GCA_934658705.1. Taxonomy (GTDB): domain Bacteria; phylum Actinomycetota; class Coriobacteriia; order Coriobacteriales; family Coriobacteriaceae; genus Collinsella. The sequence continues at coordinate 31,265 of CAKUHP010000004.1, read as the reverse complement.
GCTTGCGTTGGGTATCAAAATCATTCCTCAGGTCATTTCCAGTTATTCGAATGAGGCGCCGTTTTCTTCGTCTAATAATTCTGTCCGAGAACAATGGTCTTCATTCAACAGCGACTGCTCGGCTAGACGATTGAACTTTGAGATGATTCCGGGAGGGTTGGCTGCATGAGCAAGGATTTCATTGCGCCTATTCAGGTTGTTCATTTGTTTGTTGTCGACTCAACTTTTCATATTGAGAATGAGCCCTCCCAGAATATGGATTTAAAAGTTGACGTTAGTTATCAGGATGTCCATCTGTTGAGGGACAAGGCGGGCGAGCGTGCGGACATAAAGCTGTATGTGTGTGGCAGCCTGATTGATAGAGACGATGCAAAAGAAAAAATGCGCGCTGATGTGACGGTTGCTATTTCGGTGTCTACAAAATTGCCGTTTGAGCTGTCGGACGATGAGGCGCGTCGTTATCTCCTCTCTAATGCGATTTCCATGGCATATGGTCACGCAAAGAGCTATCTGATGGTCGTTACCGGACTTTCGCCTATGGGGGCTTTAACGCTGCCGGCAATTCTTCCTTCGGAATTGGCAGCAGACAGCGATGCATCTTTTCAGAGTGAGTAAGCCGCGCTCGATTTGCGCTTGCGTGTCGCTGTGTGCAAAAGTGATGGGGTGCCGAATCGGTAAGTTGGCTGATTCGGCGCTTTTTATAATATGAGAAAGCTACTGTCAATAGGCACGCGCATTCGGACCCGGTCCTAAAGACCTATTGATTGCGATATTGTGCATGGCACCGGAGCCGATATGGGCTCCGGTGCCCTTTTGTCGTTGGCGGTGATTTATGCCATTGTTTCGAGTATTTGCTCGCTTGCACCCATGTTACAGAGGGCTGCTGGGGCATGCCTTCGTTTGGGATAACCGGGTTTGCGGCTTGGCTCTTGTTGGTTTCGGGTTCTTCGTTAGCTTAGATTTCTGTTCTTGTGCTTCGGTAATTATTCCGACAAGGCTTCAAGGCCTTTAACTAGTTTCTCAAATAGGTCCCAATAGAGGTCAAGTTGCTCTACTGCTGGTATTGCCATATCATCGCGATGCAGCATGCAGCAGATTTCTGGAGTTGGTTCCACTAGAGCGCACGTCCCTCTTTGCCATGAATATTGAACGCCCGTAATGCGAATAGGATTCCTGTTGGAGAAATAGTTTGGACCTAGCACATCTTGCAACCCTGGAAGAAATTCTTTCGCTTTCTTGCCTAGGCTTTGGCCCCAAAAAGAGAAGAGTACTTCTGGCCGATTGGAAAGATAGGCTGACAGCAGTTTGCATAAATATTCGAGGGTTATTTGGGTTTGCATCATGTTGATCCCACGGGATCCCGAGTCAGTTGTTTCTTTCATCTTCGTAAGAAACAATACGTCACACGGTTTGTCCAACTTTAAGAAAAGGTCGATGTAGCTGCTGTCTGTTTTGGCAAACTCGGTATCAATCAGCTTCGTTTCAATGTAGTTTTGCATTAATTCACTCAGCTGGTCGAACACTTCTTTTGCCAAGGCATGAACGTCGGGTTCGGGATTACTTGTGATGAAGTTTTTGACTTTAGCGTTGAGATAGCTCGCAATATGACCATTTAGCATTTTTGCGCTATCGAGAATGATGCTCGTTTTAACAATGCCGTCTTCCCCGAAGTTCCTGCTTAGCTTTAGCGGGATGGCCCCCTCGTGTTGATATATATTTCTTAGCTTGTAGAGCAATGCATAAGCGTTGCCGTTGTCGTAAATCTCTGAAATCTCATTATCAAAAGACTTTGCTACGCAGTCTCCGTAAGCGGTGTGCAATTGTCTTTTGTAATGGGTGACGGTCCTTACAACTGACTCTACGAAGTGCTCTGTAGCTGCTTGTGCTGCCTTCATCGACTTACGGTCATTTGGGTCGATTGCATTAATGGACATGGTGAGCTCAGATTGAGCATCTTCGAAATCTAGGATGATCTCAGTTAAGTTAGAGATGCTTATTAGTTTTTCGAGTTCTGCTTTTGCCACTTCATATTCGTCTTTTTGAAGTGGCATTTCACAGTTTAGGACCGCTTCAGTATCTTGGTCTTTAGCTTTTAAAATGGTGAAGTATCCGTAGGAGCATTCAGTATTTTCTATTTGTCCCTTTTGTTTGTTTGATCCAGCCATAATCCCTTTTCTTCTTTGAGGGTTGTTGGAGCGCGATGACTAAAGATCTTGGTTTCCTCGGCTCCGTTTCCCCGTGATCGCTTTCTTTGCTTGCTATATTCTTGCCCTTGGCGCTTTATGCGTTATTTGAAGCGGGACACCTTTGCTCCCATAACAAATGAAAGTCACGGTCTCATCTGGGGAGTTGCATAGTTTGAAAAGCTTCGATCGCTCTATTGCTTGGTAAGCATCTGCATCCAGTCTTTGCATCATAAGTCTATTGAGAAGAAAAAGCGCTCCCATCGCTTTGATGACGTTGCCCTGATTGGCTTTTTCGTAATTGGCTAAGCCTCGATCTGGATCGATTGATGCTCTGGAGTGTTTGACTTTATTGTAGTCTGTCCACCATTGGAGGCGCTTTGAGCCCGACGCTTTTACATAGATGGTTTGTCCCTTTTTATTTGTTGCTGCGGTTTGTTGCCAGCTATCAAAGGGTTTTAATTGCATCCCATTCTTAAATTGGAGGACTTTCGTGTCTATTCCCGGGAAAGATTGGCAAAGATAGTATCCCCACTTAGAAATTGTGCAGTTGTTTAGATCTGCCTCAGGAAAGAAGTGCGTTCCGATAGCTTTTGCCAGCGAGTCAACTTCACCGCAGGTAGACAAAAGCAAGGTGAGGTATTCGATTGAAAATGCCTCTGTATTCCTCTGCGAGAATGCGCAGCACCTTTCTGTCTGCAGGAGACGATCTTCAAGGGCTAAGTAGTAGGTCCAGTATGTTTGCCGGAACGATTCGAAAGTGCTAATTGGTGACTGCTCTGGCATGCGCATCTCCTCATGTCGTAATTAGGGGAAAGCTTTGTGGAGTTTCGTTAATTAGTTTAAAACTATCGATGTTAAGCAAGACATCTACTTCTGCTTTTATGTTGACCGGATTGATGTTTACTCATTTGATCTTTATCGAATATTGCGTAATGGCACCGTCGATATTGCGCTTGATTACTGGTGCCGACATAGTTCTCGTGTCTCTTTGTTATCAGCTGTTTCGATTGGCTTGGAGGGATTTGCTCTCGGTGTGAAAGCGCTGGTATGTGCTCGCGTTCTGCGTATGGATACCAGATCGTCGATGCGAAGAAAATGCCAGACGGGCTTATTGAGGAAATGGGCCTGCTGTGCGTCGGCGTCACTCGCGCCCGCAAAGCGGTATATGTCTCCGCTTCTATGCAGCGCAGGACAAATTACGGGAACTATCAGGTTGCCTGCCCCTCTCGCCTAACGTCTCTTCCGGGCATTGAGCCTGTAAGCTGGACGGCCATGGACGGGGGGTGATTTGTGGTGGTATGGAGCGCGCCCGCTATTGGCGCGAGGTCCGGTCAATGGCCTGGCCGGACCTCACTTGGTGTGAAGAGGCCGTTCAGTGCGAAATAAAGTGCCTTAGGGCTTCGGAGAGTTCGTCTCTCAGGTCGCCTTCCAACAAGGAAATTGCACGATCGACATAGATTTTGTTATCAATACCAAAGTAATGCCCAACGCTTGTTGCAAGAGACTTGTCGTTAAATAGCCCGAGAATCTCATTGTAATCATGGTCTTCAATGGCCTGTTGATATCTGTCGTTAACGTTCTTTTCTATGCTCGAAATATCAATTAAGGATGCTATGCCATCGGCAGTCAACTGCTCATTATCCGAAATAGTTATTCCGGAAAGCACTTCCTTTACGCCTGCTACAAGCGCTTCCGATGTCTGCTTCTTTGCTTGTTTGCTGAACCTTTCACTTACATATGTCTTAATGCTGGAAAAGGTCTTATCTGCATCAGCACCGAAACGCTGAGATAGAATCTGCACCGCTTCTTTGGTGAGAAAGAGATTTTCAACTTCTGCGACCTTGAGGTGGAAGATTCCCTTTTCCTTAAGGGCGTTGAGCTGTTCCTCGGTTTTAAAGTCTCTGTCTATGATGCCCCGGGCCTTTATGGCATGAAGGCTTGAGGTACGATTATATGCCTTCACATTATTGATGACCTGCTCGCATCCGCCGGAAGGGACTACATAACAATCGGGAAAGAGTGCGGAATAGATCCGCTTGTCGTAACTTCCTTCGGTTCCTTCAACGAATAGGACCTCTTTCCGGTTGCCAAGGAGCTCTATTAAGAGCTCCTTTGGAAGGTCGCTATCGGGAAGTGTTTCTAATTCCCATTTGGTGCCATCGAAATTCTTAACCCAGATGATATCCGAGCTCCGGTGTGTTGAAGCGAAATTAACATCGTGGGTTATGTAGATAAAGAGGCAGTCTGGGCGCGACTGCTCTAGGGAAGTCCAGAGTCGCGCCATAAGCGATGGATGCAAATGAACTTCTGGCTCATCCATGATGATTATTTTGTCGTTTGGGACACAAAGAACTTGTGCGGCAAGATATAGCACTGAACGCTCGCCGTCACTCATTTGCGTCGCGCTGTAGCGATCCGTTTTACTATTGGAGTACGCGTAGAAGGCCGCGTCTTCCTGCTCGATCTTTCTTTGAGGAAAGACTTCATTCCAAATTACTTTAAGCTTATCTAGTGCTGTTTTCGGTAGAGGGGGCCTTTCTGCAGAAATAGACTCTGCATTCCTGCATTCATCAATAAACCGCTGGTTTTCAAGATTTACTTGTGCGATGAGGGCTGCTAAAACATCGTCAAAATCGTCAAGGAGCTTTGTTGTGTAGCTTTCACCCCATCCCCATCGAACTTGTTTGTTCTCCTTATATTGGGAGCCGCCGTAAAAAACGTTATCTTCTGCTTCTGTAAAGCTTTTTAAAGGGACTCTCTCAGAAAAATTGATATCGCGTTGTGCTGAGATTCTATGGACCTTTTCGAAATCTTGTTGCTCTATCCAAGCTCCGAGTTTTGATTTGCCAGACCCATTTGCTCCGATGATAACGACGGAGTTGACTTGGGCAACGCGGCAGGACTTTATGTTGTCGGTATTGGGTAGCCAATACTCATATTTTGGTCTGCTTTCTGTCAATTGCCTCACCCAGTTAACGACGATTATGGACTGATTTAATAATATTATTAATATGCCCGATGGCCTGATTAAGCTAGCTCTACATGACCATACTCTTCGATTTTGCAGCCAGGTCTGTTCTTGTCGGATTTTAGGCGCCACTCGACTGGTTGCGATCCGATGATTCGATGCTCGCGTTGATACACATATTTGGGCGTTTTTATAGTGAGGCTGCGCGTGATGCCTCGGAGTGCCTCATAGGTGGGGCGTGGAGTTGGGGCGCCATAGAAGACGGAGCCGTGCAGAGAAGTGTTATTACCAGAAGCACTCTTCCGATTTGGTGGTCGCTCGAGGCGGCTGTGCCTCACGATGCCGATTCAGCCACCGGCGCACCTGAACTCATCGATCATTCGCCCGGTAATCACGACAGTGCTGACAACGATGTCGCTCTCTTGTACCGTGAACATGCAGTAGATCGGCAAGAGCCAGTTGGCGTAGATGCCCATCCCGTACGCTAAAGACACTTCCAGCGGATTGCCCTGCTCGCCGGGCAGATCATGGCAGTAGCCGGCTGCGTTCATATAGAGGTGCCTGTCCATCGGGTCGTCGATATAGGGTTCTTTGGATGTGAGCTTCAGCGCCCTCTCTGCTCTTTCGCTTTGGTTTGTAGGGCAGCCAGAAGGCCAAAAAGATTAACTTGCTCGTTGCGCGCGCTTCGTTTAATGTCCGCGCCAGTGGCTACACTTTTGAAAAACGGCACGGAGGTGTCTGTCGCATATCTCATGCTGTAGACACGTCGGCGAGTTCAGAGTTGAAGGCGAAGTGAGTATGAAAGGTAGAAATCAGCACGTTACGAAGCGTTCGGATGGCAATTGGCAGGTTAAGGGCGAAGGGGCAAGTCGCGCTTCTTTCGTTACGACGACTCAGAGCGAGGCGATAAAGCTCGGTCGGCGCATTTGCTCCAATCAAGAGTCGGAGTTGATCGTCCATGGTCGCGACGGCAGAATCCGCGCAAAGGATTCCCATGGACACGACCCCTTCCCGCCGAGGGGATAAGGATTCGGCTTCTTAGCGACGGCGGCCCGTAATAGTGTTCCCGCTGTCGCAAGTTCGACTTCAACGTTGTGGCGAAATGCGGGCTTGGGGCTAATTCTTCGGGCGGATGTTTAGTCTCTTGGATTTTAATAGGCTTAACAGGATACGCTGGCTCTCTCGGGTGCTGTAAACACTTGAATGATTATATTTAAAGTCTATAATCAAAGAAAAACCCTGAAATATCTTTTCAAAACAATGAAAGGAATGTTGAGGCCGATGCTTTGCCAGTTTACCTTTAGGAACTACAGATCCTATCGCGACGAAACTGAGCTTTCCATGCAGGCAACATCGATGAGGGAGTTCGAGCGCTCCCTCATAGAGTGCCCTGACGGGCAAAGTTTTCTTCCGGTGGCTGCGGTGTACGGGCCTAACGCTGGCGGCAAGTCTAACCTGCTCGAAGCTCTCGACTACGTTCGCTCGGCGGTGGCCAGACCGATCAGACTGCTGTCTGCCAGTGCTGATGCGACAGGGGGCGATCGTCCTTCGATAGCCCGTTGTTCGGCGTTCGAGTTCGATGACGTATCTGCTGCCGAGCCCACTGAGTTCGAGCTCTACTACCGCGCAGGCGACCACGAGTACCGCTATGCCTTGTCCGTACACGCCGATGAGATCGTGTCCGAAGGCCTGTGGCGGCGAAAATTGGGAGCGTCACGCACGGCGATGCTGTTCGAGCGTGAGGGCGCAGAGGTTGAACTCGGTCCCACGCTGCGTAAGCTCGTGACGGCTGCGAGATTCAACCCGAGGCTGCCGTTCCTGTCGTTTCTCTGCATCAACTTTGACGCGCCGGTGGTCAAGGAGGCTGCCAGCTGGTTTCTTGACGGGGTGTTCCTGAACTATAACAGCTCCTATCTGGAGCAGATGCTCGAACAATTGCTCGACGAGGATGACTCACCCGAGGTCACGCGTTTTTTGCGCGCCGTTGATGTGCGTATTAATGGCTTCAGAGTGGAGAGGGCGCCGGAGTGGCGCGGCCAGCGCGTCTTCGTGAGGCATGAGGTGGGCGGCAAGGCGTACGAGCTGCGTTTATCCGAGGAATCTGCCGGAACCCAGAAGCTCATGGGGTTGGCTGCGTATCTGATGACAGCGCTTGAGCGTGGTGGCACCGTTGTGGTAGACGAGCTCGACGCCAAACTGCACCCGAAGCTTCTTCGCTATGTGATTCTGCTGTTTAAGGATCCTGAGGTCAACAAGAGTGGCGCGCAGCTCATCTTCTCGTCCCAGGATGTGTCAACCATGCGAAACGACGTGTTCCGCCGCGACGAGATATGGTTCGCGGCGCGCGGCGAGGGTGAGGCGAGCCAGCTGTGGTCGCTTGCCGATATCCACGAGGCAAACGGCAACCTGGTCAGCAGGAACGCGGCCTTCGACAAGCAGTATCTATCCGGCCGCTACGGTGCCGACCCATACCTCACTCGAATTGAGGAGTGGGATTAGCATGGCGGCGAAGAAGTCGAAGGGCTGGCGTAGTGGCAAACGTGAGGTTCGCCCGCGCATGGTGCAGATGACTCGCCACCTCGTGGTGACCGAGGGTAAGGAGACTGAGCCTCGCTACTTTGAGGGTGTGCGCGCCGCTTTGCGTGCGGCAGACGAACGCAAGGTTGCCGTTATCGTTAAGGGAACGGGCAAACACACGCTCGACCTGCTCGACTTCGCCGTCGAATACTGCCGCTATGCGCCCGAGACGTTCGACCACGTGTGGCTCGTGTATGACAAGGATGACTTCCCTGCGTCCGACTTCGACGCGATGGAGCGCAAATGCAGCGAGCTTTCTGATGGTTCGAGGACCTTCCACGCGTTGTGGTCCAACCCCTGCTTCGAGCTGTGGCCGCTTCTGCACTTTCGCTACACGACTGCGCATATGTCCGCATCTGACTGCCAGCATGCCCTCGCGCAGGAGATGTCGAGGAACTTGGGCATCGAGTATCGCAAGAACCTGGACGGGATGTTTGGGGCAGTGGATGATAGGCGAGGCGAAGCATTACAGCGTGCTGGGCGACTCGTCGCATACCATAGGGGGCTTTGTAACGCTAAACCTTCTGCACAAAATCCCGCAACCAAGGTGGGCGAGATATTCGATGTGATTGGGCCGTATTTGATTGGATAGCCGAGTTCGATCGGGCTAGATGGGGCATGGGATTGATCGGGATTGGGCTTTTCCTTAAAGTGCCAATTGTGATGAGGCCTTGCGACGGTACGTCCGGCTTGGTCCGCGGAAACCGCCGGAAGGCGGTTTTTGCGTTTAAGGGTTATTACCGGGAAGACTATTTGTTACGTTTCCCGGAAGTGCGGAGAAAAATCGAAAACCGCCGAGCACAAACCGATTTTTGGCAACAAAACCGCAGGTCGCGGAAGCACAAAACAAGGGTCTGGTCGGCCGATCTCGGATTTTTCCCGCACTTCAGAAATCGCCCGTTAGAAGTATGCGGCAAATTCTGGAACCCCCGAGCACACCACCATTTTTGCGCAAAGAAATCGCAGGTAGACGCGTTGGTGCTACTCGGCATGGTCGGCCAGTTCTGATTTTGCCGCATACTTCTGGAATCAGTGCCCCGTGGCCTTAGCCGTGGCGTGCACAACCCCAAAGATCTTCTTAAATCACCCTTAAAGATTTTGGACATATGCGCGGGCAGCGTACAATACGCATGTTTAGCATGATTGAGGTCTAAAGGGAGGGGAGCGCGCGGTGGAAGTGCTGGTTGTTGGCAATACTTCGTATGTTGATGACGACTTTTGTGCCAAGGCGTTCCCGGGGGACCATGTGCAGGTCGTGGCCGCGCAGGATGCCCAGCGCGACGGGTCGCCGGCTCCCTCGTCCTGGAACGAGCTGCTGCAGCACCTGGACCAGGCCTACGAGTTCGATCGCGTAGTCTACCTTTCTACCTACCTTACGCCGCATACCGAGACCTTTGGCGACATCGAGCTGTTGCGCTCTGTCTTTCGCGCCTGCATGGGTCGCCAGATCCAACTGCTGTTTGTTACCGGGCCGGCGGGTGCCGATGGCGACGTCGATGCCGCCGGGCAAACCGGCAAGGGCATTATCGCCCACGCCGCCAACGACCTTTGCCGCTACTACGCAGCCCACGACGGCATCCAGGCCAAGATTCTGCGCGTGCCCTATTTGTACACCGCCTCGCCGGCGCTCAACGATCCGTTTTTGGTGCCGTTGTTCCAAGCCTGTTCGCATGGCTCGCTCGCGCTCAAGAACAGCGCGGATTCGCCGCTCCAGGCCCTGTGCGCCGAGGAGTTGGCTGTCTTGGTGCGCCGCATCTTCGATAGCTGGGACCCTGCGTTTGAGGAGCTCGGCGTTGCGGATAGCTTTGCGCACACGTTGGGCGATTTGGGCGGGGCCCTAAAACGCCTGTTCCCGGGGCTCAAGGTAACCTATGGTGACGACGCGGAAGCCTCCGTGACGCCGAGTGATGCCATCCGCAAGCGCTATGGCTGGTTCCAGCGCTACGACGTGCTCACCGATCTTTCAACCGTACATGCCCGCTGGGAGCAATCCCGCGCGGGAAAGCGCCATCCGCTGCACCATGCCATCGACCGCATGCGCGAGCATACGCTGCCCGTCATGTGCATGGAGACCGTGCTCGCATGGGTGCTCTTTGAGGTGCTGGAGCGGGTGTTTTCGCAATCGGCTCAGCTTAATGTGCTTGACTATCGCCTGTTGTATGTGGTGCTGATCGGCACGCTTTACGGGCTCGATTTTGGCCTGGTCGCGGCACTGCTGGCTTCGATTGGCCTGGCCGCGAGCTACTTTACCCAGTATGGCTACACCTTCCAGGGCCTGTTCTACGAGCCCTCTAACTGGCTACCGTTTATCGCCTACTTTGTGGTGGGTGCCGTGTGCGGCTATGTGCAGCTGCGCAACCGCGAGGCGCTCAAGGCCGAGCGCGCCGAGAACGAGCTCGTGCGCAACCGCAACGACTTTTTGGGCCGGCTCTACCACGACGCTGTCGAGGATAAACAGGCATACAAGCGGCAGATTGTGGGGCGCCACGACAGCTTTGGCAAGATTTTCGCCGTGACGCAGGAGCTCGATGTGCTCAACCCGCGCGATATCTACCGCAAGTGCTGCGAGCTGCTCGGCGAGATTTTGGAAAACGACACGGTGACGATCTACCACGTTTCGGGTGAGGCGTTTACGCGCCTAGTCGCCGCGAGCCCGGCAATTTCTGGCGATGCGCTGCGCTCGTTGGCGCTCGACGATCTTAAGGCCATGATGGAGGGCGTGGACCACTCGGGCCTGTGGGTGAACCGCAAGTTGGTACCGGGGCTGCCCATGTTCGCGTACGTGATGGAGCGCGACGGGGCGCCGGCGATCTTCGTATTTGTGCGCCGCGTGGCCGAGGGCCAAATGACCCTCTATTATCAAAACCTCTTTCGTATTTTGTGCGGCTTGGTGGAAAGCGCGCTGGGTCGCGCCTTCGATTACGAGGCCGTGGCGCAGGATAAACGCTGCATTGCAGGCACGCGTGTGCTTAAGCAGGACGCCTTTGGTCGCGAGCTTGCTACCGAGCAGGCGCTTGCGGACAGCAAGATGGGGAGCTTTTTGCTTTTGCGCGTGGTGCCGGAGATGGAGCCTGTCGGCGAGCTGGTCGGGGCGATTGGATCGGCGATTCGCGAGAGCGATGCCGCGGGCCTGGTCGACGACACGCTTTATTTGCTCATGCGCCAGGCCATCGAGGCCGACCTGCCCATTATTAGCGCACGTTTGGCCTCCAAGCATATTGCCGTTGAACATGTCGACGGCGAGGGCGTTGTGGCCCTGCTGCGGCAGATTGCTCCCGCCGGCTCCGATGGCGAGGGGGATGTTGCTTGATCTCGCTTGTTATCGCCGTGCTGCTATTGCTGATCCACGCGCTGGTGTGCCTGGTGCTCTGGACGCTCATGAAGTTAGGCTTGCTCCCGGTCCGCGGGCACATGCTTGCCGTAATAGTGCTCGTTCCGCTGTGGGGCCCCTTGCTGGTGCTGCTGCTCTGCGCGCGTGGCCGGGCTTTTGGCGATGCGTCTTGTGCCAGCACGCTGGAATCGCTGCGCTTAAAGGACGATATACGCCGCGGTGTGCTGGTGCAGGGCCGCGAGGCCGATGCCGGCGTGGTGCCGTTCGAGGAGGCGCTCATCGTCAACGACGCGGGCGACCGCCGGCGCCTTATGCTCTCTATGCTCACCGAGGACCCGGGCGCCTATTTGGCACAGCTCCAGGCCGCTAAGCTCAACGACGATGTTGAGGTCGCGCACTATGCCGCAACGGCTGTGGCGCAGATCTCCAGGGAGTCCGACCTTAAGCTGCAGCAGCTGGAGCGTGCGTTTAAGGCCGATCCCAGTGCGCAAAACCTGGATGAGTACTGTGACTACCTTGGCGACTATTTGGCCTCTGGTCTTGCCGAGGGCCGTGTGGCGCAGATTCAGCGCCAGCAGTATGCTCGCCTGCTCGCGCGTCGTTGTGAGCGCGAAGACGGGACGGCGCTGCGCATTCGTTATGCAACGGCGTTGGCCGATGTGGGCGAGTTGGACGAGGCCGAGGCCGTGACAACGCAGCTTGTGGCCGATGCGCCGGACGAACAGGAAGCCTGGATGCTCTGCCTGCGACTTGCCGTGGCACGCCGCGATGGCGAGGCCGTGCAGCTGGTGCTCGACGCAATCGACAATCAGCATGTGTATTTGAGTGCCGACAACCGCGAGAAGCTGGCGTTTTGGCGCGATGGGGAGGAGGCCCGATGAGCGTGGTGCAACATGTCCGCGACCGTGCGGGCCATTTTCGCTGGATGGGGCTGCTCGTGGTGTGGTCGGTCTTTATCGCCATGGCCGCCGTGCTGTTGATTGAGCGCGCCGGCGTGCAATACGGCGCCGGGCAACACAAGCTGGGCATGCTTGCTGCCACCGATGCCACGCCCGCAACCTCAGCAATCTTTGGCCAAAAGCCTACGTGCCTGGTCATTAGCGACTCGGACCAGACTGGCGTCGAGGATGTCAAGGATCAGTTCGACCAGATTCTGCTCGATATGAAGATCACCCACCGCGACGTGGATATCACCACCGACGGTGCGGGCGCGATTCCCTCGCTTAAGTCGTTCGATCGCGTGATCGTGCTGATGCCCTCACTCGACGCGCTGGGCACGCACCTGACCGACCTTATGAGTTGGGTGAGCGCCGGCGGTTCGCTGATGCTCGCCATGACCCCGGAGAACTCCGGTTACTTGCAGGCGATTGCGCCCAAGCTGGGCATCGATACCGTGGGGTATGAGTACACCACGGCCGAGAGCGTCGTTCCGAGTAAGGACTTTATGATTGGCGGGCGCCAACGCTACGAGTTCTCGGACCCCTTTAAATCGTCGCTGCTGGTTTCGTTGAGCGAGACGGCGCATGTGTGGGCCAAAACCGGCGATACGGGTGCGCCACTCGTGTGGTCCAACGAATGCGGCAGCGGGCATACCGTGGTGTGCAATATTGGCATCTACGACAAGGTCATGCGTGGGTTCTATGCTTCGGCCATAAGCCTGTTGGGTGATGCCACGGCCTATCCGGTCATCAACAGCGCTGTGTTCTACCTGGACGACTTTCCCAGTCCCGTGCCATCGGGCGACGGTACCTACATCAAGCGTGACTACGGCCTTTCCATTGCCGATTTTTATACCAAGGTCTGGTGGCCCGATCTGCAAAAGCTCGCGCAGAAGTACGACATTCGCTACACAGGCGCGATGATCGAGAACTACGAGGACGTGGTCAATCAGGTCGAGCCGGTGCGTCAGTCGGATACCACGCAGTTTCGCTACTTTGGCGGCATGTTGCTGCAAATGGGCGGTGAGCTGGGCTTTCATGGTTACAACCATCAGCCGCTGGTGCTCTCGGATACCGACTATGGCACGCTGTATGACTACAATACTTGGAAGAACAAGGACACGCTCGTCGCGGCGCTCAATGAGCTCATCGCGTTCCAAGACGAGGTCCTGCCCAATGCGCACGGTTCGGTCTATGTGCCGCCGTCGAATATCCTTTCGGCTCGCGCGCGCAAGATCATCGGCGTCGATGTTCCGCGCATTAAAACTATCGCGAGCACGTACTTTGATGACGGCACCGATCTGCCCTATGTGCAAGAGTTTGGCGTGTCGAGCGATGGCATCGTGGAGCAGCCGCGCATTGTCTCGGGCGGCATGGTCGACGATACCTACATGCGTCTGGCTGCGGTGTCCGAGCTCAACATGCACTATGTGAGCACACACTTTATGCACCCGGATGACCTGCTGGATCCCGATCGAGGCGCCAAGGAGGGCTGGGAGGTCTACAAGGGAGGCTTGACCGACTATCTTGACTGGCTTACCACGTCCGCGCCCGACCTGCGGCACCAGACGGCATCGGAGTGCTCGGGCGCCATCCAGCGCTTTTCGTCCGTGACGGTGAGCGTGGATACGAGCGACGATGCCTGGACGCTCAACCTGGGCAACTTCCATGACGAGGCGTGGCTTATGTTCCGCGCCAACGACGGCGAGCCGGGTGCGGTCACGGGTGGCGAGATCACGCATCTGACAGGAAACCTGTACCTGGTCAAGGCGACGGACAAAACGGTGACAATCGAGCGCAAGGAGGGTGGCGACTGATGAGAATCTGCTTGGTGCTCGAGGGTTGCTACCCCTATGTGCACGGCGGCGTATCCACCTGGATGCACGGCTATATCCAATCCATGCCCGAGCACGAGTTTGTGCTCTGGGTGATTGGCGCGCATACCGCCGACCGCGGTAAGTTTGTCTACGAGCTGCCTGGCAACGTCGTCGAGGTGCATGAGGTGTTTTTGGACGATGCCTTGCGTCTTACGGGCGAGCAGCACGAAGCCAGCTTTAACGACCGCGAACGCGAGGCGTTGCGCCGTCTGGTATCGCTGTCCAATCCCGACTGGGACGTGCTGTTCGATATCTTCCAGCGCCGTCGCGTGCACCCGCTCTCGTTTTTGCAGAGCCGCACGTTTATGGACATCTTCCGCGACGTGTGCCTGGCCGAGTACCCTTACGTTCCGTTTGCCGATGCCTTCCACACCATGCGCTCCATGTTGCTGCCCGTGCTGTACCTGCTGGGCAGTGAGGTGCCGGTGGCAGACGTGTATCACGCGATCTCGACCGGCTACGGCGGCCTGCTTGCCTGTCTGGGCTCGAGCGTACACAACGCGCCGGCGCTGCTAACCGAGCACGGCATCTACACCCGCGAGCGCGAGGAAGAGATCATTCGCGCCGACTGGGTGGTGCCGTCGTTTAAGGACCGCTGGATTCGCTTTTTCTACGTGCTGTCCGAGGAAATCTACCGCCGCGCCTTCCGCGTGACGAGCCTGTTCCATAACGCTCGCAAGACGCAGATCGACATGGGCTGCGACGCCGATAAATGCCTGGTCATTCCCAACGGCATCCAGTTCGACCGCTTTAAGGGCATTCCCCTCAAGCCCGATGACGGCTGGGTGGACATTGGCGCGGTGGTGCGTCTGGCGCCCATCAAGGACGTTAAGACCATGATCTACGCCTTCTTTGAGCTGCACGAGCGGCTGCCGCAGGTGCGCCTGCACATTATGGGCGGTGTGGATGACGAGGAATATGCAGCCGAGTGCCATGCGCTCGTCGATACCCTGGGCGTGCGCGATCTGATCTTTACCGGCCGCGTGGACGTGGTCGAGTATATGCAAAAGCTCGACTTTACGATCCTGACGAGTATCTCCGAGGGCCAACCGCTCAGCGTGCTGGAGTCGCTCGCCGCGCGTCGCCCCTGCGTGACGACCGAGGTCGGCTGCTGTCGCGAGCTGCTGGAGGGCGCGCCCGGCGACGACTTTGGCGTGGCCGGCTTTGTGAGCCCGCCCATGTATCGCAAGGGCCTGGCCGACGCCATGGAGCGCATGTGCGCGAGCCGTGCCCGCCGGCTGGAGATGGGGGAGCGCGGCCAGCGCCGCGTGGCGACCTACTACCTGCACGAGCAGATGCTCGCCAACTACCGCGCGCTCTACGACGAGACGGCCCGCGCGTTCGACCTGCCGCGGAAGGAGGCGTAGCCCATGGCTGGAATTGGATTTGAGCTCAAGCGCCTGTTTAAGCGCAAGGGCCTGTTTGCGACGATGCGCGCCTATGGCTACGCCGGCATTGTGTGCACGGGCCCCATGCTGTTGGGCGTGTTGCTGCAGGTGGGCATTCTGATGCTGTGCGGCGCGTGGGGCGTGGACCGTGCCAACCAAGACCTGCTGGTGTGCATGGTGACGTACACGCTGCTGGCTTCGCTCGTGCTGACGAGTTTTTTCTCCATGCCGGTCACGCGCTTTTTGGCCGATATGCTCTTTGCCGAGCGCGAGGACGAGATCCTGCCTTCGTTTTGGGGCTCCAATGCCATCATGCTCGTCGCGGGTACCGTGCTCTACGGCATCTTTCTGCTGTTCTCGGGCGCCACACTGCTGCATGGGCTGCTGTGCCTGTTCCTGTTCAACATCATGATTGTCAACTGGAACGGCATGAGCTACCTCACGGCCATCAAGGACTATCAGGGCATTCTGTGTAGCTTTGTGGCTGCGATCGCGGTGGCGTGCCTGTGCGCTCTGGGGGCTCTAGCGCTGGGCCTGCCGCCCGTCGAGGGCCTGCTTGCGAGCATTGCGTTGGGTTACGGGGTCATGCTCATTTGGGACGTCGTGCTGCTGTACGGCTTTTTTCCGCAGAGCGATTGCAGCCCCTGGCGCTTTTTGCATTGGCTCGACCAGTTTATGCCGCTCGCACTCACGGGGCTCTTCACCAACTTGGGTCTCTTTGCGCATCTGGTCATTATTTGGGCAGGACCGATTGGCGTGCAGGTTAAGGGGCTGTTTTACGGCGCGCCCTACCACGACGTTCCGGCACTCATCGCCTTTTTGACGATACTCGTCACGACCGTCAACTTTGTGGTGTCAGTCGAGGTCAATTTCTATCCGCGCTACCGCGAGTACTACAGCCTGTTTAACGACGGCGGCGTGGTGGGCGACATCATGGTGGCCGAGGAGGAGATGCTTGCCACGCTCAACCGAGAACTGCGGTTTTGCGCGCTCAAGCAGCTGTTTGTGACGGCGGCGGTGATCTCGCTCGAGACCACGGTGCTTTCGGCCCTGCCGCTCGGTTTTAACAACTTGATGCACGGGTATTTCCGCACGCTGTGTGTGGGCTATGGCCTGTATGCTGTGGGCAACACGATTTTGCTCATCTTGCTGTACTTTACCGACTATAAAGGCGCCGTGCTGGCCTCGGGGCTGTTCGCGGGCGTGGCGGGGCTGGCAACGGTTGTCTCGCAGTTTTTTCCGCAGCAGTTTTACGGCTTTGGCTTTTTGCTGGGCGCGGCGGTGTTTTTTGTCGTGGCGCTGATGCGGCTCGATGCCTATACTGCCAACTTGCCGTATCGTATCCTGAGTCAGCAGCCCATTGTGGCGACCGACAAGACGGGTTGGTTTACGGAGCTGGGGCGCATGCTCGATCGTGCCGAGCAGCGCTACGGGGAGCGGCGTCTTGAAGGCGAACCGCATGGCGCGTTTGAGCGCACGGTGGTTCGCGTGTATCTAAAACATTGGGGAGGTCCTGATGACCGATAGGATGATATCGCGTCGCCGCCTGATCGAGGCGGCTGCCGGCACGCTGCTGCTTTCGGGCTGCTCGTCGCAGGACGATTCCTCGACCAAAAAGGCCAAGAAGCAGGGCAAGATTAAAAAGGCCGATGCATCCAGCGATACCAAGCACCTGCGCGATAAGGACGACCTGTACGAGGTCTACGACGATTCGGGCATCGTGTGCATGTATCTGACGGTCTCTCGCGGCAACAGCTCCGAGAACACGGATCATTCGTGGGCCGAGATCAACACCTACTCGGTGTATGACTATCAGGCTATGGATGTCGAGCGCTATCAGGTTTTGGGTCTACTGCAGCCGGGCGACGATAAAGGTCCCGTGGCGGGGGAGGTCGGTTACGGCGAGGAAGCGCCCAACGCCACCGTGCAGGTGCGTGGTCAGTCCTCGAGTAAGGGCGTTCAGAAGAACTATAAGGTTGAGCTTAAGCGCGGAAAAGGTACCTGGCGACAGCAGCGTTCCATCGCGCTCAACAAGCATATGAGTGAGGGCCTGCGCTTTCGCAATAAGATGGCCTATGACCTTATCCGCGGTATCCCGCAGATGATGGGCCTACGCACGCAGTTTGTGCACCTGTGGGTGTGCGACCAGACCGAAAAATCTAACGACACCTTTGAGGACTACGGCCTGTTTACGCAGGTGGAGCAGCTTAACAAGACGGCGCTTAAGGCACATGGGCTCGATAAGAGCGGGCACCTGTATAAGGTGAATAACTTTGAGTTTGAGCGCTACAAGGACATTATCAAAATGGCCGATGATCCGACGTTCAACCAGGCAGATTTTGATTATTTGCTGGAAACGAAGGGTGATTCCGACCACTCGAAGCTCATTGAGATGCTCGATGCACTCAACGATGATTCGCAAAAAATCGACGATGTGCTTGCCGAGTATTTCGATACCGAGAACCTGGTCTATTGGCTGGCGTTTCAGCTCCTGACGGGCAACTGCGACACGCAGAACCGCAACTTCTACTTGTATAGCCCACTCAATTCCAAGGTCTGGTACTTCTTGGATTGGGATAACGACGGTATGCTTCGCAAGCGTGAGCTCGAGCTCCACGATCATACGGATTATTCGAGCTGGGAGCGCGGCGTTAGCAACTACTGGGTCAATGTTCTGTTCAGGCGCGCTCTAAAGAGTAAGTCGTTCCGCAGCGAGCTCGACGACGCCGTCAAGGACGTGCGCTCGTACCTGACCGAGGAGCGCTTGACCAAGATGATCAAGCATTACCGCGAAGTGACCGAGTCGTTGGTATTTGCGTCTCCCGATATCGACCATCTGCCTGTGACCAAGGATGAGTACGAGCAGATCGCCGCGGCGATCCCCTCCGAGATCGAAGAGAACTACAAGAGCTATCGCGAGAGCTATAAGAAGCCCATGCCGTTCTACATAGGCGTGCCGCAGATCGACAACGGTAAGCTGCGCGTTAACTGGGACGCCGCGTACGACTTTGAGGCGCGCGACATTCGCTACACCGTGGAGCTGGCGCGCGACTACGCCATAGCCGACGTGGTCTTTAAGGCTGAGGACGTGCTGCTGCCCGAGGTGACCTGTGATGCGCCCGATGCCGGCCAGTACTTTGTACGCGTGCGCGCCACCAACTCCGATGGTTTTATGCAAGATGCGTTTGATTACTACGTGACCGACGATGGCAAGCGGTACGGCATGAAGTGTTTCTACGTGCAAGACGGCGGCAAGGTCGTGGAGGACACGTATGAGGAGGGCTAGCGCGCTGCTTGAGCGCCTGGCGGCCCTGCCTGCGCGCACTACGCAGGAGCGCTATCGCCACGAGCTCAAGTACCTTATCAACGAGGGCGAGCATGCCGCGCTTGCCTGTCGCATGGCCCCGGTGTTTAAGCTGGACAAGCATGCGCAGGCGGGCGGCTACACCATTCGCAGCCTGTATTTCGATGACTACTGCAACTCGGCTTACGAGGAAAAAGACGCCGGCATCCTGATGCGCAAAAAGTATCGTGTGCGCATCTATAACGGCGGTGACAAGGTGATTAAGCTCGAGCGCAAAAAGAAGTACGGCAGCTGGATCTATAAGGAGGACGCGCCGCTCACGCGTGGCGAGTTTGAGCAGATCCTGGCTGGCGACTACGACTTTTTGCTGCGCAGTCCACACCAGCTGTGCCGCGAGTTTTACATCGAGTGCATCTGCAATATGATGCGCCCGCGCACCATTGTGGATTACGAGCGCGAGCCGTGGGTGATGGACGAGGGCACCGTGCGCATTACGTTTGACATGAACGTGCGCGCCGCGGTGGGGAGCTTCGATATCTTTGACGCGACGCTGCCCGCCCTGCCGGTCTTGGAACCGGGCAAGCTGGTAATGGAGGTCAAGTTTACCGAGTTCTGCCCGCAGCTCGTGCGCGATATGGTGCCGCCGGGTGCAGCCGAACTCACTGCGGTCTCTAAGTACTGCCTGTGTTACGAAAAGACCGCCTACCTTCGCGGTTTTAGCTATTGGGAATCGGATTTTGAGAACCGAGGGGATATGTAGACCATGAGCACCAGGGACTTCTTTAAGAACTCCGTCTTGGAGGCGTTTGGCCAGGTCGACCCTGCCAAGATCGGTCTGTCGCTGCTCGTGGCGCTCGCCATGGGCATCCTGATCTATTACGTGTACAAGCGTTTCTTTACCGGCGTGGTGTACTCGCGCAGCTTTGCCGTGACGCTTGTGGGTATGTGCGTGCTCACCTGTATGGTTACGCTCGCGATCTCGACCAACGTGGTCATCTCGCTCGGTATGGTCGGTGCCCTGTCCATCGTGCGTTATCGTACAGCGGTAAAGGACCCGCTCGACCTGCTGTATCTGTTCTGGGCCATTACCACGGGCATTACGGCAGGTGCCGGCATGTACGCGCTCGTGGGGCTGACGGCTGTAGTCATCGTGGTGATGATCGCCGGCTTCGCTACGCACCAGGACAAGGCCCGCGTGTACATGATGGTCATCCACTATACGGGCCAGACCACCGGCGACGATATCGTGCGCGCGTTTGGCCGCACCAAGTTTACGGTGAAGTCCAAGACCATGCGCGGCGACAAAGTTGAGATGGCCGTGGAGGTGTTCTCGGACGGCGTGGATATGCCCTATGCGGACGCCATTCGCGCGCTCGACGGCGTTGAGGACCTGACGTTGATTCAATACAACGGTGAGTACCATGGCTAACGTGGATGTCCAACAGCTAGAAAAGGACTGGACTTTGAGGGCCGGCGTGCGTGAGGCGCGGTTGCTTGCGGCGCCGCATGTGCCGGCGGCGCTGTCTCAGCTGGAGATTGTGCGCCCCGGCGATCGCTTGGTTGTGTTTGCCGATGACTTTGCCGATGTGTTTGCTTGTGGCTTTGATTGCTGCGACGTGCGCCTGGTGGAGGAGCCGTCGGTTGCGGCGTTTGCCGCCGCGTCCGAGGGCTATGACGCTTCGTTTAATGCCGAGGGCCCGCATTTATGGTGGTTCGTCAACTCCATCGGTGGCTTTGGCCTTCGCGTGCCCGATCTGCGCGCGCTGGGGCGTGCGGCTCGCGAAGCTCATGCGCTGCTCGTGGTGGATAACACCGTGGCTTCCTTCTTTGGCTGTGATTCTTTACGTCTAGGTGCCATGCTGTCGCTTGAGGCACTCGATCGCGTGTGCGCCGGCGAGGCGCCGCGCAAGCTTGTGGCGGCGTCGGTCGCGCGCTCGCAGCTCAAGCGCCATCGCGTGGATTCTGCGGCCGAGTGCGCGCATGCGCTGCTCGAGGGGTGCGGATTGGCCGCGCTCGACCTGTTCGCCGATGAGGCCGGGGTGCTAGAGCGCGGGTTGTCCTCGCTCGGCGACCGCATGCAAGCGCACTTCGATCGCGCCCGTGCGCTGGCTGAATATTTGGCTGCGAATGAGATAGTGTGCAACGTGCGCTATCCCGGGCTGACCTCGCATCCCGATCACGCCGCCGCGACGGGAATCCTCGAGCACGGCTTTGGTCCGGCAGTGGAGTTTGACCTGACGGGACGTACCGCGGGCAAATTCTTCAGTATGCTTCCGGATACATTTCGCACATCACCCGCCGGCGGCCCAACAACGCGCCTCTCAGCCCCACGCGGCAAGCAAGCAACCACCATCCGCCTCTTCGCCGGCACCGACGACCCCCTAATCGTAGCCGACGCCCTAGACAACGCCCTCCGTAACTAGCTATTTTGGGGCTTGTCTCGGGGTAGTCTTTTTGGGACGGGCTTTTTTAGCTACTTTGGGACTGGGCCGTGGGGGACTGCGCCACGAAAACGGCCTATCTACTACGTTTAACCCTTAGGGGTCGACCATACCTGCCTTTTTTGAAAACTGGCAAGCTGTCTACCAGCGGTTTTGTTTTCAAGAAATCTGGGGTGGTCGAGGGTGTTCAACTAAACGTAGTAGATAGGCCCATTTTATGGCGCGCGTCTTAATTCGTTCGTGCGGCGGATCAATAATCAGACCAAATAGACTACTTTGCGTTGATGCTGGCGATGAGGGCGTCGGCTTTGGTGGCGATGACGTCGTTGATGTCGGTCTGCAGCTCCTCGTAGACCGCTATGGCTCGCTCGCCGGCGGGGGTGAGCGTGGATCCGCGGGCGCCGTCGCGCTCGATGAGCTTGCAGCCCAGCTGCCCCTCGGCCTCATTCACAATGCGCCACGCTTTGGAATACGCCATGCCCATGCTCTTGGCGGCGCGGTTGAGCGAGTGCTCGCGGGCGATGCCCTGCAGCAGCAAGACGCAACCGTGGCCGAAGACGCCCGGCAGGTCTTTGTCGCACGCTTGAATGACCAATTTTGCCGTCGTCTTGTACTCCATGCGCTCCACGTCTCCCCGCTAAAGTGTTTGCTGGGCAAACGCAAAGCCTGCGTCAAACCCTCGTGTGCTCTTCTTAAATCATGCATTGTAGCAGTCAAAGTGCGCTAAGATACTTCCCCAGTATTGGGCGCCCAAGGTTGGGCTGGGTCCTACGAGGCCTGCAGCCGACCGGTCGCATGGAAAAAGGAGAAACATGGCTACGTTCTTTCCCGGTGAGTCCCACACGTTTTCGGAGTATCTGCTGGTCCCTGGTTATTCGTCCTCGCAGTGCATCCCCAACAACGTCTCTCTTAAGACGCCGCTAACCCGCTTCAAGCGCGGTGAGAAGCCGGCAATCACCCTGAACATCCCCATGGTTTCCGCCATCATGCAGTCCGTCTCGGGCGTCGACATGGGTGTCGCGCTCGCTACCGAGGGCGGCCTGTCCTTCATCTACGGTTCCCAGACCCCCGAGTCCGAGGCCGCCATGGTCAAGGCCGTCAAGGATCACAAGGCCGGCTTCGTCCAGTCCGATTCCACGCTGACCCCCGACATGACCATGGAGCAGGTCATCGAGCTCAAGGAGAAGACCGGTCACTCCACCATGCCGGTCACCGACGACGGCACCCCCAAGGGCAAGCTCCTGGGTATCGTCACCAGCCGTGACTACCGCCCCAGCCGCGATGACCACCAGAAGAAGGTCTCCGAGTTCATGACCCCGCGTGAGCAGCTCATCGTGGGCGACAAGAACATCAGCCTCAAGGTTGCCAACGACGTCATCTGGGACAACAAGCTTAACGCCCTGCCCATCGTCGACGACAACGATCACCTCATGGGCATCGTCTTCCGCAAGGACTACGACAGCCACAAGACCAACCCCAACGAGCTGCTCGATGGCGACAAGCGCTACATGGTCGGCGCCGGTATCAACACCCGTGACTATGCCGAGCGCGTGCCGCTGCTCATCGAGGCCGGTGCCGACGTCCTGTGCATCGACTCTTCCGAGGGCTTCAGCGAGTGGCAGAAGCGCACCATCGAGTGGATCCGCGCCAACTACGGCGAGGACGTCAAGGTCGGTGCCGGTAACGTCGTCGACGCCGAGGGCTTCCGCTTCCTGGCCGACTGCGGTGCCGACTTCATCAAGGTCGGTATCGGCGGCGGTTCCATCTGCATCACCCGCGAGACCAAGGGCATCGGCCGTGGCCAGGCCACCGCGCTGATCGACGTCTGCCGTGCTCGTGACGAGTACTACGAGGAGACCGGCATCTACGTGCCCGTGTGCTCCGACGGCGGCATCGTCTACGACTACCACATGACGCTTGCCCTTGCCATGGGTGCTGACTTTATGATGCTGGGCCGCTACTTCGCCCGCTTCGACGAGAGCCCGACCGAGCGCGTCAACGTCAACGGCCAGTACATGAAGGAGTACTGGGGCGAGGGTTCTGCGCGTGCCCGCAACTGGCAGCGCTACGACCTGGGCGGCGCCGCGAAGCTCAGCTTCGTCGAGGGCGTCGACTCCTACGTTCCCTACGCCGGCTCCCTCAAGGACGGCGTGGGCGGCACGCTCTACAAGGTCAAGTCCACGATGTGCAACTGCGGCGCCCTCTCGATCCCCGAACTCCAGGAAAAGGCACGCCTGACCTTGGTCAGCTCGACCTCCATCGTCGAAGGCGGCGCCCACGATGTAGTAGTCAAGGACTCGCAGCAGAGCGTCTCCTACCGCTAAGCGGCTTTCCCAAGCACCGCACCTTGTCGTTCAAACCGTCGCTTGCGTACCTAAGTACGCGGCGCTCCTCTTTCACGGCAATCTGCGGCACATGGAAAACCCGTCCACGCTAGGATGGGTAACAAATAGTGGTTAAGTATCAACCACGTTATTAAGATAAAGCGAGATGCCTGCAAGTTGCAGGCATCTCGCTTGTTGTATTTGCTATCATCAGTCGAGTCAACCTTAGGGTCGGGCGGCTTAGCTTTGTTCGCTACAAGTTCCGCACGCAAAGAAGAGCACTTGATGTGCTCTTCGTCTTGCGCAGGACTGTCCGCAGTAGCGAATAAAGCTAAGCCGACCGACCCCATTAAAGATTAAAGGAGCTGATATGTGCGATTGCACAGATCATAAGGACGAGATCCCTGCCTACGACGCGCAGGCCATTGAGTCCCGGTGGATGAAGGCCTGGGAGGACTCCAACCTCTTTGCCGTCGACACCGACGCCAGCAAGCCCAAGAAGTACGTGCTCGAGATGTTCCCGTATCCGTCGGGCGACCTGCACATGGGCCACGCGCGCAACTACACCATCGGCGATGCCATGGCCCGTCAGGCCCGCATGCGCGGCTACGACGTGCTGCATCCCATCGGCTTTGACGCCTTTGGCCTGCCCGCCGAGAACGCCGCCATCAAGCACAACACGCAGGCTGCCGCTTGGACGTACAAGAACATGGACCAGGCGCTCGCCACGATGAGGCGCATGGGCTTCTCCTACGATCTGGATCGCATGGTCAAGACCTGCAGCCCCGACTACTACCGCTGGGGTCAGTGGATCTTTGAGAAGCTGTGGGAAAAGGGCCTGGTCTACCGCAAGAAGAACCCGGTCAACTGGTGCCCTAACTGCAAGACCGTTCTGGCCAACGAGCAGGTCACCGAGGGCAAGTGCTGGCGCTGCGGCACCGAGCCCGAGAAGCGCGACCTGGAGCAGTGGTACTTCAAGATCACCGAGTACTCCCAGGAGCTGCTCGACGACCTGGAGAAGCTCCCCGGCTGGCCCGAGCGCGTCAAGCAGATGCAGGCCAACTGGATCGGTCGTTCCGAGGGCGCCGAGGTCGACTTTACCCTGTGCGACCAGGATGGCGAGCCCATCGAGGGCGACGAGGGCAAGATCACCGTCTTCACCACGCGAGCCGACACGCTCTTCGGTGTCTCCTTCTTTGTCCTGGCTCCCGAGTACGCGCGTCTGCACGAGCTCGTCGAGGGCACGGAGTACGAGGAGGCCGTCACCAAGATCGTCGAGGACTCCAAGCATATCTCTGCCGTCGAGCGTGCCCAGGGCACCCTCGAGAAGCACGGTGCCTTTACCGGCCGCTACGTGGTGAACCCGGTCAACGGCGAGAAGGTCCCCGTGTGGGTT
Organism: uncultured Collinsella sp.; assembly: GCA_934658705.1. Classification (GTDB taxonomy): domain Bacteria; phylum Actinomycetota; class Coriobacteriia; order Coriobacteriales; family Coriobacteriaceae; genus Collinsella. The sequence goes on along the minus strand of CAKUHP010000004.1, from coordinate 6,535 downwards.
GCCGACTACGTTGTTGCCGACTACGGCACCGGCGCCGTCATGGCCGTTCCCTGCGGCGACCAGCGCGACTTTGAGTTCGCACGCAAGTATGATCTGCCGATCGTGCCGATCATCTTGGACGATGACGACCGCGCTGCCGTCGAGGCCAGCGGCGAGACCATCGATACCTTCCATGCCGAGACCGTCGACTGGGATTGCGCCCATGCTGCCGAGGGCACGCTCGTCCAGTCCGGCAAGTACACCGGTATGCGCGGCGGCAAGCACTCCGAGGGAGAGGCTGCAATCGTTGCTGACCTCGAGGCCATGGGCTGCGGTCGTCGTAAGGTCGAGTTCCGTCTGCGCGACTGGCTCATTTCCCGCCAGCGATATTGGGGCAACCCCATCCCGGCCATCCACTGCGAGCGCTGCGGCATCGTCCCCGTACCCGAGGACCAGCTGCCGGTGACGCTGCCCGAGAACCTGGACCTGGGTGCCGGCGAGACCCTCGCCGAGTGCAAGGAGTTCTACGAGACCACCTGCCCGGTCTGCGGTCGCCCGGCCAAGCGCGAGACCGATACCATGGACACCTTCACCTGCTCCAGCTGGTATTACCTGCGCTATACCGATCCGCACAACACCGAGCTGCCCTTCTCCCGCGAGGCTGCCGACCGTTGGATGCCCGTCGATAACTACATCGGCGGCATCGAGCACGCCATTTTGCACCTGCTTTACAGCCGCTTCTTTACCAAGGCGCTGCGCGACCTGGGCCTGCTGAGTGTGGACGAGCCCTTCACCAACCTGCTGTGCCAGGGCATGGTCAAGGACGAGAACGGCGACACCATGTCTAAGTCCAAGGGTAACGTCGTGCCCCCGAGCTCGGTCATCGAGCCCTACGGCGCCGACACCATGCGTCTGGCGATCCTATTTATCGCCCCGCCCGAGAAGGACTTTGACTGGGACCCCAAGGCCGTCGAGGGTGCCAACCGCTTTATCAAGCGCGCTTGGCGTATCGTGTGGCAGCTCGTCCAGTTCGGCGACGCCAACGTGGCCTTCGACAAGTCCGTGCTCGACGAGGCCGCGCTCAAGCTCTATCGCGAGCGTCACCGCACCATCGCCAAGTGCACCGAGGACTACGATCGCGGTCAGTTCAACACTGCGATCTCGGCCGTCATGGAGCTCGTCAACGCCGCGAGCGCCTACCTCAACGCCACTGAGAGCGCTGCCCGTGATAAGGCACTGTGCTACGGCGTGGCCAAGGACATCGTGAGCGTCCTTGCCCCCATCTGCCCGTTCTGGGCCGACGAGCTGTGGCATGAGGCGCTCGGCTGCGAGGGCAACGCCTACACCGCTGCCTGGCCCGAGTTTGACCTGGCCGAGTCCATCGAGGACACGGTGCAGATCGTCGTCCAGGTGCTCGGCAAGGTCCGTGGTCGTATTGACGTGGCCCGCGACGCCTCCAACGAGGAAATGCAGGCTGCCGCCGAGGCCGCTGTCGCCAAGTGGCTCGAGGGCAAGACGGTTGTCAAGGCCATCTGCGTGCCCGGCAAGCTGGTCAACCTGGTGGTCAAGTAAGCGTCACGCGCAAAGCTGACATGCAAAAGACGAGGGACGATCCGGTTGGATCGCCCCTCGTTTTATCTATCGGTTTGCCGCTTAGCCTAGCCCTGCCTTTTACGGGATGTGCACCAGGTCCCTAAAGTAGACGTTGCCCGTTGCCTCCTCGAACATCCAAATATTGAGGTAGATGTCGTTGAGGTCGTTGTTCACATCAAAGTCGTGGTCGTCGAAGGTGCCGACAAAGGTGAGCAGGGCCTGTGTCTCCTCGCCCGCGGCGACTGGCTGGCGCATGCGCACGTCGCGGACCTTGCCGTTGACGTAGGCGTAGGAGTCCACATCGCCAAACATCATGTCGACACCGGTGTTATTGGTCACTGTAAAGACCAGCACGGCGTCGCCGTAGCCGTCGGTGTCCTTACCAACGCAGGTGACATGGATGTTCTCATCCGCCTCTAGATCGATGGGAAACTGTTCTTGGGGTTCGGGGCCCAGGCCCTGGGGATCGACTTCGTCTTCGTTGATTTTATCGAAGCTTTCCGAGGGCTCTGTTTCCTCCACGGCTTCGGTGCTTCCGGGATCTGGCTCACTTGGCCCGGTTTTGCCGTTCGTGTTGCCGCAGCCCGCGAGGGCGAACGAACACGCTGCAATGGCGAGCACGGTTGCGCAGAGGGTGCCGAGACGTTTCATGGGTGCCTCCTTGCCGTAGAGGTCCTGGTACGGTCTGCCGTTGCGTGGGCGAACGGCTGACTTGTTACAAAATGCCCCTTAGCGTTAGTCTGAGCGATAGGGGCTAGGCGAGGAACGCCCTTGAGGCCCGAACGGATCGCCGGATTGGGACGCATGGCCCGTTCTTGCGCTCTCGGGCGCGCTCCGCACGGTACTATCGGTCCAATTGTCCTATTCTTGTGGAGAAGCTGTGGGCGCGCTGACCTGCGGGTTTGCGTTGTACTTGCACGTTTGCGCAGGTATTGCTATAGTTTGCTTGCAAATGAAGTTGTAAATGAAAGAAGTGGGGTTTCGGCCCCGCTTCTTTTTTGTATGGACGGAGGTGCCGCAATGGTCAAGACCAAGACCGAGCAGGCGATTATCGACGCACTCGAGGCCGTCGCTCCCCAGCACGATGTCGACATCGTCGACGTCGAGCTCGTGGGCGCCACCAAGGCCCCCTGCGTGCGCGTGCGTATCGAGGGTGCCGAGGGTCAGAGCCTGTCTCTCAACGACGTCACGGCCAACACCAAGTGGGTCGGCGATGTGATTGAGGAACTCGACCCCATCTCTTCGAGCTATACGCTTGAGGTGTCGAGCCCGGGCATGGCGCGCCCGCTGCGCCGCCCGTGCGACTTTGCCCGCTTTGTTGGCGAGAACTGTGAGCTCACCTCCACCGCTACCGAGGGCCGTCGCAAGTACGCCGGCAAGATTGCCGCCGCCACCGAGACGAACGTGACCCTCGAGCTCGAGGACGGCGAGTCCGTCACCCTCGATTTCTCTGATGTTAAAAAGTGCAAGTTGAAGCCCACCTACGACTTCAAGCCCGCGAAGGAAGGAAAGTAAGATGGCAGCATCCGACATGATGTCCGCCCTGATGGAGCTTTGCCAGGAGAAGCACATCGACCAGCTCTACCTGATCGACCGCCTGGAGCAGTCGCTCGCCAAGAGCTATGCCGAGATCCTGCATCTTGAGTGGGGCGCCAAGGTGACCATCGACCGCACCACCGGCAAGATCTACGTCTACCGCCTGGAGCCGATCGACGATTCCATGGACGAGGAGGGCAACTTCACCGAGTTCGAGGAGATCGACGTCACCCCCAAGAACACGAGCCGCATCGCCGCCCAGCACGCCAAGGCCGAGATCAACGCCATCGTGCGCAACTCCGCCCGCGAGCAGATCTACGAGGAGTTCTCCGGCCGCATCGGTGACCTCATCAGCGGTACCGTGCTGCAGTCCACGCCCGATTTCACGATTGTCAAGATCCGCGAGGGCGTCGAGGCCGAGCTGCCGCACTTCGATCAGCGCCGTTACGAGAACGAGCGCAACGAGCGTCCGATGGGCGAGCGCTACCTGCACAACCAGCATATCAAGGCCGTGATCATCGACGTTCGCGACCCCAACTCCAACCTGCAACCGGTTCGTGGCGAGCACAGCCGTCCGCCGATTGTCATCTCCCGTACCCACCCCGAGCTCATGCGTCGTCTGTTTGAGCAGGAGGTGCCCGAGATCTATGAGGGCACCGTCCAGATCAAGTCGATCGCCCGCGAGCCCGGCCAGCGCTCCAAGGTCGCCGTCCACTCGCTCGACGACCGCCTGGATCCCGTGGGCGCCTGCGTCGGCCCCAAGGGCAGCCGTGTTCGCGCTGTCGTGGGCGAGCTCCGTGGCGAGCGCGTCGACGTCATCCTGTGGGATGCCGATCCTGCCGTCTACGTCGCCAACGCCCTGTCGCCCGCTAAGGTCACCCGCGTCCTCATCGACGAGGAGAAGGCCTACGCCGGCGTCATCGTGCCCGACGACCAGCTGTCCCTCGCCATCGGCAAGGAGGGCCAGAACGCCCGCCTCGCCGCGCGCCTGACCGGCTGGCACATCGACATCAAGTCCGAGACGCTTGCCGCCGACATCCTCAAGAACGTTCCCGTTCACGAGGAGCCTGCCGCCGACCTGATCGGTGGCGAGGAGGACGAGGACGTCCGTCGCTGCGAGTACGTGTCCGAGGACGGCATCCAGTGCCGCAACCAGGCTCGTCCCGGCTCCCGTTTCTGCGGTGTCCACGACACCGACGCCTTCGATGATGCGGAGGACCTGATCTAGCGCGCGGTCGCGCCGGGCAGGTCCCGGCGCATCTCCCACGCTCGTTCAGTCTCTAGGCACCCAAGGTGCCAGAAAGGGTAGGTGAAGTCATATGGCAAAAGTCCGTGTGTCCACCCTGGCCAAAGAGTTCGGCATGACCTCCAAGGAACTGATGGGTCATCTCGCCGATATGAAGATTCCCGCTAAGTCCGCTTCCTCCGCCCTGGAGGACGCTTACGTCGCCATGGTCCGCAAGCAGCTCGCCTCGGTGATCGAGGCCCGCGCCCAGGAAGTCGAGGCCGCCAAGCAGGCCGAGGAGCAGGCAGCTGCCGCCGAGGAGGCCGCACGTGCCGCCGAGGCCGAGCGTGAGCGCATCGCTGCCGAGAAGGCTCGCGAGGAGGAGCGCCGCCAGTTCGCCGCCGCCCAGGCTGCTGAGGAGGCCGCCCGCGCCGAGGCCGAGGCCAAGAAGAAGGCCGAGCAGGAGCGCCTTGCCCGCGAGAAGGAGGAGGCTGCCCGCGAGGCCCAGCGCCGCGCCGTTCCCGCTTCCGACTCCGGTTCGCGCTTCCGTTCGCTGCTCGACCAGATCGCCGCGCAGGAGACCGTGCTCAAGGAGAAGAAGGACGCCGAGGACAAGGCCAAGGCCGAGCGCGCCGCCGAGCGCGGTAACCGTCGTGGCGGCAATAATGACCGTCGCGGCGGCCGTCGCAACGATCGCAACGCCTCCGACAACAACTCCGAGCGCAACGCCTCCGAGAGCCGTCCGCACAGCCATCGCACCAACGCCAGCAACAACGTCGCTGCCGGCATGGACTTCCCCAACCCCGACAAGCAGGGCAAGGGCAAGAAGCGCAAGGGCGGTCACAACAACGAAGAGGACCACTACAGCCGCATGGCTCGCGAGGCCGAGGAGTACAGCCGCGAGAAGGTCCTCGAGGAGGCTCGTGCCGCCGTCGAGGAGGCCTCTCGCGAGTCCACCGGTCGCCGCAAGAAGCGTAAGGAGAAGCGCGAGCGCGAGGCTGCAAAGGCTCAGGAGGAGCGCAAGATTGAGGAGGCGCTGGCCCAGGGCGTGAACCCCGAGGACCTCGACGCCATCAAGGTCTCCCAGGGCGTTACCGTCCAGGAGCTCGCCGAGGCGCTCGACGTTCCGGCCAACGACATCATCAAGCGCCTGTTCCTGCTGGGTACGCCGCTCACCATGACGCAGTCCATGTCCGACGACCTCGTCGAGCTCGTCGCCGACGACCTGGGCCGTCAGATCAAGATCATCACCCCCGAGGAGGAGAACACCTTCTCGTTCTACGACGATCCCGCCGACCTTAAGCCCCGCGCCCCGGTCGTCACCGTCATGGGCCATGTCGACCACGGCAAGACGTCGCTGCTCGACGCCATCCGTCACACCGGCGTTGCTGCCGGCGAGGCGGGCGGCATTACGCAGGCTATCGGCGCTTCGCAGGTCATGATCAACGACCGCAAGATCACCTTTATCGATACCCCTGGCCACGCCACCTTTACGGCCATGCGTGCCCGCGGCGCCAAGGTGACCGACATCGTCATCCTGATCGTCGCCGCCGACGACGGCGTCATGCCCCAGACCATCGAGTCGATCAACCACGCCAAGGCTGCCGGCGTTCCCATTGTCGTCGCCGTCAACAAGATCGATAAGCCGGGCGCCAACCCCGACCGCGTGCGCCAGGAGCTCACCGAGTACGGCATCATTCCCGAGGAGTGGGGCGGACAGAACATGTTCGTCAACATCTCGGCCAAGCAGAAGATCGGTATCGACGACCTGCTCGAGACCGTGCTGCTCCAGGCCGACGTGCTCGAGCTCAAGGCTAACCCGGATACCTTCGCTTCGGGCAACGTCCTCGAGGCTAAGCTCGACAAGGGCCGCGGCTCGGTTGCTACCGTGCTCGTGACCCGCGGTACCCTGCACGTGGGCGACACGCTGGTCGCCGGCCTCACCTATGGCCGCGTCCGCGCCATGCTCGACCCTAAGGGCAACGCCGTCACCGAGGCTGGTCCCTCCGACGCCGTCGAGATCCTGGGCCTGCAGTCCGTCCCCAACGCCGGCGACGAGTTCCGCGTGTTCGAGGATGAGCGCGAGGCTCGTGCCCTAGCCGACGAGCGTTCGCTCAAAGCCCGTATCGAGGAGCAGAGCCGCGTGAAGCACGTGACGCTCGAGAACCTCTTCGAGACCATCGCCGACGCCGAGGTCAAGGA